>CACZUZ010000004.1 GCA_902784465.1 uncultured Bacteroidota bacterium
GTCATCAGGTCGGGGAAGGCACCATGGTTTGGCGCTATGCAGCAGCGACGGTGCGACGACGCTTCGAGCATCACCATAGGAAAACCCTCGTAGCAGCGGCTAGGCATCACTATGAAGGCGGCCTTCTCGTAGAACCGTGCCAACAGGGCAGGGCTTATCTGCCCCAGCAGCCGCACATTGGACGGGATGTCAAGGTCCATGTTCTCGCGAAGTCTCCCCGCCATGCGGAACTCAATCTCGGGATGGCGGCGTGCAACCTCAACAACCATGTCGACGCCCTTCTCATTGCTTAGGCGTCCCACATAGCCTACAAACTTTTTCCCCCAGGCTTCGGTCACCTCGTTGGGCGACTCTGCTTTCTCGTATTTCACATAGTTGGGGAACACCTTGATGCGTCCCGCATCAAAGCCGGCCTCAATCATCTTTTGCCGCTGGAAGCCTGTAAGGCAGCAGAAGAAGTCTACGTTGTCGAGATAGGCTCTGGTGCGGCGCGCCACCATGTTTCGCAGCGCATAGCCCAACGAGCGGAAACGGTCGTTCTCGCAGTTGTAGCGTATGCAGTCGCGCTCGTTGCCGTTGCGCAGACAGTTCTCGCAGGGCTTCCCGTCGCGCAGGAAAAGCCCAGTGGGACACATCAGCCTGTAGTTGTGCACCGTCATGATTACTTTCACGCCGGCCTTGCGGCAGAGGGGAAGGACGGCAGGCGATATGAAAGGGTAGAGGTTGTGGATGTGTACTATGTCGGGCTGGAAGGTACGCAGTGCCTCTCGCATCATGTGCCGTCCCGAGATGCTCCAGATGCCGGCGAAGAAACCATGGACACGCCCCCAGAAATTGTCGCGCGAGAACTTCGAGGTCCTGCGAAGGGTCTCTATCTCATACCCAGCCTTGCGTCCGTCGGCAATCATGCGGTCCACAACAGCCTCTTCGCCGCTATATTTCCCATAGTCGTTATGTACCAGTAGTATCTTCATCAGATCAACCTATCAACCTGTCAACAACTAGTACGTCGCCACTCCGCCGCCGGCTTTGCGTTGCGACTTCATCTCCTCGAACGCCTGGCGTACCGCCGGATGGTCTATGATTATGACCGTGGTGCGGTTCAGGATGTAGGGGTCGTAGTCGAGGATGCCGCCGAGCCATTCGCGTCTCAGCTGCTCCTTGGGGATGTCGTATTCGTAGACCAGCTTGTTGTAGACCACGTCGGCACGGTTCTCGCTCAAGAACCAGTTGCGTTTCACGGTACCGGTCTTCGAGTCTGCCGAGCCATAGAGGGTGAAGGTAAACTCGGGGAAGGCTTTCATGATGCGTGCCATCTTGGCAATCTTCATCTCTTCTTGCGGACGGATATCCCATTTGTCGCGCTCAAAGAATACCATCTCGTAAGGCAGCAGGCGTTTGTCGAGTATGCTGCTCAGCGTGGCGTTGGGCGGTACGCTGTTGAATTGGTCTATCAGCTTTCTGCGTTTTTTCTCCAGCTCTTTCTTGCGTTCGATGGTGGTCACGTCGTTGATGGTGTCGTGGATATAGACATAGAGGGTGTCGATGACGTTGATGATGTCGACGTCCTCAATCTGTATGTAGTCGATAAAGCTGGGCACGCTGTCGGGATCCATGTTGTAGGGCAGCATGTTCTGCTCCACATAGTATTGCAGACGCTTTGTATTGCTACGCAGGTTGAAATTGTAGGTCAGCCCGCCCATAACGTCCAGGTTCATGTCGGGCGTCATCTTCTCGACGCCGGGCAGCTTCTCCCGGTCGAAGAGCCCTTCTATCAGGGAGAGTCGGGCGTCGAGCCCCACAGTCCAGTGCCTTGTGAGCTTGTATCTCGCCATGTAGCCTATATGGCCTTCGGCTGCAAAGTTGGTGTTGACAAAGTTGCCGTTCTCGACATGGCGGCCAAATCTGTCGGACCCCCTCTCGCTATGTGCCTCTGAAATACCCATGCGGATGTTGAATCCCAGATAGACTAGGTTCTCCACACGGCGGTTGAGGCGCACATGGTCGTAGCGCTTCATGTAGCTGAGGTTCAGCATCAGGTCAAGTCCGGCGTAGAGCTGGTCCCATCTCTGTATCAGCACGTCGTCCCTACCATCGAGGGGGAAGTAGTATCCGCCTAGGGCGCCGTCGGGTATCGAGGGGTTGTTCCTTACCGTCGTCGTGGTTCCGTCGCTGGTCCCAAAGCCGCCGTTGGCAATGATGTCGTCACGATACCTGTTGTACGTGTCGAGGGTGATGAAACCATGCGAAGTGCCGTAGCCGGCTACGGCACGCAGTCCGAACATGGGGAATAGCCAGCGGCCGACAAAGCCCTCGACATTGCCCGAGAGGTGGTTGCCCAGAGGACCCTTGAAGTCCTCGTAGCCGCAATACAGCTGTCCGCCGCCCTGTAGACCAATCAACCAGTTGTCCATTATATGGGAACGGATCCAACCTACGTTGTGTTCTCCGCGTTCACGTGTGGTGTCGGAATGATGGTGGGTTTCCTGTCTCTCGATTTGTGCGTTGAGTGTCAGGCTCGCGACAACCAGTAGGAAAAAGATTGTAGTTTTTCTATAGTTCATCTTTAAAGTATTACGTTTGTTGATTCTATTGTCAATTCACCATTCACAATTCACCATTCACAATTTTTGCATCGCGTCCGCCGGCCTTGCCCTGCGCTTTCATCTGTTCAAACATCCTGCGTACGTAGGGGTGGTCCATCAGGATGACGGTGCTACGGTTCAGCTCGTAAGGCATATAGTCGAGAATACCGCCGAGGTACTCGCGCGACAGTCGCGTCGAGTCGATTCCGTATTCGGTGACCAATGAGTTGTAGACCACATCGGCGCGCACATGACCAAGGAAGATGTTGCGTTTGACGGTACCTGTCTTCGAGTCGGCGCTGCCAATCAGTATGAACTTGGTCTCCGGATAGATGTTCATAATCTGAGCCATCTTTTCTATCTTTGTTGCCTCGCTCGGCAGGATGTCCCACTTGTCGCGCTCGAAGAACACCTGCTCGTAAGGCAGTATAAGACCGAGGGTGTTGGTGTCGAGACCGTCAACCTTGCCTCTGTTGTCCAGCAGCGACTGCCAGCGGTTGATGTCGTTGGTGAGCCAGAAGAGGGTGTCCATCATGTCGGCTGTAGGCACAGTGTCGTACAGGGTCTCGGTGATGGTGGTGTCGATGGTCGACACAAAGTTGGAGTCGCGCAGCTTGACGTAGAAAAAGTGGGTCACCACATTGCTCTCTCTCTCTGCTGGGTCCTTGGTCTTGAAACGGTCGCGATCTTCTCTTGTGCGGTAGTTGAATTTGTAGGTGATGCCTATCTGCAGGTTGGCTACAGCGTCGAGTCCCATGCCAGCCGACTCCAGCTCGGGCATCCATTCGCGGTCGAAGAGCCTCTCTATGAACGATAGGCGGGCATCGGCATAGATGCTCCAGTTGGGTGTGATGTTGTATTTAGCCACGTAGCCTATATGGCCCTCGGTGCGGTGGTTGGTGGTGTCCCTCTCGGAGAGGGCATACCTGTTGTGGGCTCCCATATATATTATGTTGTTCCATCTACGGTAGGGGTCGTAGTTCTCGGAGCCGCGGAAAATGGCCAGGTCCAGGAAGATGTCGCCGCCGAAATAGAAATATTTCCATTTCTGAATCAGCAGCCCCTCGTTGCCCTCATAGTCGAAGTAGTAGCCGCCGTATTGGTTGCCGTTGGCGTCGGTGCCGCACTCCCCTGAGAAGCCGTGAGAGAGTATCGAACTTCTGTGCGTATAGTAATGCTCCTTGGTCAGGAAACCATGCGCATAGCCATAACCCAGTCCGACACGGAATCCAAACATCGGGAAGATGCGACGGCCTATCTGGAACTCGCCGTTGCCGGTAAGACGGTCGCGAAAGGCTCCTTCGCGGTCGTCGGTGCCATAGTAGAGCTGTCCGCCTCCCTGCATCTGCAAGAACCAGTCGTCCAGCAGGTGGGCCCTGACCCAACCGACACCTTTCTCGCCTCTGACGACGGATGTGTCTTCCGAATGCATTATCTCGCCACGGGGAGTATATTTGTTTTTGTCTACCTGTGCCTGGACACTGACGGCTATCGTCAGCGCAAATAAACAGGATAACAACTTTCTTGCTTTCATTGGATAATCAGTTTTTTGACGTCTGCTTTTCAGCCTTTTTTACTCTTATTGTTTTTTAGCCTATCGATAATGTTGTTGGATTGTTTGTCTGTCTCTTCTTCGGTTTGGCTGACGTTATCGACAACGTTATCGTTTTGTTTCTCAGTCTCAGCGTCGCTCTCGTTGTCGCCATAGCCATAACCGTAGCCGTAACCGTAGCCGTAGCCGTAACCGTAGCCGTAACCATAGCCGTAACCGTAGCCGCCGTAGCCGTAGCTGTGCTTGCGTATCTTGTAGTTGTTGAGGATGATGCTCATGTTCTTCAGTTTGCCCATCTGGTAGAACTCTTCAAGCTCCATGAGGATGCGGCGGTCGCTGGTCTTCTCCTTGATGACGAAGAATGTCGCGTCGACAAGCCGGTTCACAATGGTGGCGTCGGAGACGATGTCGATGGGGACGCAGTCGATGATGATGACATCATAGTTCTTCTTTGCCCACGCTATCAGCTCGTCGAAGCGTCTGCTCATCAGCAGCTCCGCGGGGTTGGGTGGGATGGGACCGTTGTGGATGACGTCGAGTTCCTCGAAGATGTTGTCTTTTACAATAATGTCCTCTATCGATTTCTCCTTGCCGGCAAGGTACGTCGTGAGGCCGTGCTTGTATTTCTCCTTGCTGCCGTGCCAGGTCTCGCGTTTGCGGATGTCGGAGTTTATCAGCAGCACACGCTCGTCGGCGTATGCATACGACAGCGCTATGTTGTACGCCACCAGGCTCTTGCCGTCACCCGACATGGTGGAGGTGAGCATCAGCACCTTCCCCCCCTCAATATCGTTGCTCATGAAATCGATGTTGCTTCGCAGGATGCGGAAGGTCTCGTTGAAGCGGTCTTTGCCGCTCTTGGTGATGATGCGTGAGCCATAGCCCTCTACCATAGGTATGATGCCCAGGACGGGAATGGAGCAGTAGGCCTCTACATCTTTTTTGCTGCGGATGCGGACGTCGAGCCATTTGATGAGCAGTATCACGCCGACGGGCAGCAGAAGGGCTATGAGGAACGCCAGCGTATAGGCCTTGCTGGGCACAGGCGATATCTTGCCGCCTGCGGCATAGTCGATGACGCGTGTGTCGGCATCGGTGATGGTCATCTTCAGCGCGTTCTCCTCTCGCTTGTTGAGCAGGTAGAGGTAGAGCTGCTCCTTGATCGACTGCTGGCGTACAAACGACTGCATCTCACGACGCTGCGTGGGCACCATGCTGATGGCTGTCGAGGTGCGCAGCTCCTGGTTGCGGTATTCGCGCATGCGTATCTGCGTCGACTGTATGTAGTTCTCGATGGTCTGTATGATTGTGCTGCGTAGCAGCTCCAGCTGCTGCTCCTTGTCAATCACCAGCGGACTGCTGGCACTCGAATTGTGGATGAGAACCTCGCGTTCCCGCACTCGCTTGTTGTACTCTGTTATCATCGGGCTGACGCTGCCGTCCCCCATCGAGATGTTGGGAAGGACCGTATATGGCTCAGCTTCACGCACCTTGTTTTGCAGGTCGCGTGCAATACGTATCGCCACCTCCTCTTCTATCGACGACTGTGTATACTGGCTTCGGCTGCTGATGTTGCCGCCCAGCTCGGTGTTCACGTCGCTGATGTTGTTGCGGCGCATATAGTCTTCAAGGTCTACCTCTACGTCCGACAACTCCACGCTTATCACCGCCAGTCGCTCTTCAATGAAACGTGCCGTGTTCTCTGCCACACGGTTCTTGTATTCCACTGTCCGGCGGTTGTAAGAGTCTATCCACAGGTTGACGACATCTATGGCACGCTTCATGTTGATGTCGGTCATCGACAGCCTTATGTTGCCCGCATCCTCGTCGACGATAAAGGCACTCATGCGACCCAGGTAGTACCCCGTGGCGTCGTTCAGCGAGAGGTAGCGTATCTGTAGCTTCTCCTTGGTGATGTTGGAATAGCCTTCGCGCTTCGTGACCACCAACACACCCTTGGGTGTCACTAGGGTGTCACCGTACTTTCCATCCCATGTCATGGGCGAATGACCCTTCTCGGTCTCTATTGTTTGCAGCCGGTATCTGTCCTGGTAACACTCAATCTCGAAGTTGCACGACGGATAGTTGTTCTCCATGAAATGGACCTCGATGGGCGAATTGGTGTAGAGGTCTTCATCAAGGAAGAGGTGTGGCTTGATGTATGTCACCGACAGGTTCAGCTCTTCCACGACATCCTGCACCACCTGATGCGACATGAAGAAGTGTATTTCCTTCTCTGCAGTGCTGGGCGACCGGAAAGCCTTCATCACATCCTGGTTTATCTGGGTGTCGGGCGAGTTTATCTGTATCGTGGCGGCGACAGAGTAGGTGTCGGGACTCATCTTCAGGTAGAGCCACGCACAGAGGAAACATATCACCATCGACACTATTATCCAGTACCATGCCGACATGAAGAGTTCGATGATGTTATGGATAATGAAGCGGTTAGTGCTCTTTCTTACAACAGCAGCAGTGTCAGTTTTTGCTTGGTCTATCATTTGTTCTCAGTTTACAGTTCAGTTTAGTTTATTTATTCATATCAACATATCAACGAGTCTCCTTCTTTGCCACAAGTGTGACGATCAGCGTCACGATGCTTACAGCCGAGGTGACTATCGAAAGCCTGCTCAGCCAGAAGTCAACGATGCGGTTGCTGCCTCGTATCGAGGTCTTCGAAGGCCACACGTAGACGATGTCGTTCTGTTGCAGGTAGTAGTAGGGCGAATAGAAGATGTCCTTCGACAGCAGGCTCACAAAGGCCGACTGCATTACGCCGTTCACCTCCCTCATCACCAGAATCTTGTCTCTGCGGATGCCGATGCCGCCCGCACCGCCATTGGCGTTACCCTGTGCAAGGTTGGCTTTAGCCACCAGGTCGAAGATGGTCACAATCTCGTCGTCGAACTCATAAACGCCTGTCGCACTCTCGCCTATCACCGTGACTTTGAAGTTGATGATTTTAACACTCACCGTTGTGCCTGTCGCCAACCCCTTGTCTGCTATCTTTTTCGCTATAAGCTGCTCGACCTCGCTGCAGGTCATGCCCTCCACCTTCACAGTGTCGATATGTGGGAAGTTGATGCAGCCGTTGTCGTTCACCATGTAGGTCGTCAGAGACTCGCCACCCTCAAGGGCATTGATCTTGTTGTTGAACATCGCCGCAAGCTCAGCAATCTCATGCGTGACCACTATTCGAAGGTTATCGCCACGTTTTTATTCATAGTTTTTTTTTGTTTGCTTTACCTGTGTGAAATTTATTATCCGAATATCCGAAAATCCATGTAATCCGAAAATCCATGTAATCCGAAAATCCATGTAATCCGAAAATCCGTCTAATCCGAAAATCCGTCTAATCCGAAAATCCGTCTAATCCGAAAATCCGAAAATCCGTATAATCCGAAAATCCGTCTTACATTTTGTCATGGTTTTCTCTTATGTATCTCAGGTAGCGCGGCACAGAGACGAGATTGCGTCTCCACATACGGCGTGGCTCCTTCACGAATCGCACCAGCCACTCCAGATGCAGCTTCACAGCCCATTGTGGGGCTCGCTTCACCGTGCCGGCATAAAAATCGAATACAGCCCCTATCGAGGCTACCAGCTTCACCGCCCTGAGCTCCTTGCGGTATTTCTCAACCCACTTCTCCTGCTTCGGTGCCGTCATCGACACGAAAAGCACATCGGGGGCGAAGTCATTGATTGTCGAGATAATCTCGTCGCTCTCCTCCCTGCTCAACTCGTCGCAGTACGATGGCGATAGCGTCCCTACCGTCACCGTCGGGTACTCTTTCGCTATCCGCTTCCTGATGAGCTCCAGGACATGCTCGTTGCTGCCCATATAGAACACCCTCCCATTCCTTTGGCCTATGTACGAGAGTATGTGACGGTGTAGCTCATCCCCCGCAATCTTCGCCACCTCCACCTTGCGGTATCTTCTCAGCATCATGCAGATGCCTTCCCCGTCGGGCAGCAGGTAGTCGCAGTACATCAGCGCCTTATGGAAAGCCTCGTCATCCAGAGCCACCACAAACGAGTGGGGGTTAATGCACCCCACCACCTTCGGTTCCCCCGTCGTGGCATCATCTAAATATCGAGTTATCAAATTGATATCCTCGTCAAGTTGGTATTCGAAAAACTTTTGCATCATCCAATCTTATAAATCCGAACATCCGTAAATCCGTAAATCCGAAAATCCAAAAATCCACACTCCCGTCACGGTCAGTCCCATATTGGTATGCACCAACCCGCACGTTTGTTTCCCGTCGGGCAGAATGTGTGCAGATGTGTGTCACTATGTATCATTTCGCCTCATCGTGCAACATAAAATAACTTTTTTCTGTCTCCCTTTATTATATATTATTCATAAAAAACAGATAAAGTTGTCTTTACGCCACTTTTTCCCTACATTTGCGTTTACAAAGGTAGTAAAATTCTTTCATTCAGCAAAATTTAATTTATTATCTGCCGTTTTCTAGTCTCAGGAAGGTATTCGTGGGCTATTGTCCATTTGCCATTAACCATCAAACGTAAACCCTAAACCGTCAATCGTTAAACGTAAAACCTAAACCGTCAAACGTTAAACGTAAAACCTAAACCATAAAACGTCAAACGTTAAACAAAAAACTCAACAACTAATGAATTTTCTTGACATCTTGATTGCCATACCTTTGGGTTATCTGGTCTTCAAAGGCTACAAAAGGGGACTAATATTCGAACTATCATCGTTAGTAGGCGTCGTTGTCGGCTGCATCGTTGCCGTCAGGATGGCTAATCAGGTGTCGTTACTGATTGGATTGAAGGGCAGTAATTCCCTGTTGATTTCTTTCTTCATACTCTTTGTTGGTGTTATCGTTTTTGCCCTTTTCCTGGGCAAGCTTGTTGAGCGTTTTGTCAAACTGATGCATGTGGGTTTTGTGAACAACCTTGCAGGTGCTCTTTTGGGCATGACCAAAGCGGTATGCATCGTTGGAGTACTACTTTATTACATTGTTGTTATCGATTTGAAAGAAAAAGTATTAACATGCGACATTAAACAGTCGTCAATGTTATATCGACCAGTCGTTAAGGTGGGTTCTCAGCTGACTGGCAAATTGGATTTATACCTCGACCAAAGAAAGAAGGAGGTGGAATGCTGATTCTAGCCCCAATGCAAGGCTTGACCGAACTGTTGTTCCGAAAGGCTTACAGCCGTTGTTATCCTTATGCTTTCGACTTGAGTGTCAGTCCTTTTCTGTCCATTACTCATGGCAACCTCAAGGATGCAGGCAAAAAGGTAGAGGATGTTCTCCCCGAACTGAACAAAGGGTTGATGCTGGTAGTCCCTCAATTGCTTGGCCATGAGACAGATGGCTTTATCGACCTTGCCAACAGGTTGTACGACCTAGGCTACGACGAGGTGAACTGGAACATGGGCTGTCCAATGCGTCGTGTCGCTGCAAAACATAGAGGTTCAGGAATCTTGCCTTTCCCCGATGAGGTCAGGGCAATCCTTGATGCCGTCGTGCCTGCCATCAAACCTGCACTTTCTGTAAAAGTACGACTGGGTTACCGCTCTCCGAATGAGATAGATAGTATAATTCCTATACTGAATGACTATCCCTTGAAGAGTGTCACCGTTCATCCTCGTATTGGCAAACAGATGTATTCAGGGACTCCTGACCTCGGTCGTTTTTCGGAGATATTGCCGTTGATAAAACATCCAGTCATCTACAATGGTGATGTCAACAGTGTGTACGATTACAAGAAAATCCGTACACTGTTTCCCTCTGTAAAAGATGTTATGATTGGGCGTGGAGCCCTCTATAACCCTCTGTTGCCGTGGCTGATAAAACAGCAGTGCCCAGAGGATTTCCCTGACTTTGAACAGCCTTCAGACTATGTGCCAATGTCTGGAGCGCAGTTCATCATCGAGTTGACAGATGACATCATTCTCCTCAACATCAGTGAGCAGGCTAAGATACGCAAAATCAAGGAATACTGGTGCCTCTTGTCGAAGTCGTTGCATGGCAGTGAAGAGTGGAAGCGGCGACTGCTTCACTGCAATGATCTTGATGCGATGAAACGTCTTGTTTTGGAGATGGCAAAATAGACGGCTGCGCCAATGCCAAGCCCAAGTATGGCTCCGCATATAATGTCGCCAGGATAGTGCTTTCCGAGGTAGGGACGACTGTAACTCAGAATGATAGCCCACGTCATCATCAAAGGTGTAATCCAAGGAGTTCTATACCCGCTACCGAGACTATTCCAAAATCTCTCCTCTTTACGCGTTTTACCGTCTTGCCTCTGTCGTCCACCATACAAGAGGCTGATAAACATGGCAACAGCAAATCCGTTGGCGGCATGAGACGACACGAAACCATATAGCCCACCCTTGCCGGTTTGGAACATACGTACCCCTTCCATCGCATGACAGGGACGAAGCCTCTGCACACCGTCTTTTATGGCATTGGTGCTAATCTGGTCGGCAAGAAGAAAGCATAGTGCTATTCCTATCAGAAACCACATCCAGCTCTTAGTGTCTTTGCGTATGGTGACAAAAAAGAAAACCAAGAGGATGACAACGGCCCACGACCAACCCTGACTAAAGCCCCACATTATCCAGTCGAGCCAGTCGCTATGGTGGCTATTTATCCACCAGAACCATTGTTCGTCTATCGATTTAATTCTCTCCATTTAATTCGTTGAAAATTAAATCTTTTAACTGTTGAATATTATAGCCTGTAACGGCACTGACCATTATGGTGGGGAGAGTGCGTGGGAAGGTACGTTTCATCTGTTTTATCATCTCTTCGTCCAGGATGTCGCATTTGGTGACTGCAAGGATGCGTTTCTTGTCGAGCAACTCAGGATTGTATTTTTCCAACTCCTTAAGGAGGATGCGGTACTCGCTTTTGATGTCCATACTTTCGCACGAAACCATGAACAGAAGGATGGAGTTTCGTTCAATGTGGCGCAAAAAGCGCAGTCCTAGGCCTTTACCCTCGGAAGCGCCTTCGATGATGCCAGGTATGTCTGCTATGCAGAACGACTGGTCGTCACGGTATTTGACGATGCCCAGGTTAGGCGTGAGAGTGGTGAACGGGTAGTCTGCTATCTCGGGTTTTGCTGCCGATACGACGGACAGGAATGTCGACTTGCCGGCATTGGGGAATCCCACCAGACCTACATCGGCAAGTACTTTCAGTTCGATGATAACCCACCTCTCCACCGCCGGTTCGCCAGGCTGTGCATAGCGAGGTGTCTGGTTGGTGGGCGACTTGAAATGGTCGTTGCCCCAACCGCCACGGCCGCCTTTGGCTATGATTGCGGTTTGTCCGTCCTCTGTAATCTCGCACAGCTGTTCTCCCGTCTCTGCATCACGGCAGATGCACCCGAGGGGGACATCGATAATCTCGTCCCTGCCTTCGCGACCAGTGCAGAGGTTTTGGCCCCCATTTTGGCCGTTTTCGGCGAATACATGCTTGGTGTATTTCAGGTGGAGAAGAGTCCAACGGTTATTGTTGCCTCGCAGTATCACATGACCGCCGCGACCACCGTCGCCGCCGTCAGGACCTGCCTTGGCATTGTATTTCACTCTTAGCAGATGGGCTGAACCTGCTCCGCCTTTGCCAGAGCGAACCATAATCTTCACGTAGTCAACAAAATTTGAAGTCACTGGGATAGGAGTTATGGGTTAATTGGAGACTGCGGGGGTCGCTAGACCGCCCGCAGCCTAAAAAATTGATGGCGTATTATTTACGCTTGTCAATCTCGGCGATAATGGCGGCAGAAATCTCTTTGATGTCGCCGAAGCCGTTGACCTTCACATGAAGGCCTTTGCTCTCATAGTATGAGGCAACGGGGAGGGTCTTGGCCTCATATTCCTTGAGGCGGTTCTTGATGGTCTCCTCGTTGTCATCGCTGCGTCCCGAGACTTTGGCACGCTCAAGCATGCGGCGTATCAGCTCCTCGCGAGGCACGTCGAGGCTTACCATACAGGTGAGCTTACGACCATGTTTTTCAAGGAGTTTGTCGAGGGTCTCAGCCTGCGCTACATTGCGGGGGAAACCGTCGAAGAGGATGCCTTGAGTGTCGTTGGCTATGGCTTTGTCAATCATTTCGACAACGATGTCGTCGCTGACGAGGCTGCCGGAGTCCATAATGCTCTTGATACGCTTGCCAAGCTCTGTCTGGTCGGCAATCTCCTTGCGGAGAAGGTCTCCGGTAGAGATATGGTTGAGGTTGTATTTCTCGACCAGTAGGTCGGACTGTGTACCCTTACCAGCCCCTGGGGCTCCAAATAAAACGATGTTTAGCATTTGCGATGGTTTTAGCGTTTTAATATTCTGGATGTCTTGACGTGGGTATTACTTGACCGACACAATCTCGATTTCGAAAATCAGGGGGCTGTTAGGCGGGATGCGGTCGCCGGAACCCTGCTGGCCATAGCCGAGCCATGAGGGAATGATGAGGGTGAGTTTGCTGCCTTCGGGCTGGTTGATGACACCCTTCTCCCAACCACGGATGAGCGACATGCGGCCAACGGTGTAGTTGAGAGGAGCATACTGACGCTGAGGGTCATAGATGTCATTGCTTTTAGCAACACTTTCAATGCTGGAGTCGAACACTTTTCCGTTCAGCAGACGGCCTGTGTAGTTGATGGCGACATCGCGGCCAATCTCGACGTTCTTGCCTTTGCCTTTCTTGTTGACGATGATGTAGAGACCTTCCTCGTCAGGAGTGGCTTTGATTTTGTTTTGCTCGACGTAGGCTGCCAGAGTGTCGCGCTCTGCGGCCTGAAGCTGCTGCATGTTCTCTGTGAAAAGAGCCTGTTCCTGAGCGATTTCCTCTTGGGTGATGATGTCGGTGAGATTAATCTCATAGTAGAGCTTCATGCCGGTACCTTCCTTGTAGTAAGGCGGGAAGCGGAATCCGAGTTTCTGCACCGAGTCGGCCCAGACACTGAATATCGCCTTGTCGCCAAGGTGCATCATAAGGAGGCCGTTGGTAAGGTCACCCTTGAAGGCGGCAGGATTGACCATCATCATTCGGTCGGGCTGGTCGACGCTAAAGAGGATGGAGTCGTTGAGTTTCAGCACACAGGTGCCTACAAGGACATCGCCCATCTGAACTTGCTGGGCATCTTTGTTGGTCTCGATGAATTTGTAGCCGAGACCGTCTTCGGTTGTTTTCCATCCGTCTTTATTGCAGGAGGCGAGCATGGCTACTACTGCGACGGAGAAAGCGAAAAATTTGAATACTTTTTTCATTTTTTTATAGTTGTTAATTGTTAATTTCTAATCTGTTGTCTTCAACGGTAAGGTCTAGCACCAGTATAGTGCTTCGAGGGATGCGGTCACCGTCGCCACCTATGCCGTATGCCAGAGCGGAGGGTAGGATGACACGTGCTTTGCTGCCATAGTGGAGTCGCAGGACGGCCTGGTCGAGACCTATCATCTGCTGGCGTCGACCGGCAACAAAGCATTCAGACACCGCTTCGTAGATATTCCTGCCATTCACAGCATCAATGCTGTAGACCACACAAACGCTGTCTTCAAACTCCACTGCCTTGCCGGCTCCTTTTTCGTACTCCCATACCCTTGCACCCTCCGGCAGCCTCTCCATAGTCCATCCGCGACGAGACACATATTGGTCGATGGTTGTCTCTTCCGCTTGTGCTATGGTTCGGTTGGCGTTGATGAGGTTCTCTTTCAAGTTGTTATCCGCTCTTGATGGACCAATGACCATCGGCGGGTCATTGTGACATGAAGAAAGAACTGTGATTAAAACGGTGATGTAAAATAACTTACGCAAGATATTTGTTTTTTTGTTAATCTGTCGGTGTTGATAATTCGCGTAGCATGTTGCTTTCCAGCAGTTCTATCGTTGTTGGGAAATCGTATGGGGAAGTGGCTCCACTGGCTTTGGTATGACCGCCGCCATTGAAATATTTGCGGGCAAAAAGGTTGACATCGAAGTCGTTCTTGGAACGGAAGGAGAGCCTTACTTTCCCTTCAGCCTCCTTGACCATGGCTCCAACCTGTACTTCTTCCATCATGAGGGTGTAGTTCACCAATCCCTCGAGGTCGTATGGTGTACAGCCTTGTTCCTCAAGTTGTTCGGCAGTGATGGAGAAATATGCGAAGCCCTCCTTTGGAAAGACTTTTAGACGCTGGCTTATCAGGTATCCCAGCAGCTTCATTTTTCGGATGCTGTAGTTGTTGACAAGGCGGTTGTGTACATCGGAGGCATTGAGAGAATGGTGCATCAATGCTGCCGTGGCTTCGTAGAGGGTAGGGGACTCGTTTGAGTAGGAGAAGCCTCCGGTATCGCTGTTTATGCCATGATAAAGGCAACGTGCAACCTTGTCGCTGACTGACTCTTCGCCGCCTGCCTGACGGAAAAGCCAGTAGAGCAGTTCGCAGGTGGATGAGATGTCGGGGTATGAGATTATAGTTTGGAAAAGCTCTGTGTCAGGCGAGTGGTGGTGGTCGACAATCATCTTATAGGCCTTGCTTTCTATAAGGGCTTCGTCGAAGGGCTGCACGCGGCTTGCGTTGTTGAAGTCGACACCAAGTATGACGTCGGCTGCCGCTATCGCCTTCAGGCAACGCTCTTTGCAATTCTCGGCATCGATGATTGTCTCCGACGAGGGCAGATACTTCATGTCGGCCGGACATGCATGGGGCAGGATGATGTCAATAGCAGGCTTTGCACTGTTGTCAAAAAGATGGTCGACAATCCAGTTGCGGCACGCCAGAGAAGAACCGATAGCATCGCCATCAGGGTTCATGTGCGACAGAATCGCAATGTTTTTGGCTTGCCGAAGGTTTTTGACAAAGTTGTCAACGGATTTATTATCAATGGATAATGGCATAATCAATCAAATGTCTGCAAAAACAAAAATACTCATTTTTATCTTGTTGCAAACGATTTGAAAAAAAAGTAATTAACAATCATTTCACCATGCCATGCCTTTCGACACCATCCAGGCTTGTGCCTCCTTGTTGCCGAGCTTGGCTGCCTTCTTGTAGCTCGATGTCTCACGGGCTTTATTGCCCTGTTTTGCATAGAGTTTTGCCAGCAGGCAGTAGGTCTCATGGTCGCGGTCGTTGATTTGCACGGCTTTCTGGTAGCTGCGAAGAGCTTTGGGATAGTCGCCCTTTGCGATATATACTTGACCAAGGCATTTGTAAGAATCCACATCGTTGGGTTTCAGACGGCTGGCTTTCTGGTGGTAGGCTATTGCCTCATCGTAGTTTCCCTTGCGGCTGTAGACAGCTCCAAGGCGGTTGTAGGCGGGGATATAAAGACTGTCGAGTCCGATGATGGTCTCGTAGCACTGTATGGCTTTTGCGTCGTCGCCTCGCTGCACGAAGGCGATGCCGAGGAAATAGTACAGTTTAATTGATTTGTTGTCGCGCTGCAACCCTTTGCGGAAATGTGAGATTGCTGTCTCGTAATTGTTTCTCTGCGTGTACATTACACCTAGATTGTAGTATGCGTCAACATTGTTGGGGTCGTTGGCGAGGGTTTTGCGGAACTGTTGCAAGGCTTCGTTGTCGTTGCCACGGTTGTAGAGGATGACGCCAAGGGTGTTGGTGGCTCGGGGTAGTTTCGGATTGGTTTCAAGGGCTTTATTGGCCCAGTGCATGGCGTTGGTGAAATTTTTCTTGTAGTTGTAGATTAACGCCATACTGCATAGGTTGTCGGCACTCTGCGGACTAAGTTCCAATGCTCGTTCAGCGATTGAAGTAAGTTCTTCTACACCATTGAAATGTCGCGTTTTATGTCCTTCAAAGTCACCCATCTCTATGTAGCATTTCAGGAGCTGTTCGTAAGCCTCGCTCATGGTGTCGTTGATGAGGATAGCGTTATGGAAACATTCGGCGGCTTCGGAGGTGTGGGCACGTCGCATCTGCAGCTTTCCGAGATGCAGCAGCGTGCTTGTGTTGTCGGGTGCGGCGGCAACGGCCTGGGTATAATAGTCGAGTGCTCGGCTGTCGAGTCCTATCTTCTCGGCATTGAGTCCTTTGGTAATAAGCTCGTCGACACTCTCTTGCGCCCACGAAAGGGTAACGAAACTGAGTAGCAATAGTAGAATAAAACTGTTTTTCATGATTGTATTTATGGTTTTCAACTTATCCTTCCCCACGACAGCGCTTTCTTGTTTTTCATCAAGTGGACTTTCAGCGCTCCGTTGTCGGGATTGTCGAGGTTGGGGTCATCGCTGAGTATCTCTTCAACACTCTCCCTGGCGGCGCGGATAATGGGTTCGTCGTTCACAATATCGGCAATCTTCAGTTGCAGGATTCCGCTCTGTTGCAGTCCTTGCAGGTCTCCAGGTCCACGCAACTTGAGGTCGGCCTCGGCAATGCGGAAACCATCGGTGGTGTCGACCATCGTCTTGATGCGTTCCCGACCATTGGTTGTCAGCTTGTTGCTGGTCATCAGTATGCAGTAGGATTGCTCTCCTCCACGTCCCACACGACCGCGAAGCTGGTGGAGTTGCGAGAGTCCGAAACGCTCTGCATTTTCTATCACCATCACTGTCGCGTTGGGGACATCTACTCCGACTTCTATCACAGTGGTACTCACCATGATATGTGTCTCGCCTCGCTTGAAGCGCCCCATCTCGTACTCCTTGGCGGCGCCATCCATGCGTCCGTGTACGATGCTTATCTGGTACTGTGGCAGGGGAAACTCCCTCGATATGCTCTCATATCCGTCCATCAGGTCTTTCAAATCCATGGTCTCAGACTCCTCTATCAATGGGTAAACGACATATACCTGTCGTCCGCGTGCTATCTCGCGATGCATGAATCCGAAGACTTTAAGCCGCTGTGTGTCATTGCAGTGTATGGTCTTAATCTCTTTGCGTCCAGGTGGCAGCTCGTCGATGACTGAGCAGTCGAGGTCGCCATAAAGGGTCATGGCCAGGGTTCGCGGTATTGGTGTTGCCGTCATCACCAGCACATGCGGCGGCCGCTGACTCTTGGTCCATAGCTTGGAACGTTGCTCTACGCCGAAACGGTGCTGCTCGTCGATGACTACAAATCCCAAGTTGGCAAATTCCACGTCTTTCTCTATAAGGGCATGGGTTCCAATGAGTATGTCTATCTCGCCTTTCCTCAGTCGCTCTTTCACCTTCCGTTTTCCGGATGCTTTGAGTGAACCTGTGAGCAGCTCCACGGTGATGCCTAATCCGTCAAGCATCTTGCTGATGGTGGCATAATGCTGGTTGGCAAGTATCTCTGTCGGTGCCATCATACATGCCTGGCAGCCGTTGTCGAGGGCTATAAGCATGCAGAGCAACGCTACAAGGGTCTTTCCGCTCCCTACGTCGCCTTGCAGCAGCCGGTTCATCTGGTGACCGCTACGCATGTCGGCTCTTATCTCCTTGACTACCCGTTTCTGTGCGCCTGTCAGCTCAAACGCCAGCTTCTCGTTGTAGAAACGGTTGAAATGCTCTCCGACAATAGTGAACATATAACCATTGCTCTTTATCTGGCGTTCGTGCTTGGCATACTGGTAATCCAGTTGCAGAAAGAACAGTTCCTCGAATTTCATCCGCTGCATGGAGAGCGTGATGTCATGGGGCTGGGTGGGGTAGTGGATAACCTCTAGGGCGTTGGCGCGCGAGGGGAGCTTGTATTTGCGTATCAGCGATGCCGGCAGGTTCTCGGGTATGTTGCCGCCTGCCATGCGCAGCAGCTGCTCGGTGAGACGGGCTATGCCTTTGGTGTGTAATCCCTTGCTCTTCAGCTTTTCGGTCGACGAATAGATTGGTATATATTTAAGGTTCGTCTTGCTCTCATTGTCGGCACGGTCTAGGTCGGGGTGCGCAATATTGACGTGTCCGTTGAAGACCGTGGGTTTCCCCATAACTATATATTCTGTATCGCTTTTCAGGCTTTCCTTAATCCATTTCAAGCCTTGAAACCAAACCAGTTCAATCTGACCGGTATTGTCGCTCAGGATTGCGGTCAGTCGCAAGGAACGCCCCTCGCCGGCAGTGTGCATGTCGTGGATCTTTCCGCGAAGCACAACGTATGGCTCGTCGATGTCGAGGTCGCGGATAGTCGAGATCTTGGAGCGGTCGACATAGCGGTAGGGGAAGTACTCCAGAAGGTCTTCGTAGGTGTATATCCCCAACTCGCGTTGCAGCAGTGCAGCGCGTGCAGGACCGACGCCTTTGAGGTATTCTATGGGTGTGTCGAGGAACGTGGGAGGGTAATGAGTTAATGTGTTAATGCGTTAATACGTTAATGAGTTAATGTGTTAATTCCTTAATACGTTAATTCGTTAATTCGTTAATGGGGGAATGATTTTTTAGGCTAGCCATTGCGATACATCTTTTCCGAAGGCGGCGAGTTCGCGTACCATGCTGCTGCTCACCACTGCATGCTCGGGGTCGGCAACCATCAGGACGGTCTCGATGTCGGGAGCCAGCAGGCGGTTGATGTCGACGATTTTACGCTCATAGTCATAGTCGGCATTGTCGCGTACGCCACGCAGGATGAAGCGCGCATTGTGCTGCCGGCAGAAGTCTGTCGTAAGGCAGCTGTATGTCTCTGCCTCTACCTGCGGCATGTCGGCTACGGCACGCCGTATGTTGGCAAGCCGTTCTTCCAAGGGCTGGAAATTTTTTTTGTCGCTATTAATGCCAACGGCTACTATGATTTTGTCGAATAGTGCCGTCGCCCTGCGTATCAGGGCTAGATGTCCGGTGGTCATGGGGTCGAACGACCCAGGGAATATTGCGATGCGTTCCACTGTTATCTTCTTCTTTTGCGTTTCTTGTTGGGGGAGGGACTGTTGTGGCGGTGTTTGTGGTTGCCTTCGCCGAAGACGTACAACAAACGGACGGATATGGAGCTGTTATAGCAGTTGTTTGTCCATTTCTCGGGATTGTTCGGAGCGTTTGTCGGGTATTCTGTAAAACCCCAGTTCTGCTTCACGGGCAATAGCGAATGCTGCCAGCGGAAGTTTATCGTCAGCCCTCGCCAGATGGGGAAACGGAGATCCATGGCGGCCGAGAAGTCGTTCTTCTTGAACGTCATGTCGCTCGTGTCGGGGATGAAGTAGTTGGGTGTATATAGGATGGTCCCATGGGGCGGCTGTACCAGGCGGCTGTAGACCAGCCCCAGCCCTATGGTGATGCCTCCGTAGGGGTCGGTGAAGTGGAAGGTTAACGGTATGTCTACATAGTTCATCGTGAACCCGAGAAGGCGGTAGGGGTCGTGGGTATTGTTGTAGGCTCCGCGCTGCGAGAAGTTGGCCTCTACCGACGCTTTCCACATGTCGTCGTCCGAAAGTGCCAACATCGCTCCTACGCCTGCCGTGACTCCCCATTTCTTGAAGCCGCGCAACTCGTCGCCTCGCATCTGCGACGCTGTGGCTCCAAACGACGGATAGGCTCGGAAGACTTGGTTGCCTCGCCCACGCCGCCTCTGCCCCTGGACATCGCTGGCAACTAGCATGACTGCCGCGAACAGGATGGCGTAGAGCGTCTTGCGTCTGATGATATATGGTCTCTTCTCCTTACAGGTCATAGAGGTTCTTTTTTTTCATTGTTGTTATATAATAATTCTTCGTTTCCGGAAATGCGGATTTCAGACTGAAAAACGATTAAGTCTAAAAAATATTGTAAGATGCTAAAGAAAAACATGCTGCGTAGTGTTGATAAAAAAAAAAGTCGCCATGACTAATCTCGTTCGAAAAAAACTAGTACTTTTGCACCATGGAAATAACACAGAGAAACGTCGCAAGACGTAAGGAAAGAATAAGTTACGAACAAGCTTTTTCGCTCAATGGCAAAACTCCCCCCCAGGCACTGGAGCTGGAAGAGGCTGTGCTGGGTGCCCTGATGATTGACCAGACGGCTCTGAACAACACTATCCAGATGCTCAGGACTGAGTATTTCTACAAACAGGAGCACCAGCTGATTTTCAAGACTATACTCACCCTCTTCGAGCAGTCGAAGCCTATCGACATACTGACGGTGACCCAACAGCTGATTAAAGAGGGTCAGCTGGAAGCTGTGGGCGGTGCCATGTACCTGTCGCAACTCACCAGCCGTGTCGTCTCGGCTGCACATATCGAATACCACTCGCGTATCATATCTGAGAAATACATTCAGAGGGAAATCATACGTGTCTGCACCGAAACCCTGACGAAAGCCTACGACGAGACTACCGATGTCCTCGACCTCCTCGACGGCACCGAGAGAACCCTCATGGATATCGACGAGAAAAACTTCCATTCGGAATACCACAATATGCAGGATGTCCTCAACAACGCCTTCCAGCAAATTGAGGAGGCCCAGAACAATGAAGGCTCCTACAGCGGCATCCCCACGGGCTTCGTCGAACTGGACCGCATGACCGCCGGATTCCAGCCGGGTACTCTCATCATCCTTGCCGCCCGTCCCGCTATGGGTAAGACCGCTTTCGCCCTCACCATGGCTCGCAACATCGCTATCGACATGAAGAAACCTATAGCCTTCTTCTCCCTCGAAATGACTGCCGTGGAGCTGGTTATGCGTCTCATCAGCAGCGAGTCGGGAATCTCGGGCGACCGCCTCAAGAAGGGTGAAAAACTACCTGATAGTGAAAAGGCTCAGCTCTATGCCCGCACTCAAGCCCTTGCCGAGGCTCCTATCTTCATCGACGACACTCCGCAGCTCTCCATCTTTGAACTCAGAGCCAAATGCCGCCGTCTCAAGCAGCAGCATAAGATTGAGATGGTCTTCATCGACTACCTCCAGCTGATGCAGGGCGGCAGTGACATGTCACGCAATGGCAACCGCGAGCAGGAAATCAGCATGATATCCCGTCAGCTGAAGGCTCTCTCCAAGGAATTGGGTATCCCTGTCCTGGCGCTCTCTCAGCTCTCCCGCGCCGTGGAAACACGCGGCGGCTCCAAAAAGCCACAACTCTCCGACCTCCGCGAGTCGGGCGCTATCGAGCAGGATGCCGACATCGTGATGTTTATCTACCGCCCTGAATACTACCAGATATACGAGGACGACAACGGCTCTACTCTCGGCATGGCCGACATCATCCTCGCCAAGCATCGTAGCGGCGAGGTCGGCGACGTGCGTCTCAAGTTTATCAAGCAGTTCGCCAAGTTCGAAAACCGCGACGAGGCTATGGGCTTCAACCTCTCATCGGGTCTCGCTCCCAACGTGTCGTTCGACAGCCAGATGGGCAACTCGATAACTATCGATTCTAAAATGAACTACGAGAATCCGGACATGGAGAACGAGGATATGTTCTAATTACCTAAAGTGACAAAAATAGTGCGAAAAATTATCAGTTGCCAAAAAATATTTATATTTGCAAAATCAATTAGTGTTTATCCATTAATTTAAGATTGTGTTTTTCAGGGTAAAGCCACTCGCGTTGCTCCCTTTCTTACAATGCATCAACAATAAAACATATATACAATGGAAAAAAAAGATCTCCTCAAAGAAACCGTCAAACACATCGACATCAAGAAGTACAACTCGACCGAAATAATCGACGCCATGCGTAGCATGTCGTTCACAAGCCGTGACACCGCCCGCGCTACCGACATACTGATGAAGATGGTGGCTGAGAAGGATTGCACCAACATCCTGACCATCGCCGGCTCTACCTCCGCTGCCGGCTGCATGCAGGTCTATGTCGACATGGTACGCAACAAGATGGTCGATGTCGTGGTCTCCACCGGAGCTTCCATCATCGACATGGATCTCTTCGAGGCCCTCGGTTTCAAACACTATATCGGCACCAAGGAGAACGTCATCCCCGACACCAAGCTCCGCGAACTCTACATCGACCGCATCTATGACACCTTCATCGATGAGGAGGAACTGCAGGCATGCGACAACGCCACCTACGAGCTGGCCAACATGCTCGAGGCTCGTCCCTACAGCTCGCGCGAGTTCATATATGAACTGGGCAAGTGGCTGCACAACGGCCGCAGCGTGAAGAAAGACAGCCTCATACAGACCTGCTACGAATGCGGTGTGCCTATCTTTGTGCCCGCATTCAGCGACTGCTCTGCCGGCTTCGGCATCGGCAAACACCAGTGGGAGCGCGCCAATGCCGGCAAGCCTTACCTGAGCATCGACTCGGTACGCGACTTCGTCGAACTCACCAAAATCAAGATGGCCTGCCCCGAGTCGGGCCTCTTCATGGTTGGCGGCGGCACTCCCAAGAACTTCGCCCAGGACACTGTGGTCTGCGCCGAAATCCTTGGCCATGAGGTGCCTATGCACAAATATGCAATCCAGATTACCGTAGCCGACGTCCGCGACGGTGCCTGCTCGTCGTCCACTCTCCTCGAGGCTGGCTCCTGGGGTAAAGTCAGCGAAGAGCTGCAGCAGATGGTCTATGCCGAGGGTACCACTGTTATCCCGATGATCGCCTCCTACGTCTACCATAACGGCGCTTGGCGTGAACGCGAATACAAGAACTGGCAAAAGATTTTCTAAAACATCAGCAGGTGGCCGGCATCCGTATGCCTACCACCTGCTCTTCATTTACAATACACATAATGGATATCGCTATTCGTCAGCAGATTCGTGAGCTTATACAGCGCGAGGTTGTTGTAGCCACAGGCTGTACCGAGCCTGGTGCGGTGGCTCTCTGTGTCTCCAAGGCTCGCGAGACTCTTGGCTCTATGCCCGACAGCATCGAACTGCTGCTCAGCAAGAATGTTTTCAAGAATGCAATGGGTGTCGGCATCCCTGGCACTGGCATGGTTGGCCTGCCCATCGCTGTCGCCATAGCCTTGTGCGCCGGCGACTCGTCGCGCATGCTCGAGGTGCTTACCGTCCCGAGCGACAAAATCGAGGCCGCAAAGCAATGGCTTGCCAATAACGGCGACATAATAAAAATTGGCCTCAAAGAGAATTGCGAGGACAAGCTATATATTGAATGCATCTGCCATAAGGGCAATGACAGCTCCACGGCTATCATTTCGAAAAGACACACCAACTTCGTCTTTATTGCTCATGGCGATAATGTGCTGCTCGACGGCGAGTGTGCCGAGTGCGGCGAGGGCGCTTCCGAACATGGCGACCCAGTGCTGTCGGCGCGAATAGTATATGATTATGCAACCACTTCTCCAATAGAGGAGCTTAACTTCATCAATGAGACTGTGGCTCTCAACTGCGTCGCCGCCACCGAGGGCTTGAAGGGCTACGGACTCAATACCGGCCGCATATTGATGGAGAACGCCGAGGACGACATCGTCCATACCGTCATCGCCCGTACCGTTGCTGCTTCGGATGCTCGCATGGATGGTTGCACCCTCCCTGTCTACTCCAACAGCGGCAGCGGCAACCAGGGCATCGCCTGCACCCTCCCCATCTACGAGTATGGCAAGGCTAAAGGCCGCAGCGAAGAGCAGATTACAAGAGCACTGATACTCAGCCATCTCACATCGATATATATCAAGCGAGGCATAGGTCGCCTGTCGGCTCTGTGCGGCATAGTCAACGCCTCGATAGGGGTCACCTGCGGCATCACCTATCTCCATGGCGGCAGCTTCGACCAGATGTGCTACGCCATAAAGAATATGATTAACACCCTTGCCGGTATGGTGTGCGACGGAGCCAAACCTTCTTGTGCTTTGAAGATGTCCACAGGACTTTACAGTGCCTTCGTCAGTGCCGAACTGGCATTGCACGATAAGGTCGTCGACTCCTGCGACGGACTCTCGGAAAAGGATGTCGACTACTCTATCCGCAACCTCGGACGTCTGGGCCACGACGGCATGGACCAAACGGATGACATGGTGCTCGATATCATGACCCATAAACAATTGTAAACCAACTATTGTTAATAAAACATTGTGCAAAAGGTATCGGATTGTAAAAAAATGTGTACTTTTGCCTTTTCAAAAACAGAACAATTAAACCCTTTAACTTAATAGAGACATGGATTTTAACAGCAACAGAGATTTTAACAGCAACAGAGATTTCAACAGGAAAGAAGAGCTGTATTCGCAATCGATCAGTGCAGGCAAACGCAAGTATTTCTTTGACGTGAAGGAAACGCGCGGTGGTGACAAATTCATCGTTATTGCTGAAAGCCGCAAGCTTTTCGACAATAATACCGGCAATTTCTACTTCGAGAAAAACAAAATGTTCCTCTACAAAGAGGATTTCGAAAAGTTCCAGAAAGGCCTTTCTAACGCTTTCCATTTCATCGAGACTGGTGAAATCCCTGAACCTGTCGAGCAGCCCGACTACTATGCACCTCACTCCGAGGAGCAACCGGCCGGCAACACTATCGACGGCATCGACTTCAGCCTCTAATCGTTTTATTGGTGACCCACGTCCTTGGTGGCGAGAGCTCTTTCGGCCCTCTTATCCAGGGACGTGGTTCACATAAATCATAACAATGGGAAAAATCATCTCTATAGCCAACCAAAAGGGTGGAGTGGGCAAGACGACAACTGCCACCAACCTCTCCGCTTCTTTGGCGGTGTTGGAAAAAAAAGTGCTCCTTATCGACGCTGACCCTCAGGCTAATGCCACCTCGGGTCTGGGCGTCAACCCCGAAACGGTCGAGCAGAGCGCTTACGAATGTTTCTTGGGGCAGGTGCCTGCCAAGGACTGTATCGTCGAAACGGAAACACCTAACTTGTGGCTGCTGCCGACACGTATCGATCTGGTGGGCGCCGAGATTGACCTCGTCAACGAGAAACAGCGCGAGTTCTTCATCCAAAAAGCCCTGGAACCTATCAAGAACGACTACGATTTCATCTTTATCGACTGTTCTCCTTCCCTGGGCCTCATAACCATCAACTCTCTCACCGCTTCCGACTCGGTCATCATCCCCATACAGAGTGAGTATTTCGCTCTCGAAGGTCTTGGCAAACTGCTCAATACGGTACGCATCGTGCAGACCCGTCTCAACCCGAAACTCAACATCGAGGGTCTTCTCATTACGATGTACGACTCGCGCCTGCGTCTTGCACGTCAGGTCGTTGAGGATGTCCGCAGCCACTTCAAACAGATGGTTTTCGACACCCTCATCTATCGCAACACCAAGCTTGCCGAAGCCCCAAGCTATGGTCGATCCATCATCATGCACGACGCCTCCTGTCCAGGTGCCATCAACTATATCAACTTGGCAAACGAGATCCTGCGACGCAACGGCATGGCTTAGAGTTGACGTATCTCACACAGATTACACAGATTACACAGATTGAACGTCTGAAGACGTTTTATTTCACACAGATACTATTTAATCGCTACTGAATGACGACAAAGAAGAAAAGCTCAGGTCTGGGACGAGGTTTAGGTTCCATATTGCCAGATGTGGAAATAGATGCCGCTATGGGAAAACCCAACCTTACCACATCCATTACTACCATTCCGTTGGATCGTATCGAGACCAACCCTTTTCAGCCTCGCAAAGAATTTGACCAAGAGGCTCTTGATGACTTGGCACAATCGATACGCCAACAGGGGGTCATCACTCCCATCACTGTCCGTCAGATGCCCGATGGCAAGTATCAACTGATTGCTGGCGAACGCCGTGTCAGGGCATCGCTGTTGGCGGGTCTCAAGGAGGTGCCGGCATATATACGCATCGCCACCGACACACAGATGATGGAGATGGCCCTGGTGGAGAACATACAGCGCGAGAACCTCAATGCCATGGAGATAGCTTTCTCTTACAAAGCCCTCATAGAGGAATGCCAGCTCACACATGAACAACTGAGCGAGAAAGTCGGCAAAAACCGCTCCACCATAACCAACTACCTAAGACTACTTAATCTGCCGTCCGAAACACAGCTGGCTCTTAGCAGCGAACAGATAACCATGGCTCATGCCCGCTGCCTGGTGAACATCGAAGACCCCGAGCAGCATGTGGCTTTGTTGCACGACATCATCAACCGCCAGTTGTCGGTTCGCCAGACCGAGTTGCTGGTCAAGGAGCTGTCCAAACCTAAGCCTACCCCCACACTTCGCAAGAAGGACGACCTTCCCGAAGTGCATGCCGCTTCCCGTTCGTCACTCAAGCAATTCCTTCAGTCGGAGGTCGACATAAAGCGCAGCCGTCGTGGTAAAGGTACTATCACTATCCATTTCAACAGCGACCGCGATTTCGAACGTATTATTAAGCTGATTAATGACTAAACTCTGGGGAACTGTCTTATTGCTGTTCTTGCCGCTTTGCGCATTTTCTCAGGAGACGCCACCGGCTTCGCCTCAGCACAGTCCTCGCCACTCTCTTATCCTGTCGGCCATTATTCCTGGGGCAGGCCAGATTTATAACCATCAGGCTTGGAAAGTCCCTATTGTCTATGCCGCCCTGGGCGGCATAGGCTACTACACCTATTCCAACTACTCGCAAATGAGGTATTACCGCGACGAGTACCTCTATCGTAGAGCCAACGGTGACCAGACCCAGTATCCCGACAATCCAGACATGGTGGCAACACCCACCTCGAATATCTACAACATGTATGAGGCCTACAACAAGACGTTCCAGCTATCGGTGATACTGACTGTAGCAGTCTATGGCCTTAATCTTATTGATGCATACGTTTTTGGTCATCTGTTTGAGTTTCAAATCAATGATGATCTATCGCTAAACATGTCGCCATCGCTTCTGCCTGTCGCTAATGACCCTCATTATTCTTTTCAGGCAATGGCCCCCACTGCGTCGATAACACTTAGGTTCTGACGACAGCCCCTCTTGGCAGGCCTGCTTTTGCTCCGTTTTTGGCAATCATATTTCCTTGCATCTTGTTTGTTGTTTAATGTGTTGTTTATCAATTTTTAAACAAGCAATTGAACAAATAAACAAATCAACAGGAATACTTAGTGTTTATCTTTCATTTTTTTTAAGTATTTTTGCAGTTTGAACATTGGGTTTCTAATCGGTTCTCAATGTTCTAAGTTGATATATATTAATATTTTAATTTGTTTATTTGTTTTTATAAATAGGTACATTTATATGGAAATCGCATCGAAGTACGACCCTCGTGCCGTTGAAGAGAAATGGTACAATTTCTGGTTGGAGAAAAAACTCTTTCATTCCGAACCCGACCACCGAGTCCCTTACACTATAGTTATTCCGCCTCCTAATGTCACCGGTGTGCTCCACATGGGACACATGCTCAACAATACCATCCAGGATGTCCTCGTCCGTCGTGCCCGCATGATGGGCAAAAACGCTTGCTGGGTGCCTGGCACCGACCATGCCAGCATCGCCACCGAGTCGAAGGTGGTGAAATCTCTCGCCGAACAGGGCATCAAGAAACACGACCTCACACGCGACCAGTTCCTGGAGCATGCCTGGGAATGGACCCACAAGCACGGCGGCATCATCCTTCAGCAGCTCCGCAAGCTCGGTGCCAGCTGCGACTGGGATCGTACAGCTTTCACTATGGACGAGACCCGCAGCGAGAGCGTCACCAAGGTCTTCGTCGACCTTTACAACAAGGGGCTCATCTACCGTGGTTTACGCATGATTAACTGGGACCCCAAGGCTCTTACAGCCCTCTCGACCGAAGAGGTGGAATACAAAGAGGAACGCTCGAAACTCTTCTATCTGAAATACTATGTCGTTGGACTTGAGAAGCTTGAGAATGCCGCAGAGCTTGAAGAGGCTGGTAACATAATCCACCACGACGAGAAGGGCTACTACGCAGTCGTCGCCACCACCCGTCCGGAGACCATCATGGGCGACACCGCCATGTGTGTCAATCCCAAAGACCCTAAGAACCAGTGGCTGCGTGGCCGTAAGGTTATCGTGCCTCTCGTTGGCCGCGAGGTTAACGTTATAGAGGACCGTTATGTGGACATCGAGTTTGGTACGGGATGCCTGAAGGTGACTCCAGCTCACGATGTCAACGACTACAACCTTGGCAAGACCCACAACTTGGAGACTATAGACATCTTCAATGCCGACGCTACCATTTCCGACCAGTCACCACTCTATGTTGGAATGGATCGTTTCGCATGCCGTAAGCAGATTGCCAAAGATCTTGAAGCAGCAGGACTCATGGAGAAGGTGGAAGACTACACCAACAATGTGGGCTATTCGCAGCGTAACCCCGATACCGCCGTCGAGCCGCGCCTCTCGCTCCAGTGGTTCCTCAAGATGAAGCATTTTGCCGACATCGCCCTGCCGCCGGTCATGAACGACGAAATCAAGTTCTACCCCGAAAAGTACAAGAACACCTATCGTCAGTGGCTTGAGAATATCCAGGATTGGTGCATCAGCCGCCAGCTCTGGTGGGGACACCGCATTCCTGCCTACTATTACCCGTCGTCCAACCCCGACGACACAGAGAATTTTGTTGTCGCCGAGACCGCTGAGCAGGCCCTTGAACTCGCTCGCCAGAAAACGGGCAATGCCAATCTCCAGCCGTCAGACCTCCGTCAGGATGAGGATGCTCTCGACACATGGTTCAGCTCCTGGCTTTGGCCCATCAGCCTCTTTGACGGCATCAACAACCCCGGCAACAAGGAGATTGAATACTATTATCCCACCGTCGACCTCATCACGGCTCCCGACATCATCTTCTTCTGGGTTGCCCGCATGATTATGGCCGGAGAGGAATACCTCCACAAAGTGCCTTTCCGCAATGTCTACTTCACCGGTGTGGTGCGCGACAAGCTTGGACGCAAGATGAGCAAGTCGCTTGGCAACTCTCCCGACCCCATCAAGCTCATGGAACAGTATGGCGCAGACGGTGTACGCATGGGAATGTTGCTCACCGCCCCTGCCGGCAACGACATCCTCTTCGACGAGAAAATCTGTGAACAGGGCCGCAACTTCAGCAACAAACTGTGGAATGCTCTGCGTCTCATCATGGGTTGGCAGGTTGATGACGGAACCAAGAACGGAGAGAATAATGAGAAAACCGCTATCGCCAACAACCAGCCGACAACCAATGAAGTCGCAGTCCAGTGGATGGAACAACGCATGGCACAGGTGCTTGAGGGTATAGAGAAGGATTTCGAGCAATATCGTCTCAGTGAGGCACTTATGGCTAGTTACAAACTTGCTTGGGACGACTTCTGCTCATGGTACCTCGAGATGGTTAAGCCTCCCTTCGGACAGCCTATCGACCGTGAGACCTACGATGCTACCATAAGCATTTTCAACCGTTTGATGCTTATCCTCCATCCCTTCATGCCTTTCGTCACCGAAGAAATCTGGCATGCCCTGCAGACCATGGGCAAGGATGACGAGAAAGCCGCTTTCATCAATGCCAACTACAGCATCATGAACCAGCATGCACCTACCAGCGTGTTCTATGATGAGAGGATGCTCGACGGATGCGACACTGCACGCGAGATGATTGCTGGCGTTCGCAACCTTCGCAACAGCCGAGGCCTTTCGCCCAAGGAACAACTCGAACTGTTCGTTGTCTGTGGCGACGGCAAGCAAGCCGACAAACGTTTCGACGGCATAGTTTGCAAGCTCGGAAACGTTTCGAAGATTGAATATGTGGACAGTAAAGTCGACGGCGCTATCAGTTTCATGGTCGGCACCACCGAGTGCTTTGTCCCTATGAAACAGAATATCGACCTCGAGGCTGAACGTAAGAAACTGGAGGATGACCTGCATTATACCGAAGGTTTCCTTGCCAGTGTGATGAAGAAACTCAACAACGAGAAGTTCGTCAACGGCGCTCCCGAAAAGGTTGTCGCTGTTGAACGCAAGAAAAAAGCCGACGCAGAGCAAAAGATTGCTGCTATCAAAAGCCAGCTTGAAAACCTTAAACAGTAAACCATGAATAGACAAAAAATCATCGCATTAGCGATAATGATGGCATTTCTGCCGATAACAGTGTCTGCCCAGCAGGCATCCCTCGACTCGCTGTTGGCACACATTCGCGACCTCTCGTCATCAACCTACGAGGGTCGCCTTGCTGGTACCGATGCCTACATGTCTGCCGCAGAATATGTTATCGAGGCTCTCGAACGCTGTGGTGTCCAACCTTACAAAGGTGAATGGGCTCAGTATTTCGAGACCGAATGCAACCAGATCGAAAACTGCACGTTCAACACCTACCTTGGCTCTAAAGACAGCATGCAGGTTCAGGTATTGGGTCGCGACTTCTGCTGCTCGGGCATGACGGGCCGTGGTTATGCTGACGCTTCCGTGGTGTTCTGTGGATATGGCATCGACAACGGTGCCTTCGACGAGTATGCCGACGTCGATGCAAAGGGCAAGATAGTCATGGTACTCAGTGGTGTACCCAAGTTTTTGCCTTCGAAGGTGACCGATGCTTACGCCACAATTCGCGACAAGGCAAGGGTCGCCCAGGCTCACGGCGCGTGCGCTCTCGTCGTTGTCAACATGTCTCTTTCCTGCTCGCCTTATGAGGTTCAGGGTGCCGTATACAGCGGTGAGCTGCCTCATCTTGCCACCTTCCCCATCATTCAGCCTACTCGCGACTGTGGCGACCGTCTCCTCGAAGGAGAGAAAATGACACTCCAGGAGGCCATCCAGCGTATAGGCGAAAACCAGAAGCCTCAGTCTTTCCATCTGTACAAGAAGTTTGAAATCGAGGTCAACGCCAAGTATCATCCTGCCGCTTTGACAGCCAATATTATCGGCGTATATCCTGGCAACGATGAGAAACTGAAGAACGAATATGTGGTTGTAGGTGCCAGTCTGGACCATGTAGGTATGCAGGGCACCACCTGCCTTTTCCCTGGTGCCGACAACAACGCATCGGGTGTGGCTGCCTTGATGGAGACCGCCCGTATGCTTCAACTGTCTGAGGACCAACCCTCGCGCAGCGTCATTTTCGCTGTCTTCTCAGCCAGCGAACAGCAACATTTGGGTTCACAGGTCTTTGTTTCCAACTTTAAACCTCTGAAAAACATTGAAGCGTTTGTCGACGTCTCTTCTATCGGCGGCGGCGACAGCATATCGGTGCTTGGCAACAAACGCTACCCCCAGTTATGGAATGTAGCCAGACGTGTCGACACCGTATATTGCACAAATGATATGTGCGTGTCGTTCAAGACGATGCCTAAGGGCGCTGCTGCTGCTTTTGACTATGTGGGTATCCCGAGCATTAATATCACAAACTACAAAGGCAACCGCCACGCTCATGTCCCAAGCGACATTGTGGAGAACATCGACCGTCGTTTCATTGTCAAAGCCACCCAACTGCTTTTCGAGACTGTCCTCGACCTCTCTTTTGGTGAATACCAGGGCCGTTCGGCTGCCTCCAAGAGAGTAAAATTTTAAACGTCAATGGTGAATGGATTATGGTGAATGGATTATGGTGAATAATGAATGGATTATAGTGAATTGTGAATTGTTTTCGTGATCTACATTCTACATTATCTATACATTTGTCCATTCACAATTCACAATTCACAATTCACAACTAAAAAAAACAATGTTTGCTTTATACAAAAAAGAGCTCTCTGCCTTTTTCTCATCCTTGATGGGGTATCTCACCATCATCGTTTTTTTGGTGCTCTCGGGACTATTGCTGTGGGTTTTCCGCTCCAGTTTCAACATCCTCGACTACAAGTATTCTGGCCTCGACGGACTCTTTCTCCTCGGACCTTTCCTCTACCTCTTCCTCATTCCTGCCATCACGATGCGAATGTTCGCCGAGGAGAAACGCAACGGCACCCTCGAACTGCTCCTCACCAAGCCCCTGTCTGAGTTTACAATAGTGGCTGCCAAGTTCTTGGCTGGCTTCACATTGGTGGTATTGTCACTGCTTCCAACGCTGGTATACTATTGGGCTGTCTACCGTCTTGGCGACCCCGTGGGCAATATCGATACGGGAAGCGTGATAGGCTCCTATATCGGTCTTCTGTTCCTCGGCGGAGCCTTTGTCGCCATCGGCATCTTTGCCTCTTCTGTCACCAACAACCAGATTGTGGCTTTTGTACTCTCGGCACTGCTTTGCGCTTTCTGTTACCTCGGATTTGACTCTCTCTATCAGCTGCTCCACGGCCGTTTTGCATTGTTGCTCCGTTGGTTAGGGCTGAAGATGCATTACGAATCAATCTCTCGTGGCGTACTCGATACTCGCGACTTGCTCTATTTCTTGTCGGTTATCACCTTCTTCCTGATGCTCACCAGAATGGTGCTGCAGTCGCACAGATGGCGCAAGAACAGCCGTCGAATGAGTCTGTATGGCTTGTCTGCCGTCATGTTTGTCCTTATCTTTGTCAACATCAGCAGCAGTTATATATTCACCCGCTTCGACCTCACTGCCGAAAAGCGTTACACGCTCTCCGACTCTACAAAGAAGATGCTGCGTGACCTCGACGAGACTGTTCTGTTCCGCGTCTACCTCGAAGGGGATGATTTGCCCACCGAATACCGTCGTTTCCGCAACGATATCAAAAACATGCTCGACCAGTTCCGTGCCTACAGCCGCTACGTGGAGTATGAGTTTGTCAACCCCAATGCTTTCGAATCGGACGAAGAGAAGAAGCAGTTCTACCAGATGATTGTCCGCAAGGGGCTTACCCCCATACCGGTCTCTACTTCCGAAGAGGGGGTACAAAAACAGCAACTGGTCTATCCTGCGATGGAGGTGACCTACAAGGGACGTGAAACGGCAATGCAGCTTCAGGCATCGGGTGTAACCAACCGCTCTACCGACGAGGTGGTAAACACATCCATCGAGAACTTGGAATACAATTTCGTATCTGCATTACACCGTCTCACTCGTCCCGTCAAGTCGAACATCGCCTTTTTGCGCGGTCACGGCGAGCTTGAGAATATAGACATCTACGACATTCAGATGTCGCTCGTGGAGGACTATGCTGTCGAAAATGTTGTTTTGGACAAGAACATCAACGCATTGACTGGACGTGTAATGGATACACGTGACTCAAGTATCTCTGTTAATAACAAATTCGATGTGCTGGTGGTTCCAAAACCCATCCGCACCTTCAGCGACCAGGACCTTTACATTCTTGACCAGTTTGTCATGTATGGTGGCAAAATCCTATGGCTTGTGGATGTGTTGGATGCCGATATGGACAGTCTCTCGGACAAGCCTCAGACCTTTGCCACACGTCTGCCTCTTGGTCTTGAAGAGATGTTCTTCAACTATGGTGTCCGCATCAATCCCGATCTGGTTATGGATTATCGTTGCCGCGGTATTCCCATGATGGGTGCCGACAATCGTATGCAGCTGGTACCCTGGTACTACTTCCCGACGTTGGTACCCAATTCAAAACACCCCATAGTCAGAAACCTGGATGTCCTCAAAACTGACTTCATCAGCAGTATCGACCTTATCAACAACGACATAGATAAGACTGTTCTGCTTACCACCTCCGACCATGTTCATATAAAGAATGCACCTGTCAATATCCAGCTTACCGACGCCATGGTGGAGGTCGATGACCGGCTCTTCAACCGCAGCGGACTGCCTGTGGCTGTGCTGCTCGAAGGCGAGTTCCAGTCGCTGTTCCGCAACCGACTGGCATCTTCTTTCACCTCTATCAGCGAGATGGCTTACAAGCCTCGATGCGATAAGCCGACCCAGATGATTGTGGTCTCCGATGGCGACATGATTCGCAATGGTACGGCGATGAATGAGCAGGGACGCTATCCTTATCCCCTTGGTTACGACAGATATACCAATGTGGAGTTCGCCAACAAGTCGTTTATCCTCAACGCCATCAACTATCTGGCTGGCGACGAGGCCATGATTGATGCCCGTCCACGCTCCATCGACATTCGCCGACTCGATCTGGCTAAGGTACGCGACAAACGTGGCTACTATCAGTTCGCCACACTCTGCTATCCCGTTTTCATGGTGCTTGTTGTCGCTGGTATCGTGATTATTGTTAGAAGAAAAAAATATTCGAAATGAAAAAAACAAAGTCTTTAATATACATTGTTATCGTTGCCCTGTTGGGTGTGGCGACGCTGGTCATAGTCCTGCTTCGCGGTCAAAACCATACATTTCCCCAAGACTTCCAGATAGAGGCAGCATCGATTCCTGGTGGCGTCGAAAAAATCTTCATGGCCGACAAGGAAAACAATAGTGTCACCCTCTCGTATGTGAGCGATTCCCTCTGGATGGTTGATGATCATTACCCTGCCAACCAGTCCTTAATCGACCTCCTGCTGCGTACACTCTCCGATATGCGCATCCGTAGTGCTGTCAACAAATCGGCTGCCGAGAACATCACTAAGCTGATGGCTGCAAAAAGCATCAAGGTTGAGGTGTACTATAAGGATTACAGAATAAATTGGTTCGGTGGCAGGTTACGCCTTTTCCGTCACACCAAGTGCGAAGTGATCTATGTTGGGCACGACACACAGGACATGATGGCTACCTATATGTATCGCGAAGGCGACAAGATGCCTTACATCGTCCACCTGCCGGGTTTCAGGGGCTGTATCTCGCCACGTTTCTTCATCGACCCCTACCTGTGGCGTAGCCACTCCATCGTCGACTTGCCTGTCCAGCGTATTGCTAAGATTGAACTCGAAATACCATCTATGCCTTCCGAGTCGTTTGCTGTTGTGCGTGAAGGCGATGGCTTCACCTTTAACCTCTTGACGCCACCGACGCGTGTCGACGGTTTCGACACCGCCCGTGTGGCTCAACTGCTTTCCTCCTTCGTAAAGCTCAATTTCGACGAGTATGCCAAGGTTGTGCCCAAGGCAGAATTGGACACCACGTTCTCTCGCGCACCACGCACCATTTTGCGTATCACCGACATTGATGGTTTCTCGCATGAACTCAAGACCTATATAAAATACTCCAATCCCGACGACATCCTTGCAATGCCTGACACCACTATGTATCATGTGTTCGACTTGGACCGCCTCTATGCCGTCCTCGACAACAAGGACACAGTGCTCATCCAATATTATATCTTCGACAACATACTGCAGCCCGCCTCATTCTTCATGGGACGAGACAAATCATTCTTTGCGCGATGAAACCTCTCTTTATTATCACCAACGATGATGGTTACAACGCCAAAGGTATACATGCTTTGACCGATGTTGCTCGTCAGTTGGGTGATGTTGTGGTTATGGCACCTGCTGGAAATGCTTCGGGACAGTCTCATTCTTTCACTGCCACCCGTCCTCTGAGGGTCAACACCATAAGCGAAGAGGAGGGTCTGAGCATCTACGCTTGTGACGGTACTCCCGTCGACTGCATCAAGGTCTGCGACCAGTTCTACTGTCCTCGCCGACCGTCGCTGGTGCTTTCAGGCATCAATCATGGCAGCAATTCGTCAATCAATGTTCTCTACTCCGGAACAATGGGTGCGGTGCTGGAAGCCTCCGTTGCCGGTTTTCCTGCCATCGGCTTCTCGCTGTTGGACCACAACCCCGACGCCGACTTCGGGCCGGCACTGCCCTTCGTGCGTAATATAATAGAGATGGTGCTTCAGAAGGGATTGCCCCAACGGGTGTCGCTGAATGTCAACATACCGGTTCCCACTGATGGTGTCATCAAGGGAATGAAACTATGCAGGCAGTCAGTAGCGAAATGGCTCAACAGTTATGAACGACTCATCGATCCCCACGGCCGTCCCTATTACTGGATAGCCGGACAGTTCGAGTGCGACGACAATGATGAGGGCACCGACCAATGGGCTTTGGAAAACGGATATGTCTCCATAGTACCCACAACCGCCGACTTTACCGCCTACAGCTTTTTGGAAAGCAGAGAGATTGCGAACCCTACAACCTAAAACATTAACCGTAAAACATAAACCGCGAACCATGTCTACTCCTAAAGATTTTTTAAAACAAGATAGTCCAATGACAGGCATTGTTGTGACGTTGGCATCAGAAGTGGCTGTCTGTGTGCTGCTATGGATAGGATTGCTTTTGGCAGGCATCAGTCCTGGCGAGCATCTTCGCTGGTTTGGTGCATGTTTCATCCCTCCTGTGCTCTTCCTCCGCTACTATGCAAAAAAGAATGACTACCCCAAAGTCACAAAGACCATAATCATCACCCTGTTTGTCACGTTCATATTATGGATGTTCGTATGTGAGAGGGGAATGTAGAATGTGAGATGTGAGAAGTGAGATGTGAGAAGTGAGATGTGAGATGTGAGATGTGAGAAGTGAGATGTGAGATGTGAGATGTGAGATGTGAGGGTATTGACCGTTAGCTATTGGTCGTAATATCTGAAAATCCGAATATCCAATCATCCGAATATCCGAAAATCCAATCATCCGAAAATCCAATAATCTGAATATCTGAAAATCCGAATATCCAAATATCCGAACATCCGAATATCCGAATATCCAATCATCCGAAAATCCAAAACAGATAATGAAATACTACATTATAGCCGGCGAAGCGTCGGGCGACCTGCATGGTGCCAACCTCATTGAGGCACTGCTACGCAAAGACCCCAAAGCCCAGATCCGCTTTTTGGGGGGCGACCGCATGAAGGTGGCCGCTGGTGACGCCGGCACGATGGTGCGCCACATCCGAGACCTGGCCATTATGGGAATTGTCGAGGTGGTATCGCATCTTGGTACCGTGCTGGGAAACATCAGCTTCTGCAAGAAAGACATCCTCGCCTTCAATCCCGACGTAGTGGTCTTTATCGACTATCCCGGTTTCAATCTCAAGATAGCGGAGTTCACCCACAAGAATGGGTTCCGTAACGTCTACTATATCTCGCCGCAGATCTGGGCTTGGAAAAAGGGTCGTCTGCGTCCCATGCGCCGCGACCTCGACAAACTCTGCTACATCCTGCCCACCGAACAGAAATTCTACCGTCCCGGTGTTATGCCTCAAGCCGTCTATGTCGGTCATCCTCTCCTCGACGAAGTCGATAACTACAAAAAAAACTCTCAACTCTCAACTCTCAACTCTCAACTTTCAACAGTCGCCATCCTTCCCGGTAGCCGCAAGATGGAGCTCAGCCGCATGCTGCCCGTCATGCTTCAGGTTGCCGCGCGACATCCCGAGCTTCGTTTCGTCATTGCCGGCATGAGCCTGATAGGGGAGGAGTTCTACCGTAAGTTTATCCCCAACAATGCTGACAACATCGAGATTGTCTTCGACCGCACATACGACATCCTGGCTTCCTCCAATGCCGCCCTCGTATGTTCTGGTACCGCCACCCTTGAGACGGCTCTCTTCAAGGTCCCCCAGGTCGTCTGCTACCAATGCAACCGCATCTCCGCTGGTATTGCTCGCCTCCTTATCGGCAACAGCATCAAGTACATCTCCCTGGTCAACCTCATCGCCGACAGCCCCGTCGTCTGCGAGCTCATCCAAAGCGACTTTAATGTCGACCGCCTCGACAAGGAGTTGATGAATATCCTTGGCCCTTCGCGATACATAATCCTCCAAGGCTACGCCAAAGTCGACTCCCTTCTCGGCGGCAAAGGCGCCTCCGACCGCACCGCAGATATCATTCTCCAGGAAGCTCGCCTCTAATCCTCGGATGGCGATGGTCTTATTATTCCTGCCCCGCAATATTTTTTTGTTTTTTTTGTTAATTATAATAAAAATAACCAATCAATCCAATACAACAATGAAAAAACTATTTTCAATTATGATGGTCGCCTTCGCATTGACAGCTATGGTGGCCTGCGACAAAGAAGACAATGGCGACGGCAGCAATGGCGGCAACAACAACAACGGTGTGCCGACGCTGAATATCGCCGACAACACGATGGTCTATGATGGCGTGACCTACCCATTGCGAGCGACGGGTCTTCTGACGGCGGAATCCGCAGATGGGGACACCATATTTTCCTTCGATGCATGGCACACCCCCGAGGCGATGTGGGGCAAGACCATCAACCTCGTCTCTCCCGCCGAGAATGATAGCTACGGATTCATGACGTGGGGCTCGGTGCTCGAGATGCAATGCTCATGCTATTGGGAGGACGACGCGGTCAGGTTCTATGGGATTATTGATGGTCATGAATATGATAATGAGTGCGTTTTCACTAAAGGCACCTTCGGCATTTACGGCGACGACGACACAAAAACCATCATTCTCGATTGCGTGCTTAAGAACGGCAAAACGCTCCAGTTGAAATTTGTCTCGATTTAAGAAACTGGTAACAGCCAGTCGAGAAAATAGCTGTATTCTAACAACGCCGCCGACGGGACACAATATTATCTTGTTGGCGGCGTTATCTTTGGTGACGATAAAGTGAAATGATACATGAAATAAGTTGTTGATTATTAATTAAGTGACATCTTGATATGTTTCACGTAAAACAATAAACGTTACTAACATGGTAAAACGGATTATCAAATTATTGTGCCTGACACTTTTCCTGACTCTTTCTACTGCCACCTTTGCCGAGAGGGTCACCGTGCGGCTCTTCTCCAACAACCGCATCGAGGCTATCTATGTTTCCTTCGACCTCGGCATCTACTCGCTTTATGGCGACAGCCAACTCCTTGAACCCGAATTGGGTGAAGGAATGACTGTAGAGGTGAAACCCGCCGCCAATGGAGTCTCTATCGCCGTAAACGGCTACAACTACGGCACATTCCAAACCGCTGTCATGCGTGCCACCGACACTGCCTGCATTCTCTGCCTCAACCCCAAAGGGGTCAAGCAACGCACCTACGAAGGCGATTTGCTAATCTCTGCCTTTGACCGAAGCAACCTCAAGATTATCAATGACGTTGATTTCGAAACCTATCTCGCAGGCGTTGTGCAATCCGAAATCTACGGCACAAATAGCGACATATTCCGTGTGCAGGCTATCATATCCCGCACCTGGGCGCTCCGCAACATGAAGAAGCACAAGGCCGATGGCTACAATTTCTGCGACTACGTCCATTGCCAGGCATACCAGAACCGCTGCGTGCGACCTGATATTATGCTGGGTACCATGCAATCCAGTGGTGAGACCATTGTGGACAAGGATGGCAACCTTATCGATACCCCTTTTCATTCCAATTCCGGCGGACAGACCGCCAACTCGGAGGATGTATGGCGTGCGGCATTGCCATACCTGAGGTCGGTGAAGGATACATTCTCATTCCACATGAGGCAGAGCGACTGGACTAAAGTGATTTCCAAAGACAAGTGGCTTAACTATTTTGCCAAGACCCACAAGCTGAACACACAAGATGCAAGTGTACGCAACACCTTGCTCACATTCACCCAAAACGAGCGCCAGGCAAAAATCATGGGCGTACAGCTTACACGTGTGCGTACCGACTTCGGTCTGAAATCAACCTTTTTCACTGTCACTACCGACCCCAAGAGCGGCGACGTGGTTCTCAATGGGCATGGCTATGGCCACGGTGTGGGTCTGAGCCAGGAAGGCACCATCCGCATGGTAGGTCTTGGCATAGCCTACGACTCAATAATCCGCCATTATTACTCTGGCGCTAAAATCCACTACGACCCATCGGTATCGCAACGCTACGTGCAGAACTTTGTCACCGAAATCACCAAGATTATTGAGGAGGACAAGGCCAATCCTGGCAAGAAGAAGTCAAAGAAAGACGACTGGCTGGGCAAACTATTCCGTGTCCGCGACCGCATGGATCGCGAAGAGGAGTACGATCCCGAAAAGGATTTGAAAGAGGGTGAGATGAAGGTGGAATGGTAAGAGACAAATGGGAAAGCCGAGAATGGTTAGGTATCTGAAGCTCAGATGATATGGAGATTCTGGAGGGCATGTAGAATGCCCTCGGAGTCGGCATCGTCGGTGACGTAGTCGGCATGCTGCTTAACAATGTCGGCGGCGTTGCCCATAGCAACACCAGTGCCGACATAGTCCAGCATCTCTATGTCGTTGGCTCCGTCGCCGAAGGCCATAGTCTCCTCGCGGTCAATGCCATAGTGTTTCAGTATACATTCTATTCCAACAGCTTTGCTGCTATCGTCGGGAATGACATCGGTGAATGCCGTATGCCAGCGTGGCATACGGCAGTGGTTAAGAATGGAGAGAACCTTTTCGTCGTCAGCAGCCGGCTGCATGGCGATGAACTGATAGGGGGTAGATGATGATTCCTCTTCGCAGGATAGATAGAGTTCCTTGATTGGCTTGATGGGTGGCATGTCGAAGCCGAGCTGGTCGTGCAGCCGCATGACAGCATCATCTATGCGGTTGATAAACATCTCGTTCTCAGTGAAACACATGGTTACAAGATTATGCTGTTCCACATATTCGAGCCACTGTCTACAGTCGTCGGTGTTGATAGGGTTACGCAGTATTATCTGGTTGTCGCCAACAGCACACAGCCCTCCATTGACAGTGATGTAGCCATCGAAAGTGAGCTGCATTGGAGGAATGAGTACGCGAGGACGTCCAGAAGAGATGAAAGTGCGTATGCCCTTTGCTCGAAGCTGACGGAAGGCTTCGATAGTGCCTGGAAGTATACTGCGTGTGCGGTAGCTAAGCAGAGTTCCGTCGATGTCGAAAAATATAGCGCGAATCAAAATATATAGTTTAGTGGTTGATAATCACCTTTTGTGGTAGTTGCCCCTGAATGCGGACTATGTACAAGCCTGGGGCGTTTTTGAAGTTGAAAGAGGATTGTTGTCTGTCGCATGTCGAGGAGAGAACTATTTGTCCGAGGGTGTTCAGAACGTCAATATGACGTCCTTGTGCCCCTTCAACGATTATCTGTCCGGCATTGCTGTATACTTTCACACAGTCGGCACCCTCTTCGATACCGGCATTAATGGGATGGAAGAAGGCTCGGTAGGTGACATCCCCAGTGACAATGTCGGTGAAGGGATTATCGGTTATATGCTCGGAATTGTAGTTCTTGCGCCAGTAGTCGAAGACGTAGCCCTCGGCGGCCGTAGCACTGATGGTGATGCTTGCTCCGTAAGGTACTGAGCTGCTTCCAGTCACTGTTCCATACTCTTCCTGTCCGCTGGCTGTGATTACACGCACAGAATATTGTAATGGAGCGAAAATAGCGGTGATGAGGCTGTCTCCAGTAACGGTGATGGAGCGTCGCTGCTCGTAAGAAGTGATGTCGTCGTCATCTTCTGGGCCGTTGTAGGGACCGTCGTGCCAACCGACGAAGGTGTAGTTGTCCATCTCTTGTGCAAGAATACTGATGGTGGTGCCCTCGTTAAAGGTGCCGCCGCCGCTGACATGGTTGATGGTGTCGCAACTCTGCACGGTGATGGTGTATTGGGGTGGAATGTATCGTTCGCAGGGGTCGTTGATGGTGCCGATGATGGTGCTTTCGGTGGCATGTCCTATGTTTTTCCATACAGAGCTGTCGGCGAGGGTGATTTTAAAACCACATTCGCTGTGAGCCACACCGCCGTACCATCTCACAACTATAGGTTGACGGCAGAAACGCAGACTCTTGGTTTCGCGTACTGTGCCATCACCCATGCTGGTGGCAGCAAGTTGCTGACCATCCTGGGTTTCGAACGAGAGGTAGGCTCCGTTCCAGGTGTCTCCCATATAGTCAGTCATCTCGACGGTAACGGTGCATCCAGTGTCGCCACAGTCGGACACGACAGGACGGTGTGGAGTGTAGGTGAAGCTGATGGCGCTCCCAGCCTGTGAGATATTGCTTATCTCGATGGTAGTGTCGATAACGTTACCCGTAAGCCAGGGGTAGGGGTCGGTGTTGGCAGAAAAAGAGGTACGTCCGGCATTGGCGCTGAAAAAAGCCTGTGAAATATGACCGCCGGTGAATTGGTCGCTGCCTCCGGGACGGAAGATGTAGACTTCGTCGAAATAGTTGACACCGTCGAAGTTGGCGCAACCACCGTAGCGGCTGTCGATGCGGTAGATGAGTAGACCACTACCACCAAGTCCAGTCTCGAACAGTTCTGTATTGTCACGATATTCAAGCATGTACCATTGCGCTGGGTCGGCCGACTGGATGCGGTAGCACTGGTTGAGAGTGTGGATGCTGTCGCCAACAGAATTAAGGGTGTAGGTGCCGGCCTCAGTAATTTCGGGTATGGTGTCAATCCATTTGCCGTATTGCATCTTCATGTACATGCCCATGTGTTGGGGTGGAGTGGTGTTGTTGCACATGAGGTCCCAGCTGCCTACGCTCGATATGTCGGTATAGTTTTCGTAGTGGTAGAGGTCGGGGGCACCAAGGGTGTGGAACATCTCGTGGCAGAAGGTGGAGGTGCTGAAATAGTGACTTCCGCTGCCCTCGAGCTGCAGGTTGAAAGTGTAGACGCGCTTGCCGTTGATGTAGACCTCGCGGTCGAAGAGGCTCCATTTATGAGGCCAGAGGAGCTCGCTCCATCCAGTGTAGGTGCCCTTGACAACGAAACAGATGTTGTCGACCATATCGTCATTGTCCATGTCGAGGTTAAGGTCGGAAGGGATGAGGTTGTTGTTGGTCACATAATGCACCGCACGCTGAAGAAGGTCGAACTCGCGCATACGGCGAGAGTTGTCGTCCTGATAGCCGTTGGGGTTGGTGGTGGCGTTGTAGGGCATATAGTAGCTGCGGGGCTCAGTGTCCTGGTAGCTTATGATGCTGTCGCCATTGGCTTCGGGGAAGAAATAGGTTTTTATACGCAGTTGGCTGTAGGAGGCACGCCAGAAATAGTTGTGCATCGAGATGGAGTTGGCCGAGGAATCGTTGAACATTGATTCGATGGTGGAGTAGGGGGTGGCAATCTCGTCATCGTCGGAGAAACGGATGAAGATGACCACATTATTGATAATGCCGCGGTTACGGCTGGATATGGCTTTCGAAGACGAGGAGTTGCCGTTGGCTAGGGCATTGGGAAGGTATTGTGTCGGAATTTCCCATTTCTTGTATTTGGCTGCAACAGTGCTAGGCGAGGCAACGATGTTGTTGTCAATACCAAGGGTTGACGGTTCAACAGTTCCAACTATGTGGTTGGTGGCCACCACTTCCCAGTCGCTGTGACTGTCGTCCCATTGGCGGTCGGCATAGACATACCAGCCGGTAGATGGGCTTTGGACGATGGTGTAGCCATTGGCATCGTGGAGACGATGGTAGTACTCGTCGCCAGAGATAAAGCAGTTCAGCGTGTCGCCATTTGGCTGCAGACGTTTGACAGGCATGTTGCGGACAGGCGCGGCGTTGGCATCAGTGATGATGGATAATTGAAAACAGAAAATCAAGAAGGCAAAAATGATCTTTTTCATTGTGATGTTTTGTTATAAACGGATTTGTTGAGCAAAATGGCTTGTGATATGCCTCGAGCGGCAAGGTAGACCATGAATGAGAACCAGAGAATGTTGTTTTGTTGATATGATGATATGCTTGATGTTGATATGTTTAATGGAAGATTGAGCAGTATATAGTACAGCACGAAAAAGGCGGCGGTGGAGATGAACATGGTGTTGCGCATGGCTCTGGATGCTGTGGCTCCTACGAAGATGCCGTCGAAGAGGAATGCCGCAAAGCCACAGACGGGTATGATGAGCGTCCAGAACAGGAAGGGGCGGGAAGCGTTGATGATGTCTGGTTTGTCGCTGAAGATGCGTAGTATGTCGACGCCGAAGAGGGCATAGCTTGCTGTGAAAAGGAGAGTGAGCGCCAAACCCCATCCGAGGAGATGGCGCACGGAACTGACGAGGCTGCGTCGGTCATGGGCACCAATGTATTTGCCCACGAGCGATTCGCCGGCGTAGGCGAAGCCGTCCATGATGTAGCTGAAAAGCATGAAGAACTGCATCAGGAGCGCGTCGACGGCAAGAATCTGGTCACTGATGCGTCCCGATTCGGAGGTGATGAAGGTGAAGACTGCTGCGAGACAAACGGTACGCAGGAAAATGTCACCATTGACGCGGAAGAAATGCTTCATGCTCTCCCAACGGAGTATGTCGCGCCACAAGGTCGGATGATCGGATTTTCGGATTTTCGGATTTTCGGATTTTCGGATTTTCGGATTTTCGGATGATTGGGTTTTGAAGAAACGACGGAAAATCTTGCCGTAGCGTGTGACGACAAAAAACAGACCTACGGCGAGTCCGCTGTACTGTGCAATGACTGTGCCCAAGGCGACACCGCGGATGTCCCAGTGGAAGACAAGAACGAAGAGCAGGCTGCAGAGGATGTTTATGCAGTTGATGAAAATGGCAATCCACATGGGTAGGCGGGAGTTCTGCATGCCAATGAACCAGCCTTTCACGGCATAGAGGCCGAGGGTGGCAGGTGCTGCCCAGATGCGGATGAAGAAATAGGAGAGTGCCAGTGTTAATACCGTAGGGCTGGCGTTGAAGATGAGCTTAGAGAGCAGCGCAATAGGGTATTGCAACACGATGAGGATGGCTGCAATGGCAAGGGCAATGACAAAGGCACGGATAAAAACGCGCACCGCCTCGTCGAGGCGGCGCGCTCCGTATGCTTGTGCAGTAAATCCACTGGTGCCCATACGCAAGAAGCCGAAGTTCCAGTAGATGAGGTTGAAAATCTGTGTGCCTATGGCTATGGCACCGATGTGGGACTCACTGAGCCGGCCCACAATGGCAGTATCGACCATGCCTAATAGCGGCACGGTGATATTGGTGATAATGTTGGGTAGGGCCAGCTGCAGTATTTTCTTGTTCATCACCTAGTTGATATCACATTCGGCAACGTTGACAATCTGACGGGTGTCGCGGTTGGAGACAAAGGCGACGATGTGGCAGTTGGCAATAATCCATTCGCTGTTAGCGACTTGGTAGTCAATTGTCGTCATTTTTTTCTCCCCTTTGGCTCCGGTACAATCTATCTGAGTACCCCAGACGTCGGTGATTACTTCACGGAACAGGTGGTTGTGTATGTAGCTCTCATTCTTTTCGCTATCAGGCATCAGCTGAGTGGCGTTGATGTTGTCTTCTATGATAAAGAGTGTGAGGTTCAGATTGTCGCCAACATTCTCTAGGAATTCGAGATTGACTGTTGTGGAAATCAATCCTTCTGCCTCGGTGGCTGAGACCTCGATGGCTATCGTTGCCTCGCTGTTGACAATTGGGTCGACATAGCTGTTGATGCCACTGATGGGGTTGAAAAGGTCCCATCCGCTGGCTCCTGGCGTGCGGTTTACCAAAGCCACTGGATATTGGCCAGCATCGAAGACCCCGAAGAATTTGCTCCAGGTGTTGCCCGTTGCAGTTCTCAGGTCGGGGTTGTTGGGGTAGGGACGGGTGAAGGTGCTTGAGTCGTGGATGGCTACTGCCAGAAGTTTGCCACCATACTGCGCGACGGCAGCATTGATGGCGTCTTCGGCGGTGGGGCAGTTAAGGCATCGCACGCCGGTGTATTTCTCTATGAGGGCGCGCTGGGTATGGTCGGAGACACCATTGCCGTCGACCCATTCTCCTGAAGCACCGGAATAGATGATATACTGATCTTCCTCTATCTTGTCGCATGCTGTAAAAAGAAGGGCGACAAGGGTCAAGAGGGATAATACTGTTTTCTTCATTTGTTGTTATTTTTATATAATACATTTGTCAATTCACAATTCACCATTCACAATTCACCATTCCTCATTTAAAAGGAGGTTGTTAGGCTGAAGGTGAGTCCGTTGCTGGCGGGGACGTTGCGGCAGACACCACCGATGCAGATAATGCCCTCGCGTTGTTTGCCATAGCCAAGCTGCAGGCGTGTGGCTCCCTTGGTGTAGCCAACCGACAGGTTGTAGTAGTTACCGATGCCGTCGTTGTAGGCATATTGGTCGCTGACAGAGACGAACCATGAGGGTGCGAAGTTGTACTCTACAAGTCCCATAATCCAGTCGCCGGCGCGCTTGTCATCGATACTCTCATCGTATTTGCTGTCGCTGCCCATCCATTCGGCTTCAAAACGTATGCTATTCTTTTTGTTCATTTTCCATGTCAGGTCGGCCACGACAACGTGGTTGTGATGGTTGTCGCCAGCGTGTCCCTCAGTGATGGGGTTGAAAACCACGTAACCATAGGTGGCTGCAAATTTGACCGAACTGCTGAGTTTCTTAGCCACTTCGACACTGAGGTCGCCATAGTAGGTGTCGCCAGTGCCAAAGAATGAGGAGGTGTAGCCATCGGTGCCGCGACCGCCGGCATCGACGGTGTCGAGTCCGGTGATGAGCGAAGCATTGATATGGATGTCGGTGCCATACTTGCCGCCAAGGAGAGTCTCTTTCTTGAACTTATACATGAAATCGCCCTGCAGTCCCATTTCGCCCATGCTCTGAGTTGCGTAGGGGTACATGGAGAGGAACGAGTAGGTGTGCTGCTTGGAGATGGCTGGTATGTAGTTGATGAAGAGCATCTCAGTGTAGGGCTCGGTGCGCGACGAGCGGAAGCCCATATTGTCCACTCTCTTGGCCTGAATGTTGGCACTCATGCCTCGTTGCGAATAACTTGCACTCATCCACAACACGTTACCCTCGCGGAAGATATAGTTGTTGAGGTCGTTGGGGTCCTGGCTCTTGTGTGCGTATTCGGCCTTGAGTCCGAAGCCGCCGTGAGCGAGGTCCATACGGACAGCAGCGGTGGCCACATTCTCTGGCAGATTGACCTTATATCCATTGACGTTGGCTGGAATCCAGTCATTGACGGCACTCTCGTATTTGCTCACAAACGAGCCGCCGATGGTGAGCCTTGTCTTGGCATCGGCCCAGGACTTGACTATGTCGTTGAAGCTCAACTCGGCATCCAAGCCACGTACAATGTTTTTCGACTCCAGCCAGAAATAACGTTGCCTGCCGATGACTCCCTTCAGGATGACGCCACTTAAAGGGCTGTACATTACATTAAATCCGCGAAGGGCGTTGTCGATGCCCAGGTAGCGGTCCTCGTAGGCGCGGAGCGACATGCCGTTGCCGAACTGCTCGTAAAAGTGGCCGGCAGTGATGGCGAAATTCTCTTTCTTGTAGCTGACGAAATAGTTGGCAATACCCTGTCCTTCGTAGTCGGGACGGAAACCGAGCATGGGACCCAGATAGGCCTCATAGCGGAGTCCGGCACTGAAGTTGCCGTTGGTATACAGTATGTCGGCACGTGCGTTGGAGAGAAGTTTCTGTGGTACGTCTTGAGAACCGATGATGGTGTCGCGGTGCGAAATCTGCCCGTCGAGCTGGATGCTGCCAGTGACATGTCCGCCCATAATGCCCTGGGCCATTGCCGACATAGAGCATACGGCAAGCAGGGCAGTTAAACAAATAAATCTGCGCTTCATTGTTGATGTGTTGATGGTTTATTTGTTGATAAACGACCTTACCTGTTCTATGAGTTCTTCCTCGGCACCAGGCTGATAGCCTTTATGTTGCCACACAATCTCGCCGTTGCCATCCACGATGAATGAGAAGGGGACGTCGGCGCCCACGTTCATTGCGCGGGCAAGGTCTTTGTTCTGGTCCAGATAGACTTCGTATGGCCAGTCTTTGCCGTCGACCCAAGGTTTGACACGGGCGGCCGAGCGGGTATCGTCGATAGAGATGGCGACGAGCTTGACGCCGGTTTCATTCTGCCATTCCTCGTAAACCTCTTTGATGGCATCCAGCTCATTGTTGCAGGGCTTGCACCAGGTGGCCCAGAAACTGATGATGATGGGCTTTCCGTCGTTCTTGATTTCGGACGACTGTACCGTTTTGCCGTCGAGGGTTTTAAGGCTTATATTCTCGGGGAGCTTGGCATTCTGTGCCATAGCAACAACGCCCATCAAGGTGAGGGCTAAGGTGAAGATTATTTTTTTCATGGTTTTTTATGTTTGTTTTTTTTCGTGAATTGTGAATCGTGAATGGATTATTGGATGATTGGATTTTCGGATGATTGGATTTTCGGATGATTGGATTTTCGGATGATTGGATTTTCGGAAGATTGGATTATCTGATGATTGGATTATCTGATGATTGGTTTTAGTTTGTCGGTTATGTCGTAAAGAGAGTCGCGGTAGCTGTTGTGGGGAAGGGCTTCGAGGGCTTTGCGGGCGCGGTCGATGTAGAGGGTGAGGGTGTTGGCGGCTTGGTTGAGATAGCCGCCTTGCGACACTGTGTCAATGACCGTATGCAGATTAGTATCAGAAAGGGGCTTTTCCTTTAATAACGCAAGAATTTTTTCTTTATTGTTACGGTTTTTTAGTGCATAGATTAAAGGCAGGGTGCATTTGCCCTCACGCAAGTCGTTGCCTTGTGGCTTACCGGTTACGGATTCAGGCATATAGTCGAGAATGTCATCACGTATCTGGAACGCGATGCCTATATTGAGGCCATATAGGCGCGCTTGATTGCGTAGCATGGCATCGTCGGTGGCCAACGTCGAGCCTATTTGACAACAGGCCGACATGAAGGAGGCTGTCTTATGCTCGATGATGGTCATGTATATGTCGCTCTCTTCCATGTAGATGCCATTCTGCTGTTGCTGAAGGAGTTCGCCTTCGCTCATCTTTATGACTGCTTCGCTGACAATGGCAGTAATCTCTTTGTTGTCCACCTTGTTCAAGGTCTGCATAACCTTGGCCAGATAGTAGTCGCCCATAAGTACAGCCACTTTGTTGCCATACAGGCTTCTGATCGACGGCTTTCCACGACGGGTGTCTGAGTTGTCTACCACGTCGTCGTGTATCAGTGTGCTGGAATGCAGAATCTCGATAGCAGCGGTGATGGCGAAAAGAGGATGGTCGGCATCGATGTCGGAAGGCAATCCACAGCAGCATGCAGAAAGCATGGTCAGCTGCGGACGCAGCTGTTTGCCGTTAGTGCTCTGCACGTAGCCGTTGACCTCACCCACAAGGGGTACAAAAGAGTCTGTCAGTCTTTTGTAGGCTGTGAGGAAATTGTCGTTGAGAGTTGACATGAGTATTCTTTTAGCTTGTTGTAGAGTGTTTTCGACACTTTGCAGAGGGGTAGGCGCAACTGGTTTGTGATGCGGTCCTGTATCTCGAGCAGGGCCTTGACACCGCTGGGGTTGCCCTCCTCAAAGATGGCGTTGATGACGGGCAACAGCTTGTAATGGATTGGCAACGCCTTCTTGAGGTCGCCTTTCATGGCGAAGCGTACCATGTCTGACATCTCGCGTGGATATGCATTGGCAATCACCGAGATGACTCCCGAAGCGCCCAACGCAATCATGGGAAGGGTCAGCGCATCGTCGCCCGAGATGACCTTGAAGCTGGCTGGCTTGTTGCGCAATAGTTCCATGATCTGTTGCATATTACCCGAAGCCTCCTTGATGCCGGCGATGTTGGGGCAGTCGTTGGCGAGCTGCAGTACGGTATCGGCAGCTATGTTGCACGAGGTGCGTCCTGGCACGTTGTAAAGCAGCACTGGGACGGGCGACACGTCGGCTATCGACTTGAAATGCTCGTATAGGCCGCGTTGCTGTGGCTTGTTGTAGTAGGGAGCCACCGAAAGGAGACCACTGATGCCATCGAAATTGGTGGTGCTTATGCTGTCGCATACGGCACGGGTGTTGTTGCCGCCCAGTCCCAAGACTATGGGAACTCTGCCACCGACAGTCTCGACGATAAACTGCAACAAGGCGGTCTTCTCGCTGTCGGTCATAGTGGCAGCCTCACTGGTGGTGCCTAGCGCAACAATATAGTCGACACCAGAGTTGATGATGTGGTCGATGAGTTCCTCCAGTTTGCTGAAATCTATGGTCTCTTGTTTGCGGAATGGGGTAATCAGCGCTACACCTGTTCCATTGAATAAAATCTTTTTCATTATTTCTTTATCATTGTCAGATATTTAACAACTTGTTCTATATAGTCTTTAAAGTCGATTGTGTTGTTGCCCTTTATAGTGAGGTCGTACATGTCCATAGAGCCTTCGTTGTCGGCTTCGCTGTTGGTGTAGCCCACTTTCAGGTCGGCATTGGTTCTCGCTGTGATGTATTTGCCGAAGTAGCAGGGTTGTTCTGTGGCGTCGATGAGAAGGTCTAAATGATAATCGGTGAACTGTTCGACGAGTCCTGTTTTGGGCGTGCCGAAAAAGGTGAAGTCGTCCTTTGCGTTGCAGATAATGGTATCGGTATGGGTGAAAATGTAGTCAATATGGTAGTCTTTTGGATGCAGTCCGATGAGGTGTATCTTTTTGCCCTGTTTCTGCTGGGCTTTGATGAAGCGGTTGATGAGGTCCCAATAGCCCTCGTTTCCTACAACGAAAATGAGACCTATGCTTTTAATGCTTTCCCAGTTTTCGATACGTTTGTCTCGTCCACCTCTAAGAAGCTTGCGCAGTAGTTTTTGCTGATATTTCTCTTTGATGAATTCTAACATTAATCAGTGGTTGGTGATTAGTGAACAATGTAATCAACTAAATTTCAGTTCTTGCTGTTGATAGAGTGTAAAAGATTTTCTATGTAAGGGAGTGATGCCATGGTCGAGGATTGCTCGATAATGCTGGCTGGTGGGGTAGCCCTTGTTGCTGTCCCAGCCATAGTGAGGGTATTTTTGGTGTTGCTCTTCCATGTAGTCGTCGCGGTAGGTCTTCGCCAATATCGATGCCGCTGCAATTGCTTGGTATTTGCCGTCGCCCTTGACGACGCATTGGTAGGGCAGGTCACTCTCATTGATGAACCTGTTGCCGTCGATGAGAAGGAATTGCGGATGTATGGTCAGTCTGGATACTGCAAGATTCATGGCATGAAAAGAGGCACGTAGTATGTTAAGATGATCTATTTCCTGGTTGTCGCAGTATGCAACAGCCCATGCTGTGGCGTCGCGTTCTATCTCTTCACGCAACATGTAGCGTTGTCTGGCAGAGAGCTTTTTGGAGTCGTTGAGCAGAGGGTTGCTGTAGTCGTGGGGCAACACGACGGCAGCGGCATAAACCGGACCCGCCAGACAACCGCGTCCGGCTTCGTCGCATCCGGCTTCGACAAGTTCTTTATTTAGATATGGAAGAAGCAATGGGTTTGGAGTATGATCGGGGTGAGAAAAAGCAGTGCAAAAGCGACTTCATTTATCCATCCCTTTTTGCGATCGGTCGCAATCAGGTTGGATGCAATTAGAGCGAAGGGTAGTGCTGCATACTGCGTGTTGACGATAAAGATTTTGTCGTAAAGCAGCATCAGTAGGGTTGCCACAAAAGGCAGAAGGAGGATGATGGTGTTTATTCTTTGTTGTATAGTGTTGTCCTTGATTGTTGCAAGCTGTGAAAAGAAGCCCCACAACAACAACAGAAGGAATATGACATTGGCAACGGTAGCTACAACGTTACTGGTGTCGAACGTTATCTTTATATCTATGATATCGTGGCGGATAAGAATCCAGTAGTACTCCAGCTTGTCGGTGAGGAATGCGTATACCAACAGCAGGAAGATGGGAGCTGATAATCCCATGATTGCAACAATAATGTCGCGCCATTTGTATGACTTGTAGGTTACAAACAGGAAAAGAAAAGGCACAACATAAGTGGCGATAGGGAGATAGCACAGTGCTGCTACGCCAACAAGGAATGCGGCGTTGAAGATTCTGTCCACTTCAAGGTTGGTGTTGCCCGTTGAGAGCAGTTGGCTCGTTCCGGCTATCAGTGGTAGCCAAGCCAACAGCATGGGGGTGAGGCTCTGCCGACCGCCACTCCAACTCATGGCCAGGACAAACATCAATGCTGGCATCAACCAATTAACCTTGGTTAATTTATTGTTAGAGAGAATGACGTTGAACCATATACCTTCGGCAAGCATCAGCAGCAGACCTATTGCCAACGCCAGTCGAGGCACTCCGATGAGCAGTCTGTGCAGCAGGCCATAAATGGGCGAGAAGTACTGTTCGGCCTCCATGCCATCCGGCGACACGAAAGCCCTTAGCCATAGTGCAACCACGGCTATCAGAATAAATACAATCTGCAATAGGGTGTTATGCTGTAACGCCTTGAGCATTGATTCGGAGATTCGGAGATTCGGATTATCGGATTATTGGATTTTCGGAGATTCGGATTTTCGGAGATTCGGAGATTCGGAGATTCGGAGATTCGGATTTTCGGATTTTCGGATTTTCGGAGATTCGGAGATTCGGATTATCGGATTATCGGATTTTCGGAGATTTTTACATCTTTACGAATTTCGCTGTTCTGATGCCGGCACGGTCCTGCACATGCATGAAATATATGCCTTTGGACAAAGAACTAATGTCGACAGTGCTCTCACCATTGACCTGGAACTGCATCATGCGGCGACCGTCGATAGAGTAGATTTCGGCCTGTTGCAAGGCGTTGCTGCCTGTCAAGACGGTGACATTGTTGTTGGCAGGCGAGGGATAGACCACCAGGTTGGGGCGTATCTTGGCAGCCTCTTCGATGGAAAGCAGGTCATAGGCAGCGCCGACAGCCTTCAGGGCATCGATTTTGCCATGTCCCCATCTAGGACTGATGCTGTCCAATTCCTGTAGAGGACCGGTGTACATATCGTTGCGGGCGGTGCTGAAAATAATGTCACGTATCTGCTCTACCGTCAGTCCTGGATTGGCCTGCAGCATGAGTGCCACGATGCCAGAAACGTTGGGCGACGACATCGAGGTGCCGCTCAACGATGCCCAAATATAATTGCGGCCGCCCGAGAAGGAGGATAGCGACGCCTGATAAGAACTGGTATTGGTCCACGAGGAGATGGAGGAAATGACGTCGTAGCCTGGCGCCGAAATCTCTGGCTTGTTGCGGCCATCCAGCGTTGGGCCATAACTCGAGAAGTAGGCTATGTTGCCATACATGTAGGTGTCATTGTAATAGTAGTCGGCCGAGTGGGCTGCCACCGAGATGGTTTTCTCGGCACAGGCAGGCTCGCCGATACCATAATAATAGTCGCCGGCGATGCAATTCAGATTCTGTTCGCCGACAAAATCGTTGCCTGTATTGCCGGCATGGTTCGTAACCATGCCCACATTCCACACATTGACCATCACTCCCGAGTCGGCGGTGCAGAGCATTAAGATTGTGTATTTGTTGCTGCGCGACACATTCAGTAGCACATGCGGACGGCCATCGTTGGGGTTGGCCTGCTCCACCATGATGTCGTAGCCTATAGTGTCGCCATCTTTGGTGACAATGGTGCTGTCGAGAAAAGCTATCTCGTTCGCAGTGCTGTAGAACGGTGAGTAGGAAATGTTGCCTGTAATGTTGTTTTTCAGGGCAAAAGCTGCCGAGAACTGGTTGCTGCATGTACTGCCGCACGACGGTTCGCCCCAGTAGATGAGCCCCTGGCCGACGCCGCTCGAAAAATAGCTGGCTATCGATCTCAATGTGTCGTCGTTGCCAAAAATGTGGCGAAGATGGAATTTGGCGTCGCCATTGTTGCCGGCACTTGTCACAAAGACAATGCCTGAGTCGGAATAGGAATTGATGGCTTGGCTCAAGAGCGACGTGCCGTCGAGGTTGCTGAAAGTGTACATTCCCCAGCTACTGTTGATAACCAGTCGTTTACCAGCCTCCTTGGCGGCACGGTACATCCAACTGACCTGGTCGAGCCACGAAGGTTCGTCAAGATACCAACTGCCCAACAGGTAGTGTACACCAGGAGCCTGACCCACGGCATGACCGTCTGCGGTGCCCAAGCCACCGCAGATGCCGGCGACATGGGTGCCGTGGGTGCCATAACCGTAAAGGTTCGACGTGTCGCCTTTGGCGTTCATGATTTCGGTAGCGGTTTTATATTCGGTTCCATAGTTGAACCCCTCTGGTGCCGGTCCCGACAGTTTGAAGTGGTCCCATGCTCTCTCGATGCGGGGGTTGTTTTTGCGGTTGATATTGGGGTGGGTGTAGTCAAAACCCCAGTCGGTGATGCCAATCAGCACTCCCTCGCCGTTGAAAGGCATTGGAAGCCCCAGTCCGGCATGAACGCTGTCGGTGCGTGTGTCGACCTTGGCGCGGTCCATCATGGGTGCCACGCGGTGTGCCACGCTGTAGGTCTCTATGCCGGCAGCAGTGCCAAGCACAGAGAGCTGTGCAAGAGGCACCTGCATGGCAACGATAGAAGCTACGCGGGAAGTGACCTTGATGCCATACTGCCCGAGGGCGGCAGCGTCGAACCCGGGGGTCACTTTGGCGGTGACACCAATGATGGCGTTGCCGTTCTTGTCATAGCGTATGGGATAGCGGTCTAAGAGTTTTTTTGACATTTTGTCTACGCTTTTAGCCTTGCTATACGACTGCATCAAAGCACGTGTTTCGATTGTGCTCTTGTTTTGTGCCACAGCAAATAAAGTGCTGAAAGCAAACAGGAAAAACACTATTCTTTTCATCTTACTATGTTATAATACGAACTGCAAATATACATAATAAATATGAAACAGTAATGTTTGCTTCCAAAAAAAGAGGATAAAAAAAGGCGGCCGGTGCCGCCTTTGGGATTACTCTTTTGATTGTCAAACTGTCACCTCTTCTTCGATGGTTTGACTTATCTCCTCGCTGAGCTTCAGCGATGCCTCGCCTTTCTCAATTTGGAATACAATTTTTTCGTGGTCGAGGGTAGGGGAGAGGTCCTCATTGTCGGCCTTTGTCTCCGTGGTGATGTTGATGGTGTCGCCAGTCAATATGTCGGCTTTGATGATTTCTTCTGCCAAGTCATCCTCGATATAGCGCTGGATTGAACGCTTCAGCGGACGCGCGCCATACTGCGAATCCCAGCCTTTGCGTACCAAGAAGTCCTTGGCTTTCTCGTCGATGCTGATGCCAAAGCCCATACCGCGCACCCGTTTGAAAAGGCTACGCAACTCGATGTCGATGATGCGATGGATGTCCTCGCGGCACAAGCTGTTGAAATAGATGATGTCATCGATACGGTTCAGAAATTCGGGGGCAAAGCTTTTCTTCAGGGCTTTCTCTATGACGTCACGTTCCATCTCGGCTTGCTCGGCTTGGCGAGCTGCCGTGTTGAATCCCACGCCGGTGCCAAAGTCCTTGAGTTGACGGCTGCCGATGTTGGAGGTCATGATGATGATGGTGTTCTTGAAGTCGACCTTGCGACCCAGACCGTCGGTGAGTTGTCCGTCGTCGAGAACCTGAAGCAGCACGTTGAACACGTCGGGGTGTGCCTTCTCAATTTCGTCTAACAGGATGATGGAGTAGGGTTTGCGGCGAACCTTTTCCGTCAGCTGGCCGCCCTCCTCGTAACCCACATATCCTGGAGGCGCGCCGATGAGGCGCGAGACGGCGAACTTCTCCATATATTCGCTCATGTCGATACGTATCATCGAGGCCTCGCTGTCGAAAAGGTATTTGGCCAGCACCTTGGTGAGGTAGGTCTTGCCGACGCCGGTGGGGCCGAGGAAGATGAATGTTCCAATGGGCTTGTTGGGGTCTTTGAGTCCGGCGCGGTTGCGGCGAATGGCCTTGCAAATCTTGCGAATGGCCTCGTCTTGACCGATGACAGACCCTTGCAGCTCGTCCTCCATCCTGAGCAGGCGTGTACCTTCATTCTGGGCGATGCGCTGCACCGGCACGCCGGTCATCATTGCCACCACCTCGGCGACGTCGTTTTCGGTGACCTGCACGCGGTCGGCACGCTGCTCGGCATCGAAGCGGTGGCGCATCTCCTCGAGTTCGGCGGTGAGTTCACGCTCTTGGTCGCGCAGGGCTGCCGCCTCGTTGTAGCTTTTCTGAGCCAACACCTCTTTCTTTTGTTTGTTGACTTCGGCGATGCGCTGTTCCATGTCGATAATCTCTTGTGGGACACGCACATTGGCGATGCGTACACGGGCTCCAGCCTCGTCCAGTGCGTCGATAGCCTTGTCGGGCAAAAGACGGTCGCTGACGTAGCGTTCCGTGAGGTCTATGCATGCCTTGAGAGCTTCGTCGGTATACTGCACCATGTGATGGTCTTCATACTTGTCGCGTATGTTTTGGAGGATCTCAAGGGTCTCCTCTTTGGTGGAAGCCTCGACAAGCACCTTCTGGAAACGGCGTTCCAGTGCGCCATCCTTTTCTATGTATTGGCGGTATTCGTCAAGCGTTGTGGCACCGATGCATTGAATCTCGCCGCGAGCCAGCGCAGGCTTGAACATGTTGGAGGCATCGAGCGAGCCTGAGGCACTACCAGCACCGACGATGGTGTGAATCTCGTCTATGAACAGAATAATGTTATGGTTGTTTTCCAATTCGTTGAGGATGGCTTTCATGCGTTCCTCGAATTGTCCGCGGTATTTGGTGCCGGCCACGAGCGAGGCCAAATCCAGCGAAATGACCCGCTTGTGGTAGAGTGTGCGAGGCACACGGCCGTCGACGATGCGCTGGGCAAGACCCTCGGCTATGGCCGATTTGCCCACGCCTGGTTCGCCAATAAGCACGGGGTTGTTCTTTTTCCTGCGGCTAAGGATTTGCGCTATGCGTTCCAACTCCTTTGTACGTCCCACTATGGGGTCGAGGCGACCCTCCTCCGCAGCCTTTGTCAGGTCGCGACCGAAGTTCTCCAACGCTGGTGTCTTCCCGTTCTCCGTTCTCCGTTCTCCGTTCTCCGCTTTGTCGGGGTTGGCATAGGGGTAGTCGTCGTCATCCTCATCGTCGCCGAGATTGAGTTGCGGGTTGTAGGGCTCTGACATCTTGTCAGTCTTGTCGTCGTTGGGACGTTCGCGTTTCAGGAGGTCGAAATATTTGTTGTAGGTGACTCCTTCACGCTCAAGTAGACGTGCGGCCACATTCTCGCTCTCCATAAGGATGGCAAGGACAATGTGTTCGGTGCGGATTTCGGGTTCTTTAAGTTTTGTTGACTCCAAAAAGGCGAGGCGAAGCACTTTCTCGGTCTGCTTGAGCATAGGCAGCTGGCTGTCCTCTTGGTAGGAGATGTCAGATTGCTGGCGACCGATGGCCGACTCGATGCGGCCTTTAAGCGCTACAAGGTCAATGCCAATGCTTTGTAGGCGGCGGTAGGCGGAACAAGAGGGTTCGCGCAGTATGCCAAGGAAAAGATGTTCAACGCCTATATGTCCGTTTTTGAGCCTGATGGCTTCGTCACGGCTATAGGTGACAATTTTTTTGCTGTTTTTGCTGAGCTTTGCGTCCATGAAATAGGGCGATAATTACTTAATTATCAAAGATGTTATATGGTGAATAAAACAAAGTGTCATTTTTTTGAACTGGCTACAAAATTACCATATTAACGTTACATGCAAAAAACGTTCCAAAACTTATTTTCAACAGCAGCATGTGAATAGGTATTTTGGATTTTCGGTTTTTTGGATTTTCGGAGGTCGGGTAGGGGATGGTAGGGGAGGATAAAAAGTTAAAAAAATAAATGTATGGAACAAATATTTTTTGTACTTTTGCCTTTTGTATGCTTGTTGGCTTGTTGGCTTAACAGGCGGTAATAGAATAGGATAAATAATAGATTAATGGTATCAGATAACGAAAAAATCACTCAAGTCGACATAGAAACCGAAATGAAATCGGCCTATATCGATTATGCCATGTCGGTCATCGTCTCACGTGCACTTCCCGACGTTCGCGACGGCATGAAACCCGTCAACCGTCGTATACTTTACGCTATGAACGACATGGGTCTTTACTACAACACTCCTTTCAAGAAATCGGCTACCGTTGTCGGAGAGGTGCTTGGTAAGTACCACCCCCATGGCGACAGCTCGGTCTACGGTGCAATGGTACGCCTCGCCCAGCCTTGGGCTATGCGCTACCGGCTGGTTGACGGCCAGGGTAACTTTGGCTCTATCGACGGCGACGGCGCAGCAGCAATGCGTTACACCGAGGCTCGTATGATGCAGATTTCCAACGAGCTTCTTGCCGATATTGACAAGGAGACCGTCGACATGATGCCTACCTACAACAACGACCGCATGGAACCTACCGTGCTGCCCACCAAGATTCCTAACCTGCTAGTCAATGGTTCGAACGGTATCGCTGTTGGTATGGCAACCAATATGCCGACCCACAACCTCCGCGAGGTGATGAATGGCTGCATCGCTTACATCGATAACAACGACATCACCATCGAGGAACTTATGAAGTATGTCACCGCTCCCGACTTCCCTGGTGGCGGTATTATTTATGGCTACAACGGTGTAAGAGAGGCTTTTACTACAGGACGTGGCTCTATCATCATCCGCTCCGAGACCTCTATCGAGACCGACTCCAAAGGACGCAACATGATTGTGGCCCACACCATACCTTATAATGTCAACAAGGCCGAAATGATCAAACGCCAGGCTCAGTTGGTTAAGGATGGCAAGATTGTGGGCATTACCGACATTCGCGACGAGTCTGATAAGGATGGCTACCGCGTGGTATACTATCTACGCCACGACGTGGTACCCAATATTGTACTCAACAAGCTTTTCCAACTTTCTGAACTTCAGACATCTTTCCCAGTCAACAACATCGCTCTGGTCAAAGGACGTCCGCAGCTGCTTAACCTTAAAGACCTTATCCGCTGCTTTGTGGAGCACCGTGAGGATGTTGTCACCCGCCGCACAAAATTCGAGATGTCGGAGGCTGAGAAGCGTGCCCATATCCTTCAAGGTTTGCTCAAGGTCATCGATATCCTCGATGAGGTTATCGCCCTTATCCGCCGCTCCGAGACCCAGGAGGAGGCCCGTCAAAGCATGATGGACACTTGGGGCTTCACCGACATACAGGCTCGCGCCATTATCGCCATGCGACTGGGACAGCTTACACGGCAAAACCGCCTCGAGTTGCAGGCTGAATATGACGAGAAAATGGCATTCATCGAGCGTTGCAAAGTGATTCTTTCCAACCATGACGAACTCATGGGAGTCATCAAGAACGAAATCATCGAAATACGCGACAAGTACGGCGACGACCGCCGTACCCGTATCGAGTTCGATGCCTCGAACTTTAGCGTCGAGGATATGATTGCCGACGACAAGGTGGTCATCACCATCTCCCACATGGGCTACGTCAAACGTACCCTGCTCAACGAATACCGTGCACAGAGTAGGGGTGGCGTGGGCTCTAAAGGCAGCTCTGTCCGCAGCGAAGACTTTGTGGAGCATATCTTTATGGCTACAAACCATAACTATATCCTCTTCTTTACCGAGAAGGGCCGCTGCTACTGGAAGCGTGCTTTCGAGATTCCCGAGGGCGGCAAGGACTCGAAGGGTCGTGCCATCCTCAACCTAATCAACATTGAGCCCGACGACAAGGTTAAGGCTTACCTCAACGTCTTGAATCTGAGAGATGAGGATTACATCAACAATCACTACATTGTTCTCTGTACCAAGAATGGTATCATCAAGAAGACCAGCCTCGAAGCCTACTCGCGTCCACGTACCAATGGCATCATAGCTGTGGGTGTCCGCGACGGCGACGAGCTCCTCACTGCCCGCCTCACCGACGGCAAGAGCCAACTCCTTATAGCCTCGCGCCAAGGTAAGGTGGTTCGCTGCAACGAGGACGAGTTCCGTCCGATGAGCCGTGGAGCATCAGGTGTCAAGGGTATCAGCCTTGAACCTCAGGATGACTATGTGATTGGAATGCTCAGCACCAACGACGACAACGAAGACATACTCGTCGTCAGCGAGAACGGCTACGGCAAACGCTCGCAGCTGAAGTATGACCCTGAAAAGAACCAGGGTTACCGTCCGACACACCGCGGCGGCAAGGGCGTCATGACCCTAAAGGTCACCGACAAGACCGGTGGTATAATAGCTCTCACCAACGTCACTAACGATGAAGACCTTATGATTATCAACCGCTCGGGCATCACAATCCGCATGCATGTTGCCGACCTCCGTGTGATGGGACGCAACACACAGGGCGTCAAACTCATCAACCTGCGAGGCAAGGATTCAATAGCCTCTATAACAAAAGTAGATGCTGAGCCAGAAGTTGAAGACGCATCCACAGAGGACAACTCAGCCGACGGTGCTGTAAACCCCGACGAGAACGTCAACGAACAGCCTGCAGTAGACAATGATGCTTCGGAAAACACTACAGACATTGATACTGACGAGCAATAACAGAAGTATTAAATAATCTTAAACAATAAATAATTGCCATACACGGCAGACTAAACAAAAAATAACGGTAAACAAAACCCCTAAAAAACATATTATAAATGAAAAAAATTGCATTGTTTTCAGCGCTCCTCGCACTCGGCTTCGCTCTGAATGCACAAACCCTTCAGGTTCAAAGCGCTATGTCAGACCTTAAAAGAGGGTATCTGAACAAGGCCAAAGCCGCTATCGACAAGGCCTGCGAACATGAAACCACCAAGGACGACGCCAAAACATGGTACTATGCCGGTCTTATCTACAGCATGATTGGCGATGCCGCCACCGATCCCAATTCCAAGTACAAAAAATACAAAGACCTTGACCCCGAATGGAGCCGCAAAGCCTACGAGGCTGCTCTCCGTTGCAAGGAACTCGACAAGGCCGGTGACTACGACCTCAAGTATATCTTCAGCAAAATCGGTGCCGACTACTACGAAAAGAGTATTCCTCTGTTCAACAGCGGCAACTACAAAGATGCTCTTGAATATAGCGACAAGGCTATCAAGATTTTCAACAGCTCTGGAGACGCTGAGCTCGCAAACGAGTCCATGTATATCGCAGGTTACTGCTGCCAGATGCTCAAAGACAATGATGGCATAAAGAAATATTACGGTCCTCTCGTCCGCAAATCGAAAGTGAAAGACGAGTTCAAACCCAAAATGCCTCATGTATATCAGGTTATGTACAGCCTTTACAAGGAACTTGGCGACACCACCAATGTTATCAAGACTGCTGAACGCTACACCAAGGTTATGCCCGAGGATCCCAATGCCAACATCCTTTTGGCTCAGGCCTACATCTGGACGGGCAACAACAACAAAGCTTTCGACCTTGCCAACAAGTCGCTAGAAGAGAGCAAAGCCCTTGGCAACGCTACCTATGCAAAAATGCTCTGCGCTGCTGCCAGCATCTACGAGCAGGGTGGTGACATCCAGACAGCAGAGGCTAAATACAACGAGTCTTCAGCTCTGGTTCCCAACCAGTTCGAAGCCAACTACGGCATGGGTTCGATGATGGTCAACCGTGCTTCCGACAAGAATGCCGCCATCAACAAGATGATTGAGGCTGGTGATTTCTCAGATGAGAATCAGGCTATCATGAACAAGCTTACCGAGGAACGTGACGAATATCTCCGCAAGACCATTCCTTACCTGGTGGCTGCCATCGCTTTCGTCGACGCTCAGGATGAGGCCACTCAGGCACAGATGCGTCCCAACCTCCACGCTTGCCTCCGCGCTCTCAACTCTTGCTACGTCACCCTTGAGATGTACAATGAGTCGAAACCTATCCAGGCTCGCATACAGAGCATCGAAGCTGGTGCATCTATCAAATAATCCGCCACATAATACTCATAATTCGAAATATCATGTAATTCGAAATAGTTCGAAAAATGATTAAAAAAGGGAGTTATATTAATAACTCCCTTTCTTTGTATAGTCAGTTTGGAAAAATAATATTAATGCGAAAAGGTTCGAAAATAACGAAAAGTGCGAAAATATCACCCTCTACTTAACATAATGGAAATTCAGAATAATTATGGATGTTTGTAAGACACCATGAGACGCTATTAGACTCTGTGAGACAAATTCACTTTTGCGTTGACGGAGATGCCGTGAGAATTTAGTATTTGAAAATAGCATTCGTTGTTGGATATGCGGTTTTCATGAATAGAAACATTCTGGTCGCCGAATTTGGTTTCTTTCAGATAGTTGATTTCTAATTCACTAATCTCGCGCCGAGCGTCATTATCATTGGCATATCGAGAATCACATAATTCGGGAATTGAATCGCATATCCATTTGATGTACTCAGCATTGTTTACGTGTCGTGTGTGGTCTATTGACGAATATGGTACATCAATGTGTTTTAATTCCTTGAAATCACCAGGCATCTTTATTTTTTCGAGCTTAGTGTATTTTGTTGCATGCTGGTTCTCTTTTTCGAACTTTTCGATAATACCATACAGTCGTGACACTCTGCGCGTAGTCATGTCCAAAATAACCCAGTTTGAAGAACTTGTGGCACATATATTACCCTCTGCATCAACCAATTGGTAGTCTCTAGGTGCTATAAGACCATTGTCAGGCTTGGGCCATGTGCGTAACAATAGCCTCTCCCCTGCCGTCGGAAGACGTAAAATATTGTAATACACGTGAGTAAGAATCCAAGCCTTGTTGATTGGTTTGAGACCATCAAAACCTACTCCAAGGGAGTCGGAATGGTTGCCGGCGACATCTTGAAACAGACGCGCCAGCCCCCATAGTGTCAATTTGTCATCCTCGTCGCATATCAGCGTCGACAAGTTAATCTCTTCGGTATACATTAATCGTGAATCGTGAATCGTGAATTGTGAATTGGTACAAGAGCCTGTGGCTCGCGTAGAGGGGACGATGTGCGGGGCTGCCCCGTCCTTAGTCCCATGTGAATCGTGAATTGTGAATCGTGAATTGGTACAAGAGCCTGTGGCTCGCGTAGAGGGGACGATGTGCGGGGCTGCACCGTCCTTAGTCCCATGTGAATTGTGAATCGTGTTTACATTCTTTCGGGTACTTCAATGCCGAGGATGTTCATCATGTTCTTGATAGCCAATGAGACGGCGTTGCAGAGGCGTACCAGGAAGAGCATCCTGGCAGGATTGCTCTCGCGCAATATGGGAGTGTCTTGATAGAAACTGTTGAAACTTTTAGCAAGGTCGTAGGTGTAGTTGGCAATCATTGCGGGACTATATGCCAAGGCCGCCTGTTCCACAACAGAGGTAATATCGTGAAGTTGTTTAATCACCTCGCGTTCCTTATCGTTGATGGTTGTCACACTGGCAGTGGCACTGATATCCAAGCCCTTCTCTCCTATTGCCTTGCGAACAATGGAACGGATGCGGGCATGAGTGTATTGGATGAAGGGACCGGTATTGCCGTTGAAGTCGATGCTCTCTTCGGGATTGAAAAGCATGGTTTTCGAGGGGTCCACCTTGAGAATGAAGTATTTGAGGGCACCGAGAGCAAGGATATGATATAGTTGCTGAAGCTCTTCGGCCGTCATGTCGTCATTCTTGCCACGTTCGCCACACATCTCTTCGGCGGTTTTTTCCATCTGTTCTATTAAGTCGTCGGCATCGACAACAGTACCTTCGCGCGATTTCATCTTGCCATTGGGCAGTTCAACCATGCCATACGACAAGTGGTAAACCTTGTCGGCCCACCCGTAACCGAGACGGCCGAGAATGATTTTCAGCACTTGGAAATGGTAGTCCTGCTCGTTTCCGACAACATAGATGAGTTGGTCAGCTCCAAAGTCGTTGTGACGCAGAAGAGCAGTGCCGAGGTCCTGAGTCATATAGACGGAGGTGCCATCTTTACGCAGCAACAGTTTTTGGTCCAGCCCTGCATCGGTTAGGTCGCACCACACCGAACCATCCTCCTTGCGGTAAAGCACACCGAGGTCGAGACCTTTCTGAACCAACTCTTTGCCAAGTAGATAAGTGTTCGACTCATAATATATTTTGTCAAAGCATACACCCATCTTACGATAAGTCTCGTCGAATCCGGCATAGACCCATCCGTTCATCCGTTCCCAGAGGTCGCGAATCTCCTTGTCGCCCTCTTCCCAGCGTTTGAGCATCTGTTGAGCCTCTACCATCAGAGGAGCCTCTTTCTTGGCTTGCTCTTCATCCATACCTTTTGACTGGAGCTCTTTAATCTCCTCTTTATAATGTTTGTCGAACTCCACATAGTATTTGCCGACAAGGTGGTCGCCTTTCATTCCCGACGATTCGGGAGTCTCGCCATTGCCGTAGCGCAGCCAAGCCAGCATCGACTTGCAGATATGTATACCGCGGTCGTTGACGAGGTTCACCTTTTTGACATTGCGGCCATTGGCTGTGAGAAGCTGCGACACCGACCATCCGAGAAGGTTGTTGCGTATATGACCGAGGTGGAGAGGCTTGTTGGTGTTGGGAGAAGAATATTCGATGACTGTAGGAGCAGCCGTAGTGTCGACATCCTTTAGACCTATGCGATCATCGGTTGCGATGGTGTTGGCGTAGGCTGTCCAGTAGCTATCACTAATTTCAAAATTGAGGAAACCCTTGATGACGTTGAAGTTCTCGACATCGGCAAGAGCTTCTTTCACATATTGTCCAAGCTCGTTGGCAACCATTTCGGGCGATTTGCGAGCCTGTTTGACGTAAGGGAAGACAACGACGGTGTAGTCGCCTTTGAATTCTTTCTTTGTTTTCTGGAGGACGATACTCTCTGCTGAAGCTTCGATGTTGTAAAGCTTGTTGAGAGCCTGGGACACTGTTTCTTGTATGCTTGAATATATCATGGTAAAATGTGAATTTTTATTGGTGAATTGTGAATTGTGAATGGACAAATGTGAATTGTGAATTGACAGATGTGGCTAATGTTTGAACAGATGACTGTTTGTTTTTTCCTCGCCTTGGTTTTTCTTCCATGGGGCGTTGAGAAGGAAACCGCTGCTTGGCGCTGGCGTGACGTCGTAGGCAATCTCACCATCAGGCTTGATCAGCACAAACCAGGGATAGGTGGATATCCGGAAATGGCGGAGCAGCTCATAGTTGCCGTTGAAGTGGAGCCAGGGCCAATCGTATTTGGCGCCGTGACGAGTGTTCTTGAGGAAATGAAACATCTTTTGGAACTCTCTGTCGCAATCGATGGTGACAAACACTACGCTGTCGTTGTCCTTCTCGCGGAAATGAGCCATAGTCTCGACTTCGGAGACCGAAATTGGGTCGCTGACACGCACGAAAGCAATATAAATCCATTTGCCTTTCAGGCTGTCGAGCCTCACTCTGTTTTTGTCTACATCTAATAGCGTGAAGTCCAACTGATGTTCCTTGTCTTCATCGTTCTGCTGCTTGACGAGATTGTCGAGGATGTTTCTTGCAATCACGCGGTTTTCGCTGAATTTGCTTCGTTTTTCGAGTTTTTCAATCATTTTGACCACCATGTCGGCATCATAATAGCGGAAGTTGTAGTAGGACTCCTGAAGAGCTTGCAGGGCTGCAAGTTCGCGAATCTGCTCATGGCGTAGCAGAGGGTCGATGCCGATGGAGTCGATGTAGGTGTCAAGGTCAAGATTGTAAACCCAATGTGCCAGACGGTGGACAGGGATTCCCTTCAGCCCCTTAGAGATGCTGTTGGCGTAAAGCTTGGCAAACAACGACATATAGTTTTCGTCGTAGTAGAGGATTGGCTGCCCTTTGATGTAGGTATTGATCATCTTGCTGCGACTGCTAAACTTGAGGGCATATCTGGTTTCGGCAAGTTGATAGTATTTGTAGCGGTTCACAAAATCGTTCTCGGTATCGGGACAGAGACGGTTGACGGTGGCCACGAGGCTGTCGAAATAGTGGATAGAGGGCTTGAACTTTTGGTCGAAATAAAAATAGTTGTCTTCTATAAAAGAATAGATTACATGGTCGATACTGTCGATGAGGACATTGATGTCGTTAGGTCCTATGTTGGTGAACACTATCGGTAGCGTCTCAGGGGCCAAGAACACGTTGCGGGTTTCGTCGATGTTCCAGTCGAAAGTTGGTATGACAACCTCGTAGTCCTTGCCAGGTTCAACATAGAACGATTGGGAATAGTTCTCTATCTGCATGGTGACCATCACAGGATAATTGGACCAGCAACGGAGGTCGAAACGTTTGTCGTCGCCGATTCTGAACGTGTCGAGAAGCACCTCTTTTTGCGAAATCTGGTCAGCGACACGAAGCAGCTCCACTTTGCGCCCCTCACCGTTCATTGCTGTGCCCTTGATGGAGATGTTTTTCTGTGCCTGAACGGAGAAGGCAATTAGAAGAAGGGACAGTATTGTAAGAATATTCTTCATTAAAGGTGAATTGTGAAATGTGAATTGTGAATGGACAAATGTGAATGGTGAAAGGTGAATTGTGAATTGTGAATTGTGAATGGACAAATGTATTTATAAAACCACAATTAACTGTTAAACAGGTCGGCCACAAGGAAGATGCTGCCTGTGACGATGATGAGGTCGTTGGGGTCGGCAACGGAACGCACGTGATCCAATGCAGAGTGAACGTTAGCGAACTTGGGGCCTGGTTTGCCGAGCAGGGCGGCTTTATCGGCCAGAACGGCAACATCGAGACCACGCTCCACAGAGGGTTGCGTATAGTAGTAGTGAGCCTTGGAGGGCAGCATGTCGAGTATCTTGGAGAAATCCTTGTCGTTGACGCAGCCATATACGATATGCAGGCTGCGATAATGCATAGTTTGCAGTTTTTCAACCAGCGTGGCAATGCCGTCAGCGTTGTGGGCGGTCTCTGCAATGGTGAGGGGGTTCTCCCCTACTCTCTCCCATCGGCCGTGTAAACCAGTGTCTTTGATGACATCTGCGACACCGTCGATAAAATGCTGCATGGACAGATGGGGCATATAGAGTTCTTTCAGCCTGTCGAAGGCGGCGCAGACGGTGGCAAGGTTCTTCTGCTGGTAGATGCCATCCATCGGAGACCTCAAATCACATACGTAAAGACTATTGTCGCGATAGATGTCGGCATGCATATCCAGCACATCGTCGGGTTTTTCCACAAGCCGGTAATGTTGGTCGGCAAAGAGGATAGGAGCATTAAGTTCGCTGGCTTTGGCGTTGAAGACAGGAGCTGTTTCCTGCTGTGTTTGTCCAATGACAACAGGGACTTCGGGTTTGATGATGCCAGCTTTCTCGCCTGCAATCTTTTCCAGTGTGTCGCCCAAAAACTGAGTGTGGTCGAAGCCGATGTTGGTGATTACGCTGAGCAAGGGAGTGATGACGTTGGTAGAGTCCAGCCGACCACCCATCCCCACTTCGACGACAGCAATATCGACATGAGAGTTGCGGAAGTAGTCGAAAGCCAAGCCGACAGTCATCTCGAAAAAAGAGAGTTGACGGCTTTCGAGGAAAGGTCTGTTTTGTTCCACAAAGCGTACCACCTCGTCCTTTGGGATCATTTCGCCGTTGATGCGAATGCGTTCACGGAAATCGACAAGATGAGGTGAGGTGTAAAGTCCCACTTTCAGACCTGCCTTGTGCAATATGGAGGCAAGGAAATGGGAGACACTCCCCTTTCCGTTGGTGCCTGCCACATGTATCGACTTGAATCCCTGTTCGGGATGATTCAGATAACGCATAATGGCCTCGGTGTTGTCGAGGTTGGCCTTATAGGCGGCAGCACCCACACGATGATAGGCGGGCAGGGCATGAAAGAGATAGTCTATGGTTTCTTGGTAGTTCATTGATTAGGAATGGTATAGGTAAGCCCCACCATGGCGTTGAAACGTTCGGCAGGGTAGTTGGACCAGAGATAATAGCGTTTGAAAGTGAGGTTGTCGAATTTGGCAAAGAAAGAGAGTGCGCGGCTGTGTACATATTCCACCTCGAAAGCCAGAGCGAAGCGTGCCGGCAATGTTTCGGTGATTTTGTAGTAGCCGGAGACGGTGTTGGCATCATAGTCAGCATCCATGCTGCCAATGAAGAAGGTGCTGAGCGAGAAATACCACTTGTCCAAATAGTTAATCTTGGTGTCGAAGTGGGCGTTGAAGTCTTCATCGAAGAGCATCGGCATATTCTCGGGGGCATTATAGTCGATATAATAATTAAATCCCAACGTCATTGTGATCATCTCATCGTTGACGAAAGTGAAGTCGCTACCGAGGGATACCTCGTTAAAATCAATATAGTAAGGTTTGAAGACATTGTGAAGGCTGTAGTCTTTATTCAACTCGAAGAAGAGTTTGTTTTTATAGAAGTTATTGTCGACGTGAATGTTGAGCAAGAGTTTTTTGGAGAAATTGAAACGGAAATGAGCGAAGATGTCGTTGTCGACGGTAGCCAACGACAAGGGAGCGGGTTCGGTGAACGGGTTTTCGAGACGGATGCTGTTCCAGTCGTTGGACTTATAGTCGCCGCGCCAACCGACAGTGAGACTCATGCTGTTGTTGGCGAACGACTTGGCCACAGCAATGTCGGGGAACAGGTTGACGTGAGAGTTGGAGTTGTCGAAGCCGTTGAGACCAAGGGAGAGTCCGACATGAAATTTCATGTCCTTGAAGAGAAAGTCTACAAACGGGCCGACGGTGAACAGGTTGTGTCCCTGGTTGACGCTGTCGGGCAAGGGAGCCAGAGAGCTGTAGCCAAGGGGGAGTTCGGAGACGAAGCCCGGGGAGTCGAACGACTGCTTGTATCCACGCCAGTTGGTGTGCAGATAAGCAATGGCTTTGTACTTCTGGAACATGGGGAAACCGTAATGGACGCTGGCATCGATGTCTATGGAAAGTTGGTTGGCGTGGTAGCGGCTCCAGAAATCAGCCATCGACATATTGGCTTCATATCCAAGCTTGTTGATGTCGGTGTTCAGGCTCTTTGCACCCATAGACAACGCGACGTTGTTGTAAGCCAGGGCATAGTCGGAATGCTTTATCTCGCTACGGTTGAGGGCCAACTGGTTGAACAGCATAGAGTCGGAAAAGCCATAGTAGCGTCCGTATTCCCTGTCGAAAGTAAGGTCGGCAGAGAAGAGATGCTCCTTGTTGAGGATATATTTTCCGAAGACATCAAAATAGGTAACGCTCTGACGGTTACGTCCATAGTGGTCGGGCGAGGGGGTGACATCGTCGTGCTTGCCGAATGTGGTGACATCGGTTTGATGGTAAAGACGTGCGCCGTAGGAGTAGTTGTCGTGTCTTGTCGAGGTATAGTAAAGGTCCACCAAGGGCGTGAAGTCGGCAAACGAAGCAAAGTCATGACCCACTCCAAACTTCAAATAATTGTTGTACAGACGAGTGGGAGATGCCACTACCTTGGCAGCCTTGATGCCTGATGTTGCTGACAGTGAGCTGATACGACGAGGGGTGATGCTGTAGCTGAAGGTGGGCAGAGCGTTATCGCTGCTGTTCTCGTTGACAGCCGGAGCCACGTTCACCTTCTCGGTAACACCGTCGAGTATAGGGGTGTAGTCGCCAACGACGATGACCGACTCGTTGTAGGTGGACTTGGTGGAATCGCTCTGAGCTTGAAGAAGAGAGGATTGAAGGCTGAAAAATGAAAATATTGCGAAAGCGAATAGGATTTTCGGATGGACGGATTTTCGGATGGACGGATTTTCGGAGAGACGGATATTCGGATATTCGGATGGACGGATATACGGATAATCGGAGAGACGGATATTCTGATATTCGGATGGACGGATTTTCGGATTCATAGAATTAGGAATTAGGTCGTTTTATTCAGGATCAATTTCAATAGTCGGGCCTTCGGCATTTGCCGATTTCTGCTCATTGTTAGCGGCCTTAGAGTCATCTATCGACTGCAGCTGTTGACGGGCATCGGAGACCACCTCTTCGTCGGCATCATTCTGAATCTCGTAGTTGTCGATGATGCTCTGCAGAGTCTGTCGAGCCTGGATGTCGTTGCCACGTTGATGGAAGATGTCGGCCCAGAGGATGAAAGTCTTAGCCAGCCAGTAGTCGCTGCCAGGATTATTGACGACATCCTCGATGATGACTTCTGCGGAATCCAGCTGGCTTTGCTGCACCAGGATGCTGGCGCGACGATAGGCAGCCTCGCCCATGTATTCGCCGTTCGACGACGTTGTCAGGGCGCCGTAGGCGGAGAAAGCTTTATTCATGTTGCCGTTGTAGAAGTAGCAGCGCGACAGCATGATGGCAGCCTCGTCTTTTTGTTCTTGTGTAGCCTTGGGGTCGACGATAAGTTCGTGCGACGAGATAGCCACATTGCCGGTGTCTTTCAGCGCATACCAGCAGCGGAGGATACCCATACGGGCCTGCAGGCGTGAGGCGTCGGTTGACGAGACCACGACGAGAGGGACATAGTAGTCGAGAGCCTTGCGGTAGTTCTTGTGGGCATAGTGAGTGGTGGCAGCCTGATAGAGGCAGGTCTCGGTATAGGCGCTGTTGCCACGTTCGGCGACCCACTCATAATGGCTCAAGGCCTTGTCCTGCTGGTTGGTACGAGTCAATGCGTCGGCGAGGTAGTAATGAGCCTTCATGATGAAGAGGCCGTGAGGGAACTTCTGGATGTAGTTGGACAGACCGGCAATGGCATTGTCGTAGTTGCCAGCGAAATAGCGGTTCTCGGCGGCAAGGAAAAGCGTGGAGTCCTGTTCGACGGTCGAGACGGTGTTTTTGGTCATGCGGCTGACGTAAGCGAAATATTCTTCGGCACGGTCCTGTTCGATATAGATGTTTTTGACAGCCATGAGAGCGTCGCGTGCTTCGTCGCTTCCCTGGTAGCGGGTCAGCAGTTGGTCGAAGGTCTCGAGGGCTTTGTCGTTACGGTCGGTATTATAATAGATAAGACCTACGTTGAGTAATGCCTGTGGCACAAAACTGCTTTGAGAGTATTTCTTAATAAAATTATTGTAGTAAAGGAGAGCCATCTCGTTGTTGTCGCAGATAAGGTAGGTGTTGGCGATTTCGAACATGGCTTTTGGCGAGAGCGGGGAATTATCGAATTTCTCGAAGATGTAGTTCAGGCTGTTAAGCTTTTCCATGTTCTTGCCCTGAGCGCCGTAGCAGAGAGCCTTCTGGTAGGTGGCATAGTCGGCATCCTGGCTTTTGGCGTTGATGACGCGGTCGTAGTAGCCGATGGCGCCGTCGAAGTTTTTGCGTACATAGAGGCAGTCGCCCATGCGGTTGTAGGAGTCGAGCAGCTGGCGGCGGTCGGTAGAGTCGGTGGCAAGCTTCAGAAACTCGGAGAATTTTTCCTCGGCGCGATCATACATTTTGCGGCGCATATAGACGTAGCCTGCGGTGTAGAGAGCCTGTGGATAGTAGATGGAGCTTTTGCGGCTTGAAGAGGTGAAGAAGCGGTCGAGGAGCTTTTGGGAACGGCCATAGTTGGCGAGGCGGTATTGCGACTCGGCGGAGAGGTAGAGAGCATCAGTGGTCACTGTCGGCTTGGCATTGACGGAGACAGCGCTGTCGAAACAGACAGAGGCTTTCTGGAGGTTGCGCTCGTTGATGAGGTCGATGCCGCGATTGACGAGGATGCGCTGGTAGGCCTGTCGCATAGTGGCATCCTTGAGCAGCTCCTTTTTGTTCTTTTCGATGAGAGAGAGGGCGTCCTTGTAGTTTTTGGTGGTGCAGTAGAGCGAAGTGAGAATCTGCTGGATTTCGGATTTGCGCTTGGTTTTAGGATAGCGTTTCAGGTAGTTCTCGAACGAGCGGATAGACTCGTTGTAGGCGTTGGGATTGAGTTCGCAGCTGAGTTTGGCGTAGTTGAAAGAGGCCTCTTCCTGGATGTCGAGATTGTGGCGCATGTCAGAGGCGCTCTTGAAGGCGGTGCGGGCCTCGTTTTTGCGGTCCAGCTTAATATAAGTGTCGCCGAGGGTGAAGAGAGCATTTTGGGCCGTAGAGTCATCCTTGCCTTCGAATTTGGAGAGGTAGAGGGCGGCAGAGTCGTACTGGCCAAGCATATAGTAGCAGTAGCCCATGGGGTAGTCGGCAGGCGCGGGACGACGGTCGTCGGACTTGCTTTGGGCATCGGCATCCGACAGATGGTAGTACTGCAATGCCTTGCGATATTCGCCGCGGTTGAAATAGACATCGCCCACGATGCGTTCCACCTCGTCGCGAAGCACCAGGTTCTTGTCGTCCAGCAGGTCGGGAGCCATACGGAGCACCTCATCCTCGTTGCCAAGATAATATCTGATGTAGAACTGGTAGACGGGGACGAGCTTTTTGAAAGCCTTGTCCTTTTCAATTTTGTGGAATTCCTTGTCGGCCGACTCGTACTGTCTGGCCGAGAAAAGGATGTCGGCATAGTAGTAGGTGGCGGCATTGCGATAGTATGATTTCCCGTCGCTTACACGCTTGAAATATTTCTTTGCATTCTCCTTGTCGCCATTCTGGAAGTAGCAGAAGCCAGTCTTGTAGTCATACTCGCTCCTGTGGTTGAACTCCACTTCCGAAGGCTCCACTTTGAGATATTCGCGCAAGGCCGACTGGTAGTCGCCTTTCTCGAAATAGATATTACCCATAACAAGCTGTGCCATATTGATTTTGGCATGTTCTGGGTAGAGCCTCATGAACTCGCTGATACGGAAGAGAGCATCGTCGTTGCGAAGCTGTTCGGAGCAGACAGCGGCATAGTAGGTGGCGACAGCGACATCGTCGTAAGATGCGTCAGGATGGCGAATAAACTTGTCAAAAATATGCTGAGCCACAGCATATTTTTCTTTAAAGAACAAGTCCGTCGCCTCATTGAACATGCTGTTAGGCGACGAAGGACTTTCGCTTTGTGCCATAAGCCCCACAGCCGAGAGGGTGAGGAAAAGGCCAAGCATAAAAATGCGTTTCATCATGTTAGCTTAACTTATTTCACAGTCGATAACGTATTTCGTTTGTTAATATTATACAATAATTGAAAAAAAATAACGTTTTGCGGATATGACTATAAATAATCTTTTCATAAAGGGGGTTCTCAGTAAGGTGACCCTAGGTGACGATGGCGTAATTAAATCTGTCGAGGAGATTTCGTACAAAGGGCAAGGTCTTGAGGAACTGTCTTTTGCATTGCCAGGGCTTGTCAACATGCATACACATTCGGCTATGACGCTGTTGCGCAGTGTGGGCAGCGGACTGCCACTTTTCAGATGGCTGAACGAGGCGATTTTCCCTCGGGAGGCAGAACTAACGCCAGACGATATCTATCGAGGAGCCTTGGAAGCGTGTGAAGAGATGCGCGATACTGGCACCATTGCTTTCAATGATATGTATTTCAATATTGAGAGTACGATACGCGCTGCCGTGGAGACAGGGATGTACGCCAACGTGGCACTTTCGGTAACAGATCGCGACTTTGGGAATCGGAGCTTTGTCAGCCAGTATCTAAAGACTGTCGAGCATCTCTCCTACCCTAACATCACCACATCGATAGCGCCCCACGCCATCTATACCGTTTCGGGTCGCAACCTCCAATATCTGGCAGATTTTGCCAAAGAGCATAAAACTCTATTCCATATCCATCTATCTGAGACACAAAAAGAAAGAGAGGATTGTATAAAGCAGTACTCCATGCCTCCTGTGAAATACCTTGAGCAGCTTGGAATATTCGATAAGGTAGGCAGCCGTTTCGTTGGGGCTCATGCATTATGGCTCGATGAGGAAGAGATACAAATCCTTGGCAATCATAAAGTCACCGTTGTCCATTGTCCCAATTCGAACCTCAAACTGGGTTCGGGCTGTCGGTTTCTCTATACGGAACTACGTGATGCTGGAGTTAACGTAACCTTGGGTACCGACGGATGTGCATCGAGCGACAATCTCGACATGGTTGAAGCCATGAAGGTGATGTCACTGCTACAGAAGGGTACACGCCATGACCCATCGGTGCTTCCTGCCGAAGAGGTGCTGGAGGTGGCGACCACCAACGGCTACCGCGCGCTTGGATTGCCCGACATGAGCATCAAAGCTGGCAATAGGTTCCATGCTTCCATTGTGTCGTTGAACAATCGTATTTTCAAGAATATAGATTTAAGGGTGTTCGCAGACTCAACTCCACAGGAGAGACACACTACCCTGCTTAACCGCCTTATATATGCAGGCCATGGGGATATGTTGATGTGTTGATTTCTGTTTTACGTTTTATGTTGATATGTTTATCCGTTATAATTTGCTTAATGGCTATGAAATCTGGAAAATCTAAACTGTTGCATCGGTTTACTTGCACCATACTTTATTTCTTGTGTTTCTTTGTTTTATCATGTCATAGACCGACAGAGGGCGACGGGAAGGCGATATTCAGATACAATGAGTCGAGCGGCATCACCACCTTGGATCCGGCCTACTCCAAAGACCAGGCCACAAACTGGGCTGTGAGCCAGATGTACAACGGACTTGTCAGGCTAGACAGCAACCTTCAGGTTGTGCCATGTGTAGCCAAATCGTGGAGCGTCAGCAACGATGGTTTGACTTATACCTTCACTTTAAGAGACAATGTTTTCTTTCATGAAAACGAGTTGTTTGACAATGATTCAAACTGCAGGAAAGTAATTGCATCCGACTTTGTCTATTCCTTCAACCGTATATTGGACGAGAAGGTGGCATCACCAGGACTATGGATTTTCTCTCATATAGCTGAAAAAGAGCCCTTCCTGGCTCCCGATGACACTACCTTCATTTTGCGGATGAAGGAGCCTTTTGCCCCTATGCTTTCCATTTTGGCCATGCCTTACTGCTCTGTGGTACCGCGCGAAGTGGTTGAACATTACGGTGACGATTTCCGCAGTCATCCCTGTGGAACGGGGCCATTCTATATGAAGTATTGGAAAGAGGGCGTGAAGCTTGTGATGCGACGCAATGAGAGGTATTTTGAGTACGACACCTTGAGCAACGGTTCAATCCAACGCCTCCCCTATCTCGATGCCGTAGCGGTGACATTCATCATCGACAAGCAGACAGCATTTCTGGAATTCATCAAAGGCAACTTAGACTTCATGAACTCGCTCGATGCCTCATACAAGGATGAAATCCTGACACCCACGGGACAGCTTAAAGACAAATATGCAGACCGTATCGATATGGTTTCCACACCTTTCCTCAACACTGAGTATCTCGGTTTCAATCTGGAGACCTTAAATATAGGTGCCATATCGGATGGGGAAAAGAGTTCAACGGACGAGAAAACAAGGTCCCGCCTTATCCGCCAAGCCATAAACTATGGATTCGACCGCCGAAAGATGATGCGATATATGCGTAACAACATTGGTGTTCCAGGCTGCAATGGAATGGTTCCCTGTGGTTTGCCAGGCTATGACAGCAGTAGCAGCTATGGCTACGAATACAGTATATCCCGTGCGAAGGAACTATTGGCTCGTGCTGGCTTCCCCGACGGGAAGGGTTTGCCGACGATGACACTTTCGACGACAAGCAATTACCTTGACCTTTGCAAATATATACAGCAGCAACTCACCTTGGTGGGTTTCGATGTCAAGATAGATGTCAATCCATCCGCTGCCTTGCGGGAACATATAGCACAGGGCAAATCCAACTGGTTTCGTGCGTCTTGGATTGCCGACTACCCTGATGCGGAGAACTATCTGGCACTTTTTTACAGCAAGAACCACTCCCCTTCCGGTCCCAACTACACGCGTTTCACCTCTCCTCAATACGACCGGCTATATGAGCGTGCATTGAGAGAGACGGACTATGAACGCCGACTCAGCCTGTACCGTGCCATGGATTCCATTGTGATGACTGAAGCCCCGGTCATAGTCCTATACTATGACCAAATCCTCCACTTCACCCACAAGAACATCAAAGGGCTACGCAGCAATGCCATGAATGCCCTCGATTTACGGTATGTAAAGAAAATATCAAAAAAAGTCGTATCTTTGCACCGATAAATACAACAATCTGATATTTTAAATGTAAAATCAATCAATAACTTACCAGTATTGTTGATTAAAAATAACATTGTAAGATATGAAAACAGATTACTATGAATATTCAATTCCCGAATTGGTTGGAATCTTGGGAAGCCGTTTTAGAGACTACCGCATGCGATCTAATATGACCCAGCAGGATGTTGCGAGACGGGCAGGGGTGACTGTCAATACGGTTCACCGTTTTGAGAATGGTTTAGTACCTAATATGTCTATCAGCACCTTTCTGCTCCTGCTGAAAGCCATCGGCTGTATCGAAGGACTAGACGGATTGATGCCCGAGCTGCCCGAGTCGCTATATTTGATCAAAGACAATGGAAAAAAAGTCCAGCGGATAAGGCACGCTAATAAAAAGTAAAGAGTTAAAAGTTAATTGCCGTGTATCAGAAGTTCGTTTACACTTTTGTATCAGAAGTTCGTTTACACTTTATTATGAATAGATAAAAAAACAAATAAAAA
>CACZUZ010000005.1 GCA_902784465.1 uncultured Bacteroidota bacterium
ACCTATATATGGGTGGTTGTTCCGATGAAAGGCTATTCGGCAATCGCAGGCAGCGTGGCACTCTGCATCATGATGGTTCCGCTTATCGTTCGTTCAACAGAAGAGACCCTGAAGATTCTTCCAGCATCACTCAAGGAGGCGGGATTGGCTCTCGGAGGCAACAAGGCACGAGTGATGATGCGAGTGCAGCTGCCTGCTGCGTTCGGTGGTATCTTCACAGGCATACTACTTGCCGTTTCGCGAGTAATTGGAGAGACTGCACCGCTAATGTTCACAGCTCTTGGTTGTTCGCTTATCCGCTTCTCTGTTGATAAGCCCATCTCGGCAGTACCTCTGCTTATTTGGGAATTTTTCAACGACCCTAACTTGCAAGAGTTGATTTGGGGTGCATCGCTCTTCCTCTTGCTATTTGTACTTGCATTAAATCTTACCGCTAAATATCTTGCAAAGAAATGGAATCAGTAATACCCATACTTGAATTTAAGAAGACTTGCGTATCATATACCAAGCAAACAATGGCTGTGAAGTATGTATCGGCAGCCATCGAACGAAATACCATCACTGCTATTATGGGACCTTCCGGCTGTGGAAAGTCCACCCTCCTACGCGCTGTGAACCTTATGCACAATCTCTATCAGAACATCCGTGTTGACGGCGAGATTTTGCTCAATGGCGAAAATATTCTTTTGATGGAACCAATCGATGTGCGCCGTCGTGTGGGTATGGTCTTTCAGCGTCCTGCACCATTCCCCACGATGAGCATCTATGATAATGTTTTGTCGGGATTTTCCTTGAATGGTATTAAACTTTCAAAGGCAGAAAAAGACACAACAGTTGAACGCTGTTTAAAAAGCGTAGCCCTCTGGGATGAAGTGAAGGACGTACTGAACAAGAAGGGTACATTCCTTTCTGGCGGTCAGCAGCAACGCTTATGCATTGCCCGTGCCTTGGCAATGAAGCCCGATGTGCTATTGATGGACGAACCCACATCGGCTCTTGACCCTATCGCAACGAAACATATCGAGGAACTTTTGCTCGATCTTCAATGGGGCAGGCAAAGCGCATATCGTCAAAATCGATGTTTATGTATTTGGGGGAACTTGTTGAGTACGGAGATACTGAAACAATGTTTACAAACCCTATTGACGAACGAACAAAGGCTTATCTGACGGGAAAGATGGGATAAGGAAGTCTTTTAAGTTCGGCAGATTTGAATTCTCTGTTCGCCATGGTAAACCTGCCCAAATACATATCTTTGTTTGTGCGATTCGATGACTTGTATTCCCGAAACAGCTGGAATAGTGCGAAAGATGAATCATCTGCAATCCTTGGTGCCCAATTCAAAATTGGCAAATATGTAAAGATCGCTCCCAATTTCAGAATGATATTGTCAAAGACCAATGAGACAGAAAATGTTTACACCGCATATTTGAATTGCCAATTTGGCTTTTAGAGGGGTTGTAATAGTATTGCAAAAAGTTGCATAATCTCCCTGTAAAAGGTTGCAAAAAGTTGTAAACAAGCACCTGTTTTATCTGCAAAAAGTTGTATATTTGCATTTGGAAACAACCATTACAATATGTATCAACGCAAAGTCATACAACAACTTACAAATTGGAAGCATGAACAAAACAAACGTGCATTGCTTTTGGATGGAGCAAGACAGGTAGGCAAGACGACATGTAGGATTTGAGGAGGAAGTGACGGTTTATCCGCTCGACTTCGAGGAATTCCTATGGGCCAAGGGGATAAGCACCGATGTGATAGACTTGCTGCGTGACTGCTACCAAAAGAAACAACCTGTGCCGCAGTTAATTCACGAACAGATAAGCCGCTACTGGCGCGAGTTTCTTGTGGTGGGCGGCATGCCCAACGTGGTGAGGACTTTTATGGAACAGGACGACTTCCAGCAGGTGGTGAAAACTCAGCGCTCGATCATGACAACCTACAAGGCTGATATTGCCAAGTATGCCGGCAACGACAGGGTAGTGGCCAGACGGGTGCTGGATGCCATCCCGTCGGAACTGGGCAAACAGGACACTTGGCCCATGCAACGTCGATTGTTCGGGTGATGTCACATATCTGCCACTGTATATGTCCATGTTTCTATAAAGGATAGGGGCGGCATTGAAGGATAAGGGGCGGCATTGAAGGATAGGGGGCGGCATTGAAGGATAAGGGGCGGCATTGATTGGGTATTCCATACAGAGAACCAACATCACCGGTCCATAAACCCTTGAAAAACAAAAGAGAGAAACCAAGCAAATCACTTGGTTTCTCTCTTTTTCTAGCGGAAAGAGAGGGATTCGAACCCCCGGACCCGTGAAGGTCAACGGTTTTCAAGACCGCCGCATTCGACCGCTCTGCCATCTTTCCATTTCGGTTTGCAAAAATACGAACATTTTCCAAACTACAAAAAAAAATCTGTCGCCAGACAACTAGCACTACTGCAAATCAACTATTTATATTTAAAATTAATAGTATTATCAGCTACTATTTTTTCAATAGTTCATAAAAAAAGAGCGATTTTTCGGAAAATCGGAGTCTTTGTTACGTAATTTGCAGGGCGGCAAGCGAGGGTGCAAAGGAAATAATACAATCGTTTCATCACACTATATCAAATATTTAGAAGCTAATAGACAATAATTTTGAAAAAAAATTTTGCCATATCATAAAATTGGAGTACTTTTGCACTCGCTTTCGGAGAGAAAAGCATACACTCCTCAATAGCTCAGTTGGTTAGAGCACCTGACTGTTAATCAGGGGGTCGCAGGTTCAAGTCCTGCTTGGGGAGCAAAAAAAAGAAGCTCCATAGGAGTACACACTCCTCAATAGCTCAGTTGGTTAGAGCACCTGACTGTTAATCAGGGGGTCGCAGGTTCAAGTCCTGCTTGGGGAGCAAAAAGGTACTGAAAAATCAGTACCTTTTTCTGATTATCATGGTATGATTGCCATACAATAATTCATCCACTTTTGTGCTGCCCAGATAGCAAGACCTGGCTTATCGATGCCATACATTAACATCCAGGCAGCATCGTCAAACAAAAAAAATATCATTCTGAAAACAACCATTGTAATCCTGTTATCGGCTCTCGTCGTGGTGTTGCTCTGCTTCGCCGGCCTGGGAATAAAAATACTTCTCAAGCCTCGCGGCGAGTTCAAACGGCATTGCAGCAGCATAGACCCCTATACGGGTGAAGGGGGTGGATGTGTGTGTGCCAACGCGAAGTCTGCGGCATGCAACAAAAGCAACAAGCATCCGTACCAGCCATTGGATGTCAACGAGAACCTGATGAAAGAGCTACAGGGATAACTGTCGATTACGATAACAGTCTCAAAATAATAACGAAATGAACCTCAAGACTATAATTGCTTTTGTTTTCTCACTTTTCAGTCTCTCCGCCATTGCGCAGGAAATCATTTGGAGCGACGGCTTCGAAAGCGACGAAACCGAATGGCTCTTCTACGACAACGACGGGGATGGACGCAACTGGATAATCTCCGACATCAATCCAAGCAACGGACTCCATTGCCTGTTTGGTGGATACAGCCCAACGGCAGAAGACAACTGGGCTGTCAGCCCCGCCATAGCTCTCCCCAACGATGGCAACATGATTACCGTGGAGTGGCAGGTTTTCGCCCACACAAACTACGTTGAGAGCTACGAGCTGCGGGTCACCTGCGGGGATGCTGAGGATTTGGAGGGATATGACTCAATTTTCAGCGAGAGCGTCACAGGAGGCTACTTCGCGCGCGAGGTGGACATTACAGCCTACGCCGGACGTACTATACGTATCGCCATCCGCCACCTAAGTCATAACCAAAACTTTATATGCATCGACGAGGTAGGCATCAAGCACCATGAGCAGCTGCCGCCCCAACCTCCCATTGTCGACATAGTGGCGCCCACCAGCGCTTTTGCCGGAGAAGAGGTGACGCTGACCGCTCAGTGCGAGAACGCAGAACGCTTCCACTGGGATATCGAAGGTGCCACGCCATCCAATCCTGAAGGCAGAACCACAAAAGCCAGATGGGTGAACGAAGGACGATACCGCATCTCGCTGACTGCAACCAACGCAGAGGGAGGCACAACGGTAGACCGCATCATATCGATTGTTTCAAAGAATGAGGCAAGAGAGGTCGCCGCAGTGACGGAGTCTCCCCTAATCTACCCATGTCCTGCCAAAGACCTTGTCGCCACCGACCTGAGTCCCGTTATCGAGATGAGTATCGTCGATGCCTCGGGACGCACAGTAGCCGGCAGCGGATGCAACAAAGTGGACATATCGGGACTGCCTGACGGCATCTACACCGCCAAGATTGTGACAAGCGATGGCATCATCACCAAAAGATTTGTCAAAACAGCAGGAAGTCGATAATGTCGGATGCTATCAGCGAGGCCTGAGGGCGACGCGAAGCTGCGACATCGCCGGCATGGCCATGAAGGTAGACGGCATGGGCAACCAATTTCTGACAATACTCCACAGGCGAAAGGCCTTCATAGCGTTCGGGCATCAAACCATGCGACGTATAGGCTTGGCTCTGCGCCAGCAAAGAGAGAATGACTCCCGTCAGCACATCGCCGCTGCCAGCGGTGGCCATGCCAGGATTGCCCGACGAGTTCTTGATCGGCCCCAAACGTGGGGCAAAAATGGTTGTCCGATGCCCTTTCCTGACAATGAAAAGTTCGTGGAGGTCGCTCATCTGCTGGGTGCCGGCATCAGCGAAAAGGCGACGGTACTCCATCTCATGGGGCGTAAGCACAGCATGACGTACAGCATGCATCATCTCCGGCATCGAGGACAGGATGTTGAGACCATCTGCATCGATGACGAGCGGCGGGACGGAGCTGAGTGACGAACGCTGCGAAACCAATTGGGCGAAAGCCTCTCGAGTGCGTTGGCCGGTTCCCAGCCCAGGCCCCACAGCTAGGGCATCGTAGCGACCGATGTCGGCTGGCAACGAGGTGAAGACCTCCTCGTCATGGTCGACGGAGAGCATCGCCTCGGGGAGAGCTGTCTGCATGATGCCGACACCGCAGCGAGGCACATGGACGGTCAACAGCCCGACGCCGCTCCTGAGACAGGCACGAGCTGCAAGTATGGCGGCACCCATCTTGCCACAGCTGCCGGCAATAAGCAGTGCATGGCCGTAGTGGCCTTTATGGCTCTCGGGGGCTCTATCGTATAGGAAAGGGAACATAGGCAAAAAAAAGGATGGCAACATGAAAATGCATGCTGCCATCCTAGAAAAGTGAAATAGATTAGTTTTCGGGTTTCAAAGTACCTACAGCGTAATGTCCAAGGTCGAAATATTTCTTGGCAAGGCGCTTGAGGTCTTTGGTAGTGATGCTGTTGACCATAGCCTCATAGTCGGCCACATTGGCGTCGCGGCTCTCATTGTACATCTTGGAACCAAGTATCTGACCCATCCAGAAACCATTCTCCTGGACGCGGGTTTCACGCTCCTTGATCAGCTGTTTCTTTACCTTCTCGAGAACCTCCTTGGAGCAGCCTTTCTTGCGGCACTCTTTGATGAGGTCGATAGCGGCCTTCTCTACGCTGGCGCAATTCTCAGGCGCGCACTGCAGATAGAACATCCAGCTGACAGAGCCGTCGAAATCGATGTCGTAGCTGGCGGTAGCGTATGGGCTGTAGGTCTCGCCCATCTTCTCGCGGATAACCTCGGTGGTACGTATCTGAAGAGCCTCGCCAAGAGCGCTGACAGCTATACGCTCACGAAGGTCGGCCTTATTCTCAAATCCCTTGGTCTCGCCCATGACGATGACCATACCCTGCTTGTCGGTACCGGCAAGGGTAAGGCTATGGTTGACACCGGAAGCTATCTCAGGATCCTTGTCGATAGCCTTCTCGCCTTTCTGCTTGCCGTTGCAAGGCAGGATGTTGAGATACTTGGCGATAGTGTTGATGTCGTCATCGCTGATGTTGCCAACGAAGATGAAAGTCTGGGTGCTGGCATCGGCGAAACGTTCTGCGTAGACCTGATAGACGCGGTCGAAATCAATGCCGTTGATATCCTTCTCGGTGGGCATGATGACAAGGCGCGGGTTGTGGTTGTAGGCCATCTCGTAGAAATCCTTCATGAATTTGGCCTGCGGGTTGGCGGCGGCCATGCGGACCTGGGTGTGGAGAGCCTCGATGTTGCGGTCGAACGACTCGCGGTCCTTGCGGGGAGCCTCATAGTAGAGGTCGACGAGCTGGAGCATGGTTTCGAGGTCTTTGGGTACGCAGCTGCCAGAGAAGCCCTGTGTGGTGCCGCTGATGTAGGGGCTGCAACTTACGGTCTTGCCCTGGAGTTTCTTGCTGAGCTGTGTGCTGCTGAAGTTGCCGATACCGGCATCGTCAACCAAACCGTCGACCTGTCCGACAGCATAAGCCTCGGCGTCGCTATAGAGGTTGGAACCGCCAAAGGAGAAGCTGCGCATCTGGATTTCGTCCTCTTTGTAGTTGGTTTTCTTGATGATGAAATGGATACCATTGGGAGTGACGTACTCGGTATAGCCGAGGACACTGTTGGAGGCTACCTGGGTGGGGGTGCAATCTTTGACCTCTTTGCTGAAGAGAGGCTCATCCTTGTAGGTGTCAATCCACGGCTCTGTCTTGACGGTCTTGTTGTCGGCAACAACCTTGAGGATCTCGGCTTTGGTGGGGATTTTGTAGCCCTCTTTTTCGGGAGCGGTGAGGATATAGATGAAATTCTCGTCGGTAATCCAGTCCTTCACGACAGCATTAACCTCTTCGAGTTTGATTTCGGGCATGAACTCACGGGCGTAGGCGTCTTCCTGACGGATGCCGGGGATGACCTCACCCTCGAGGAAGTGGTTGGTATACTCCTGGGCGAAGTTGTTGCTTTGGGTCTTGTTGAGCTCTTTTGCCTGTTTGCGGTAGTGCTCAAGCATGCTCTCTTTGGCGCGGTCTAGCTCGGGCTGGAGGAAGCCATGCTCGTCGACGCGCTTCATCTCCATGAGGAGCTTGGCGGTAGCCTCATCGATGCGGTTATCCTTGGGATAGGCAGAGAGGAAGAAGCCGTCGGTGTGCTTGCCGATGAATCCGCCGTAGCCGCCACCAGCATAGAGGAAGGGGGCGCTGGCCTTCTCGGCCATGTCAGCAAAACGGGCATTGATGATAGAGGTGGCAAGCTCGCGAACCAGCATTTGGCGATAGTCGCCAACCTTGCCGGTGGGGGCTTTCTTGTGTTTCCAAATCATCTGGATGCCAGCCGAGGAGGCCTCCTTGTCGGTAGCGATTGCAACGAGGGGCTCTTTGTTGCCAGGCACATCATAGTCGGGACGAGCCTTGGGGTTGGCGGGCATCTTGTTGTCGGTGAAATACTCTTTCACTTTGGCTTCCATCTTGTCGACATCGAAGTCGCCAACGATGATGACAGCCTGCAGGTCAGGACGATACCAGTCCTCATAGAAGCGGACGATAGTGGGGCGTTTGAAGTTGAGGAGCACCTCTTCGGTTCCGATAGGAATGCGGTCGGCATAGCGGGAACCCTGGAGCATGATGGGCCAGTACTGTTTCTGGAGACGGTCCTGGGCACCGAGACGGCCACGCCATTCCTCGATGATGACACCGCGCTCGGCATCGATTTCGCCAGCGTCCATAAGGAGCTTGGAGGCCCATCCGTCGAGAATCTTTATACCCATCTCGATCATCTCGTCATCGTTGGGCATATTGACATAGTAGACAGTCTCGTCGAAGCTGGTCCATGCGTTCACATGGCCACCGAACTGTACTCCCTTGGCCTGGAGCTTGCTGATAAGCTCGTTGTGGGGATAGTACTCTGTGCCGTTGAAGGCCATGTGCTCTGTGAAGTGAGCAAGGCCGCGCTGGTCTTCGTCTTCCATGACGGAACCGGCATTGACGGCTAGACGGAACTGGATGCGACCTTCGGGCTTCTTGTTGGAACGCAGGTAGTAGGTGATACCATTGTCCAGCTTGCCCATGCGCACTTTCTTGTCGATAGGCACATTGGCATTCAGGTCACTTTTTTTCTCTTTCTTGCTGCCGCCCATGCCGACCTGAGCGAAGCTCATGCCTGCTGCAGCAAACAAAAAGAGCAGCATTACAAAAAGTTGTTTTTTCATTTTTAATTGTATTTTAATTTATTATATATGATTTTTGCTTTAGTTGGCAATGCAAAGATAACATTTTTTTTCAACAACATAACAATACACGTCCGACAATGCAGAAATATTACAGGCAACTACAAAGATTTTTCGAGATAATGGCGTAGCTGGACAGGTGTGACGTCGTGGTGTATCTCGCCACCGACGGCGTATGAGATGGCTCCCGTCTCTTCGCTGACAATAACCGAGATGACATCCAGCTGTTCCGTCACGCCGATGGCGGAGCGGTGGCGCAATCCGAGGTTGGGGTCGATGCTCAGATTGGACGACACCGGCAGAATGCAGCGGGCGGCCACCACCTGATTGCCCTTGACAAGTACCGCGCCGTCATGGAGCGGTGAATTCTTGAAAAAGAGGGTCTCGAGCAGGGCTGACGAGACGATGGCGTCGATTCTCTCGCCGGTGTTGACTATCTCGTTGACCTCGTTTTTCCTGATAAAGACAATCAAAGCGCCTGTCTTGCTCTGCGACATGTGCATGCAGGCCTGTATGTATGGCTCCAGGTCGAGGCTCGACTTCTGGTCGCTCATGCTCTTTTTCCAGAAGCGGAACCGTTTCAGGAAGTTGTCGCCGCCCACGCTTGTCTTGGTACCCACCAACAGGAGAAAACGGCGAATCTCAGGTTGGAAGACAATGATGAGGAGAATCAGTCCGATAGAAATAAACTGACCTAAGATTGTGGCTGTCAGCCTCATGCCGAAGAGCATCGAGAGCTGCCACAAGGCATAGATGATGACGAGTGCCCAGAAAATGCGAAGCACATTGGTACCGCGGACAGCCTTGTAGACCTGGTAGGCTATGATAGCGACTAACAGTATGTCGATGATGTCGACGAAAGTGATGGAAGGGATACCTGGAATCATGTTTTTGGAGTTGAGGGTTTAAGGTTGGACGTTTACTGTTTTTTTTTGTGGGGGTTACAAGTTATTGGTGTTGGGACAGTTGTCCGATTATGTCGATGGTTTGGCGGGTGGCGCGGACATCATGGACTCGCAGCAGCTGCGCGCCAGCAATGAGCGCGGAGGCGTGGAGTGCAATGGTTCCGGTAAGGGCGTCGTCGGGAGTGGTGCTGAGAAGCTTATATATCATGGACTTGCGCGACAGAGCCACCAGGAGGGGGTTGTCGGGGAACAGCTGCCTCAACTCAGAGAGGTGTGCCATGACATGATAGTTCTCTTCGAGCGTCTTCGAGAAGCCAAAGCCAGGGTCGATAATCACATCGCTGACACCCATCTCGCGAAGGCGGGCATTGAGCTTCGAAAAACCAAGCACCATATCCTCCATGACGTCGTAGTCACCCTCGAACTCTCGCCTACCCTTCACTCCGGCAGGGTCATCGACACGAGCCAACGGATTGTGCATCAAGATATAGGGGGTACACAACTGTGCTACGGTCTCGAACATTGCTTCATCGAAAGCGCCACCGCTGATGTCGTTGACAATATCAGCACCGGAATCGACGGCAGCCCTCGCCGGCAGCGAGTAGCAGGTGTCGACAGATATCAGTGCCTCGGGCAGTTCGCGACGGACCGTCTCGACAACCTCCGCAAGGCGGCGAGCCTCCTGCTCGGGAGGCAGAAGAGTGGCTCCAGGGCGGGATGAGACTACGCCGATGTCGATAATATCGGCACCCTCCTCTGTCATCGCAACGGCATGCTCAATCCACTGGCTATCTGTCATGTAAGAGCCTCCGTCATAGAAAGAATCGGGGGTGGCATTGAGTATGCCCATCACGACAGGCGACTCGAAGTTGAACAGCCTGTCGCCACAGCGTAGCGAAAAAGACTTGAAAGAATTATTTCTACTCATAACAATAAAAAAACGCTTGTTGAGTTTTTTTATTGTTTAACCTTATTATAATGACAAAGACAGAAAAAGAATTTGAGCAAGAGATAAAAGTCTGCCGCGACATATACGAGAAGAAGACACGCGACTACGGCACCTCATGGCGCATCATGCGTCTGCCGTCACTCACCGACCAGATATTCATCAAAGCCAACCGCATACGCAGCATCGAAGAGACCGGCGAGAACAAGATTGGCGACGATGTCCGTGGCGAATATATCGCCATGGTGAACTATGCCGTCATGGCACTGATACAGCAAGAGTTGGAGAACGGAAAACGGAGAACGGAGAACGGAGAACGGAGAACGGAGAACGGAGAGGAGGTGCCAATGGAGTTGCCGCTCGAGAAGGCTCTGGAGCTATACGACAAGCACTTGGGACGAACCGTGAGACTGATGTTGGACAAAAACCACGACTATGGCGAGGCATGGCGACAAATGCGTGTCAGTTCGATGACCGACCTTATCCTCATGAAACTGAAACGCATCAAGCAAATCGAAGACAACGACGGGCATACCGAGATTTCAGAGGGGGTTGAAGGTGGCTATATGGACATCATCAACTACTCATTCTTTTGCCTTATCAAGTTGAGAGAGAAAGAAACGGGATATTGACTTGCCAAATCCCCAACAGACAATACCAGCAACCAAATTATTCAGAAACAAAAAAAAAAACAACAATGATAAAAGAGAACACTATCACCAAGACTGTCGGCATCATCGCCCGATGGTTTACAGGTTTAGTTTTTATTTTTTCCAGCTTCACGAAGGGTGTCGACCCACTAGGCACCGCCTACAAGGTAGAGGAATACATGACCGCATGGAGTTTTGGCAACATTAGCTTCGACTGGGCGCTGCCCTTGGCTCCCTACCTCTCGATGACACTCATAACGCTCGAGTTTCTCGTTGGCGTTCTTCTCATCACCGGCGCTTTCCGCAAGCTGAGTGCCTGGCTGCTAACGCTCATGATGGTATTCTTCACCTTTACAACACTCTATGATGCCATCACCAACAAGGTGAGCGACTGCGGCTGCTTCGGCGACTTCCTGAAACTTACCAACTGGCAGACTTTCTGGAAGAACGTGGTGCTTGATGTGCCGACAATCTACATCTTCCTCACCCGTCGCTGGCCTCGCAAGAAGAAATTCGAAAGCGACCTCACCATCAGCCTCTTTGCCATCGCGGCAATGGTTATTTTCGGGATGTACAACATCAACAACGAGCCTGTCCTCGACTTCCGCCCCTGGAAGGTGGGCAACGTCATGATAAGCAACCTTGAAGAGGGCTTGGAGACCACCAACGAGGTGACCTACAAGAACAAAGAGACTGGCGAGTTCAAGACCATGGACTCGAAGCAGCTGATGGAGTGCTATGCCGCCGACCCGCAGTGGGGCGACAAATGGGAATGGGTAGGCACCAGCACCGTTAGCCCCTATGAAATCCGCGACCCGAAGAACGACAGCGTTGTCTCCTTCCCCGTGATGGATGCCGACGGCGAAGACTACACCTTCGACCTTATTGGTGCCGTCGATGCACCGATACTAATCTGCACCATCCATCATGTCGGCGACGTCAACGAACGCGGAGTCAAAGCCATAGCCGAGATGAAACAGCTCGCCATGGATCGCGACATACGCTTTGCCATCATCTCCTGTGCCGAGCAGAGCGAACTGCTGCAGTTCCTCTACGGCAACAACCTGATGGACGTGGAATACTATTTCGGCGACGAGAAAGCCCTCGAAGCCATGATCCGCAGCAACCCCGGCTTCGTGGTGATGCATAACGCCACCGTCAAGGGCAAATGGCACTACAAGAATGCCGAGAAAATAAAAGACTACCCCTTTGAAATCAACGAATAATAAATTGCAGGCTTGCTGTCACGACGGACAGCGGGACACCCACCGGCCATCGAACCCCAAGCCCTTAAACATTAAAACCACAAACATATCATGATACAAAGAATCCAATCCTTCTACCTAGTACTTGCTGTAGTGTGCATCATCCTGATGTTCCGCTTCCCTATAGCGACCTACACCACCTCTACCGTCAACGGTGACGTGAGTGCTGCTTTGCAGCTCACCAACACCAAGTCTGTCATCGCCGACAATGGCGTCGACTACCGTTTTGTCGGAGACGACATTGTCAACTTCGGCGGCAAATGGGTACTCACCCTGCTCAGCGCCATCACCGGCGTCATCGCCCTCGCCTCCATCTTCCTGTTCAAAAACAGGGTGTTGCAGATGCGTGTCGTCGCCTTCGCTTTCCTCTTCAATGTAGTGCTTATCTTCCTCCTTTTCTTCTGGGCCATCAACGGCACCGGCGGAAATGGCGGCTACTACAGCTCGCTGCTAAGCACCGGACTGATGGGTGGCGACATCACCACCAACATGCTGACTCCTGGCACGATAGCACCTATCGTGTCGGTCATCCTTCTCTTCCTGGCACAACGAGCCATCAAGAAAGACGAAATGAAAGTCCGCGCCGCCGACAGACTTAGATAGTTGACAGTTGATAATTGATACTTGATAGTTGCAAATTGAAAATTGAAATTCAATCAATAGATGGTTTGCCAGGAGTTGCACAACAGCTGCTGGAAACATTTCCCGACGAACGTTTCTATGCCTTCTTCGGCTCGATGGGAGTCGGCAAGACGACACTCATCAAAGAGATATGCTCGCAAATAGGTGTCGTTCAGAACGTTTGCAGCCCCACATTCGCCATCGTCAACGAATACTGCGATGGCAACGGCGAACCTGTATACCATTTCGACTTCTACAGGCTTAAAAACTTGGATGAAGCATACGACATAGGCTACGAAGAGTACTTCTTTTCAGGCAATTGGTGCTTCACCGAATGGACCGAGAAAATCGAGCCTCTCCTACCCGATCATTACTTGCGAATCGACATCACGGAAAACGACGGGAAACGCACTTTCGAAGCCGAGGTTATAGATTAAAAAAATAACGTAACTTTGCACTTTTAAACACATCTTCTTAATGGCAAAAAACAAGAATAACATATCTGAAAGCGAAGCACTTGCAAAACTTGCAGCACTCGGGATGGACAACAAAAAAGCTCTCGATGTCGTGCTGTTGGACCTGCGGAACATAGAGACGGCGCCTGCCAACTTCTTCGTCATCTGCAGCGGCAACGTGCCGTCGCATGTCAGCGCAATATCCGACGGTGTCTACGAAACCATCAAGAAAGCCACCGGCCTCAACCCCAACCGCGTGGAGGGATACGACAATGCGGAATGGATTCTGATGGACTACTTCGACATCGTGGTACATATTTTCCTTAAAGACAAACGCCAGCACTATCGGTTGGAAGAACTCTGGGCCGACGGTGTTGTGATTGACAGTTGAAAAAATGACAGTTGATAATTGAAAAATGCAAGAGAACGACAACAAAAGCCCTAACGGCAATCAAAACAAGAACCCTCTACAGCCCAACAAGCAGAACAAAGGCAAAAAGCGTGGCAACGAGTGGTTTATGTATATCATCTACGCCATCATCATCCTGACACTTGGAGGCGTATGGCTCGGTGGAGGCGGCACTGGCGGCAACAAAGAGATTGGGTGGAGCAAACTCGACGAGATTTTGCGCCGCGGCGACCAGGAGAAAATTGTCATCGTCGACGGCAAGTATGCCGAGATCTACATCAAGGAGGAAGCCATCAAAATCGACACCGCCTACAACGACATCCTCGGCGCCGACAAGGACTTCAAGAACGCCGGCCACTACACACATAAGTTTGTAAGCATCGAGAGCTTCAAGGACGACATCGACATGGTGGCCCAGCAGAACTTTGAACGCGACACTGCCGCACTGGCTGACACCAATGCCGTCAGCAGGGCTCAACAGATAGAGCAGCTGCGACGCGACAACCACATAGACCTTACCGCCCGCGAGAGCGACAAGACATGGGAGAAGATTGCCTACTGGTTCGGCCCCATGCTGATGATTCTGCTTTTCTTCTTTATCATGAGCCGCGTAGCCAACCGCCAGATGGGTGGCGGCGGCATATTCAGCGTCGGAAAGTCGAAAGCCAAAATATACGACGGCAAGACGACAACGACGAATGTGACCTTCAAGGATGTCGCGGGACTGGCCGGAGCCAAGGAGGAAGTCATGGAGGTTGTCGACTTCCTCAAGAACCCCAACAAATACACTGCCTTAGGAGGCAAAATCCCCAAGGGCGTGCTGCTCGTGGGTCCTCCAGGTACCGGCAAGACCCTGCTCGCCAAGGCTGTCGCCGGCGAAGCCAACGTGCCCTTCTTCTCCATGTCGGGTAGCGACTTCGTCGAGATGTTTGTCGGCGTGGGAGCTTCGCGCGTACGCGACCTCTTCGAAGAGGCCAAGAAGAAATCGCCCTGCATCATCTTCATCGACGAGATTGATGCCGTAGGCCGTGCCCGCGGACACAGCGGATTGAGCAACGCCAACGACGAGCGCGAGAACACCCTCAACCAACTACTCACCGAGATGGACGGCTTCGGCACCAACAACGGCGTCATCGTCATGGCCGCCACCAACCGTGCCGACGTCCTCGACCGTGCCCTGCTCCGTGCCGGACGCTTCGACCGCCAGATCTATGTCGAGCTGCCCGACATTGAGGAACGCAAAGCCATCTTCGATGTCCACATGAAGAACCTCAAACTCGGCAACGACATCGACCGCGACTTCCTCTCCAAGCAGACACCAGGCTTCTCAGGCGCCGACATCGCCAACGTATGCAACGAGGCTGCCCTCTGCGCCGCTCGCAAAGGCAAGGATCTAATCGAGAGACAAGACTTCCTCGACGCTATCGACCGCATCATCGGCGGACTGGAGAAGCGTTCTAAGGTGATAACCACCGAAGAGAAACGCACCATCGCCTACCACGAGTCAGGACACGCATCGGTCAGCTGGCAGCTGCGCTGGGGCAACCCGCTGGTGAAAGTCACCATCGTGCCCCGCGGCAAAGCCCTCGGAGCCGCCTGGTACCTGCCCGAAGAGCGTCAAATCACCACCTACGAACAGATGTTCGACGAGATAACATCGCTTGTGGCCGGTCGCGCCGCCGAAGAGATTGTCTTCGGCCAAATATCGACAGGAGCACTCAACGACCTTGAGCGAGCCACCAAGATAGCCTTCTCGCTGGTAGCTTACTATGGAATGAGTCCGAAAATCGGCAACATCAGCTACTACGACACCGCCAACCAGGGCGACTTCAACTTCACCAAACCTTTCAGCGAACGCACCAACGAGACTATCGATGCCGAGGTGAAGCGGATGGTGGAAGAGGCCTACGAGCGTGCTAAGCAAATGATAGCCGCCAACCGCGAGAAACTCGACGAACTGGCCAACCTGCTTTTCGAACGCGAAGTCATTTTCCGCGAGGATGTGGAGAAAATTTATGGCCCTCGTCCGTGGGAAGAGAAAAAAACCGAAAGCTAAAAGATGAAAGACGACAGGATAAAAGAGCAGCTGTTCCGTAGTGTCCGCGAGGCACTCATCGAACGCAACAACATCGCCGACAGCGACATTCATGTTGCTGACAACACACCGGCCGACGATGCTGCTGATAGTCTCTTTATCACTTTCGCACAAAACTTCACACGCGCCGGCGGCATGGTACACTACTGCTACAAAGAGAGCGACATCCGTGAGCGTCTCCTCGAGATTCGTCACCAACATGGCGACATCAACATAGGCTGCGCCTCCGAGAACCTGGCAGGATTCCTGACCCACCTCAAAGTGGAAAACAGCGAACCCAATGGCTCTCCCCTCGTGGCTATCCTGTGCGAGGCACTCATCGCCCGACAAGGCGGCATAGTAATCTCCTCTAACCTGGGATTGGGCACAACAATCCCTGCCCTGCCCGAAAACACCGTCATTATTGCATTCACCTCGCAAGTGGTCAACGACTGGGAAGCCGCCAACGAGCGTATCAAACAGCTCTACCCCAACTATCCGGACCAGATAATGATGGTCAACCCCAACAACTATGCCTGCCGCAAAGGCCTACAGAAGCTCTACCTCATACTTATAGAAGACGAAGCAACCTGAACAGATGAAAAAAATACTGACACGTTCCATCAGCGGAGCCATATATGTTATCATTATTGTCGCATCCATATATGCCGGACGCTGGACAGGCAACAGCACACTCGGCGAGGTTGTCTTCGGCGCCCTCTTCCTCATATTGGGCATAATAGGCATCTACGAGGTTATCAAGAACCTGTCAATCAAAGGCATCAAATGCAATGAACCCGTAGCATACATTGTGGGCATTATCTCCTATCTGCTCGTCTTCCTATGGGAGCAGCCGTCGTTCGGCGAAGGCCAACTCTGGTCGTTCGGACTACTCACAATAATACCGGCAGTGATGCTCTGCGTCTTCCTTGCCCAACTCTGGCGTAACGACGAGAACCCCATCGCCACCATAGGATATACCCTCCTGCCGACAATATGGGTGATGATACCCCTGGCGCTTACCAACCATATCCACGATGCCGGAACAGGCTTTATGATGATGATTTTCATTTCAGTGTGGGTCAACGACACTTTTGCATACCTCACCGGAATGATGCTGGGACGACATAAGATGTGGGTTCGCCACTCGCCAAACAAGACATGGGAAGGGACCATAGGAGGGGCCGTTGCATGCATAGCGGCTGCCATCTTTTTAGGTCCGCTCATGATTGGCGACGAGCTACCACTCAACATATACGACTGGGCTTTCATAGGACTATTATGCAGTGTCATAGGGACGTTAGGCGACTTGGTTGAGTCCATGTTCAAACGCTTTTGCGGTGTCAAGGACAGTGGCAAAATCATGCCAGGACACGGCGGCATCCTCGACCGTTTCGACAGCATACTCCTCGCCGTCCCCTTCGTCCTATCCTATCTGATGATTATAAACCATTAAGATTTACAAACAACATTCAGCAACCAATTAACGACCAATTATGTATATCCACAAAGAAGGCCACCGTCTGCTATTCAGCGTACTAGGCATCATCATTGCCATTACAGCAGCCATGATATATTTCTGTCATCCGCTGAATTTCTTCAACTATCTGATGATATTCCTGATGTTTGGTTTCTGGATAGCGCTGGCTTCATTCTTTAGGATTCCCAACCGCATCTTCACCGACGACAAGACCCGCTACATAGCCCCTGCCGACGGTGTCATCTGCACGATAGAGCAGACCTTCGAGAAAGAATACCTCAACAGTGAGTGCCTGATGGTGAGCATCTTCATGAACGGCACCGATGTACATGTGAACCGATACCCGGCCGATGTTCCAGCATCGGCATGAGACTCGAAAACGGGACGAAGATACTGATACGACAGGTGGCAGGCGTGATGGCCCGCCGCATAGTGTGCTACGCCCGCGAGGGCGAGCAGGTGAAGCAGCACCAGGAAATGGGCTTCATCAAGTTTGGCTCACGTGTCGACATGTTCCTGCCTATAAATACAGAGATGAATGTCGCCCTCGAAGATGTGGTTCGCAACGGCATTACCCCCATCGCCAAAATCTAGCCAACCGTGTCTTCAACAAAAACACAGACACCTATCATAATATTGTTAAGCAATCGTCGTTATACTAAGTTTTAAATTGTTTCAACACTGACTATCAACGATCAAATACTATATGAAGACAATCACCTCATCGCCATCAACAAGCGATGCGGGCAGATTGTGCAGGGTGACAAGACTGGCGACGTGACGCTGCCCGACATGATTAGGGCCTACCTCAAGGAACGCGACAACAAGCCTGGCAACGTCTTTTGCGGTGTCATCCATCGCCTGGACCGCCCTGTAAGCGGGGTGGTACTCTTCGCCAAGACCTCCAAGGCTCTCAGCCGCATGAACGATGCCTTGAAGCTACGCGACATGAAGAAGACCTACTGGGCACTATGCAAAGAGACCCCTCTCCCACCCGAGGGGAGACTCGAGGACTGGCTGGGACGCGACGAACGCAACAACAAAGCATATATCACAAAACCCGGCGCACAGGGTGCCAAACTCGCCGTGCTCGACTACAAACTGATGGGCAGCAGCTCAGGTGGCTACAACCTTATCGAGGTAAACCTCCACACCGGTCGCCACCACCAGATACGCGCCCAGCTGGCCAACATCGGGTGCCACATCAAGGGCGACCTGAAATATGGGGCACCACGCTCCAACCCCGATGGCGGAATATCGCTGCACGCCAGAAGCCTGACATTCATCCACCCCGTGCGAAAAGAGGAGATAACAATAGTGGCCAGACCACCCGAAGAACCCGTCTGGAAAGAATTTGCCTAATAAATAACATCACTGAATATAATGAAGAAATATCTAACACTTACGCTAATGCTCATCATGGCATGGGCAGCACAATCGCAGAACTATTCTGTGAAGCAAAGCGACTACAACCAGATAAAGGTATCGTTCACCGCAAGCGACATCACAGCACATGACATATCACTGCACGACAGACAGTTTGCAACACTGGTCATGGAGGGTTTCAGCACACAGCGCATCAGCGGCAAACCCGCCCTTCCCACAATGGTCAACGTCATCGAGGTACCTCTCGGCGACGGACTAAAATACGAGATCCTCTCCATCAGCCGCGACACATTGGACGGCGCCACCTTAGGGTTGGCAAACCCCATCATGCCGGCACAACCCTCACGCAGCAAAAGCGACACTCGTCCCTCAAAACTTGCCATCGACGAGACAGCCTATTCGACCGATGCCTTCTGTGGCCAGCCCACCATCGTAGTAGAAAAAATCGGCGTCGCCCGCAACCGCAACCTTGCCAGCATCGCCTTCAATCCCGTGAGCTGGAACCCGGTAACCAACCAGGTCATAGTGGTCAACAGCATCACTGTCGCTGTACGCCAGAAGAATGCCGACAGGGCAGCCACCATGCGAATGAAAAGACTATATGCCAGCCCTGATTTCGGTTTCGGCATCAACGCCATTAACCAACTGGAAGGCAGCAAGGAGACCCGCACCACCGCCCCTATACGCTACACTATCATAGCAAACAGCATGTTCCGCGGTGCTCTTGACGAGTTTGCAGCATGGAAACGCCGCAAAGGATTCATGGTCGACTTAGTCTATACCGACGAAAGCAACGTGGGCAACACCACAACGAGCATCAGCAACTACCTCAAGGGACTCTACAACAACGCCACCGAAAGCGAACCTGCTCCCACCTACGTCCTCCTGGTGGGCGACGTGGCTCAGCTGCCGGCATTCCAACTCTATACCTCCAACTCACATTATTCCGACCTGAACTATGTCTGCTGGAACCCAGGCGACAACATTCCGGACTGCTACATCGGACGCTTCTCGGCCCAGAACCTCGAACAGCTGACACCGCAAATCAGCAAGACACTTATGTATGAGCAATATACATTCCCCGACGACTCATACCTGGGCAAGGCTGTGCTTATCGCCGGCATTGACGGAGGACGTACAAGCGATTTCGGCTATACTCATGCCGACCCGACGATGGACTATGTGGCAAAGAACTATGTCAACAACGCCAACGGCTTCACCAGCATCACCTACTACAAGAACAACACCTACAACCACCCACAAAACGTCACCGTCACGGGTGCCTCGGGTGCCGACGGCACTGCCGCAGCCCTTCGCAACCTCTACAATGATGGCTGCGGTCTGGTCAACTATACAGCACACGGACACGAAACCATGTGGGGCAACCCCGAGTTGACAGTCACTCACGTGCAACAGATGAACAACCAGGACAAACCGATGATTGCCATCGGCAACTGCTGTCTCTCCAACAGCTTCCAGGTAGCCACCTGCCTCGGCGAAGCCTTCCTGCGCCGTGGCGACAATGCCGGCGGCGTAGCCTACATAGGTGCCAGCGAAGTCACCTATTGGGACGAAGATGTCTACTGGTCCATGGGACCCCGCTCCCAAATATCAGCATCCATGAGCATGGACTACAAAGCCAACAGCTTAGGCATGTACGACCAGCTGTTTCACACCCACGGTGAAACCATCGACAAATGGCACATCACCATGGGTGCCATGGTTTTTGCAGGCAACATGGCAGTGCAGAGCAGCTCCACCGATGCTTCCATGAAGAGATACTACTGGGAAATCTATCACCTTATGGGCGACCCGTCGCTCATGCCCTACATACATGGCCCGGCACAGGACTTGACACTCTCCCTGCCCGACACCTTACCTATTGACACCGAGACTATCAGCATCCAATGTCCGCCCCACACCTATGTGGCTCTTACCGACGAAGAGCAAAATCTTGTCACCGCAGCCTTCTCCAATGCAAACGGCAACGTCACACTCAACATAGGGCACCTTGAACTCGCCTCCGGCACCTACGAGATTGCAGTCTGGGCACAAGGCTACAAACAATCGTTCAAGACCATAAACATCGAGCCCAACGACACATACATCAAAGCCACAGAGCTGTCTGCCACAACCCCCGTGGTGGCCGGACAGCCGGTGGACTTCAACCTCACAATCAAGAACATCGGCATCCTTCCTGCCGACAGCATCTGGATTGAGCTACGCAGTGCCGACGGCAATATGCTCATCGACAACACCAGAGCCATCACCATCTATCCCGGACTGGATCCTGACGAGGAGATGACCATCGACAACATCTGCTCGGCAACAGTGTGGAACGATATTGCCGACCAAAGCGAAGCCACCGTCAAGGTCATCGCAAGATGGGGAAACACCACAAAAAAACAGACCATCAACAAGTTCCATTTCGATGTGGCAGCAGCAGACATAGCCACACAGGACTTCACATTGACCCCGTCTGCCGACTCTTCTAAACTCTACCAACTGAGCATCACCAGCATCAACAATGGCCGCGCAATCCTTGAGAACGCCACGGCGTCGCTGTTGTCCCTCGACCCATTTATTGAGATTGCCGGCGACAACAGCATCTTTACGCTGAACGAAGGCCAAACCGAGACACGCGACTTCACCATCAGAGTCACCGACACATCAAGCACATTCAACCGCGTCGTACCGATGCTCTACACCATCGCCAATGACGACATCCATTTCACCGACAGCCTGATGATTATCTTTGGCGAGACCTGCCAAACCATCGATTTTGAAGATGCCACATGGGGTAAAGCCAGTTGGACAGCAGGCTCATACCCATGGGAGATTACCAACGCCGTCAACTACGAGGGTGGCAACTGCGCACGCTCTAAGACCTGGAACGGCAGTGGCGGATTCAAAACCTCAGAGACGACTCTTAACATCATGGTGCCCGTCGACGATAGCGTTTCGTTCTACTATAGAGTCTCTTCCGAAGAGGGGTACGACATCTTCTACACATACCTCGATGACGTCAGAGTGGTAGAGGCCTCTGGTCTGGTAGACTGGACACGGGCCTCATTCCCCATCTCTGCCGGCAACCACACGATACGTTTCTCCTACGAGAAAGACTCTTACGTTGACGTAGGTATGGATGCCGCATTCATCGACAACCTCAGGATTCCCAATGCCGGAACAGAATACACTTATGTCAATGACACCACCTGCATGGGCCTTGACTACACCTTTTTCGACACCACCTTCAACACCGACAACCTCGGGGAGGGCACACACCGGTTCACCCTTCAGAACGGCGACAGAGTACGTTTCCTCACACTCACCGTGATGCCCATGCCTGAAGCGCACATCGAAAGCAGTGCCGACACCATCATGGCTGGCGAATCCGTCCGCCTCACCGCCACAGGTGCAAGCCGCTACAGCTGGGACAACGGCATGAGCCACGCCGTCATCGATGTCTATCCTACCACCTCATCAACCTACTCCGTAACAGCCTACAATGGAAGCTGCAGTTCTGTGGCCTGGAAAACAATAACCGTATCCGGAGTCCTAGTTGGCATCGACAACACCAAGTTGTCGTCAGCCAGCAGCCCGGTGTCGGTCTATCCAAACCCTGCATACGACAAGCTGACCGTCACCGGCGACAACATCAAAGAGATTGTCATCATCGACATCATGGGTCGCACCGAGAAGAGAATTGTCATCTCCGGACAGGGAACATCAAAAGAGACAGCCGTCAACATCAACGATATTGCCAACGGGATGCATTTTCTACAGGCAACCGCTACCGACGGCAGGCGTTCAATAGTGAAATTCATCAAAAAATAATAATCTCTCGTTTCACAACTCCGCAACAAAAAAACCAAGTGCCATGAGAAACAAATATTACGACCTAATCGACCAGACCTTTGAATTCCCTCAAGATGAATTCAGGACTGAAGATGGCGAACTCTATTTCCACGACATCCCATTGATGGAAATAATCAAGCAGTATGGCACACCGCTGAAAATCACCTATCTGCCGAAAATCAGTTCGCAGATACAGCGAGCCAAAAGGATGTTCAATGTCGCCATTGCCAAAACCGACTACAAGGGAAGCTACAACTACTGCTACTGCACCAAGAGCAGCCATTTCAGCTTTGTGATGGAGGAGGCTCTGAAGAACGACATCAACCTCGAGACATCGAGTGCATTCGATATCAATCTGATACAGGAGCTGCATTCACAGAATCTGATTGGCAAGGACAAGGTGATTGTCTGCAACGGATTCAAGAAAGAACAATACATTGAGAACATCGTCGACCTCTACAACGACGGCTTCTGCAACGTTATTCCTATCCTCGACAACAAGAACGAATACAAGATGTTGGAGGATTGCCTGAAGAGGAATGGCAACTCCGGCTGTGGGCAGCTGAAGATAGGCATACGCATCGCCTCGGAGGAGGAGCCGAAATTCGACTTCTACACTTCACGCCTCGGAATACGGTACAACGACATCGTTTCATTCTATGAAGAGGCCATTAAGGATAACGCGAGATACAGCTTCAAAATGCTGCACTTCTTCATCAATACTGGCATACGCGACACTGCATACTACTGGAACGAATTGTCGAAGTGCGTGAATGTTTACTGCGACCTGAAGCAGGTATGCCCCGAGCTCGACTCCCTCAACATCGGTGGCGGATTCCCCATCAAGAGTTCGCTTGCAGCTACTTACGACTACGAGTACATGGCCGAGGAGATACTGGCCCAGATAAAGAACATCTGCTCCAACAGGGGCGTGGAGGAGCCAAACATCTTCACCGAATTTGGTTCGTTCACCGTAGGCGAGAGCGGAGCGACGCTCTACAGCATCCTCGACCAGAAACAGCAGAACGACCGCGAGTCGTGGTATATGATCGACTCGTCGTTCATCACTACCCTGCCCGACACATGGGGCATAAACCAACGCTTCATCATGCTCCCCATCAACCACTGGGACTGCGAATACCAGCGGGTCTTCCTCGGAGGCCTGACATGCGACAGCGAAGACTACTATAACGCTGACTCTCACGCCAATGCCATATTTCTGCCCAAACTGCAGAAAGACGATCCTCTCTATATAGGATTCTTCCATACCGGCGCCTACCAAGAGAGCCTCGGCGGATATGGCGGTATACAGCACTGCCTCATACCGGCACCCAAGCATATAATCATCGACAAAGACGAAAACGGCGACTACACCACCAAACTCTTCGCCAAAGAACAGAGCCACAAGTCGATGCTGAAAATCCTTGGATACTAAAATTTCGATATAACGTTATAACGTAATAACGAAATAACGAAACATCGTCATAACGTAATAACGTAATAACGAAATAACGAAACATCGTTATAACGTAATAACGAAATAACGTTATAACGAAAAAAACAAAAAAACAACGAAACAGCGAACTTTAAAACCTTTAAAACCTTAAATCGTGAAAAAAATCTTATTAGCAGCAATTTGCATCACTCTTCTCGCTTCATGCCACAAAGGAAGCACCATAGTTGTTGACACCGAGAAAGCCCCTGTTTTCGATAACAAGAACGACAGTCTCAGCTGGGTCCTGGGCTTCTCCGCTGCCCAGAACATCGCCGCAGCCGGCATTGACATCAACCGCGAAATCCTTATGCAGGCCATCTACACCACACTCGACAGCAAGCAGCAGCCCTTCAACTATCAGCAGACTGCAACGATGCTCATGGACCTTGAACAAAAAGCCTACATCAACCGCATGAACAGCCAGAACAGTCAGATAACCGAGACACGTCAGCGCGAAGAGGTCTACTTCGACAATCTTATGAAAAAGAACCCCAATGTCAAAAAGAGCGACAAGGGCTTCTACTACGAGGTACTCCAGCAGGGACAGGGTGCTGTTCCCCAGATTGGCAGCATCGTGGTCTTCGACTACAAAGGCAGCCTGTTGAATGGCCATATCTTCGACCAGACCTACGGCAACCGTGAGCCTATAACCCATGTCATAGGACCCGAGCTGATGCCAGGCCTTCTCGAAGGCTTCTGCATCATGCCTGCCGGCAGCAAATACCGCTTCTATTTCCCCAGCGAGATGGCCTTCGGAGCCAAGGGCGACGACGGTATTCCACCCTACTCCACCCTTATCTACGAAGTGGAGCTCCACGAGGTTAAGTAACGACAGCTACCAGGCTGACAACCGCATGACAATAATGAAGAACGGGCGAGTCGACGACTCGCCCGTTACTTATTTACGCTTCACAATATCTATTCGTCACACCTTCACTATCATTATCTTTGTGGGTTTGCCTTCGATGATTTCGATGTCCTGTGCATCGGCATTCGCAATGCTTTCCACCAATTCAAACTTCTCGGCAAGGGTCTCACTGCAGATGTAATCGCGATGCGTATCGACGGCACTGTTCCACTCGCCCTTCTCCAATGTCACGGCAATGCGGTCGGTGACATCGAATTTCTCCTTGCGGATGTTCTGGATACGGTTGACAATCTCGCGGGCTATGCCTTCATCGACAAGCTCTGAGGTCAGCGTGATGTCGAGGGCTACAGTGAGGTTACCTTCGTTGGCAACAACCCAGCCAGGTATATCCTGAGTGGTGATTTCAACATCGCTAAGCAACAGCTCTACAGGTTGTCCTTCCACATTGAGGTCGCAACGGCCGGCGGCTTCGAGGGCATTGATCTGCTCCCGCGAGAAGGCGGTGACCACAGCGGCTATCGACTTCATTATCTTGCCATAACGAGGACCTAACGTCTTGAAGTTGGGCTTGATTTTCTTGACAAGCAGGTTGTTGTCAGAAGCAAGAAACTCGACATCCTTGACATTCAGTTCGCTGCAGATGAGAGCCTTGACTTGCTCAACCTGCTGGCAGAATGCCTCACTGGTGGCGGGGATAACAATTTTTGAAAGCGGCTGGCGTACACGGAGGTTGCTCTTCTTGCGTAGCGAGAGACCCATAGAGCATATCTTCTGGGCCAGCTGCATACGCTCTTCGAGAGCCTTGTAGACCAACTCTGCATGGTATTCGGGGAACGGCAGATAGTGTACGCTCTCCGTTCTCCGTTCTCCGTTCTCCGTTCTCCCATTTTTGAGATCCTGATAAAGGCGCTCGCTGAAGAAAGGCGCTATTGGCGACATCAGGCGTGCCAAGGTCTCGAGGCAGGTGTAGAGTGTCTGATAAGCGGAAATCTTGTCGTCGCTGTACTCGCCCTTCCAGAAGCGGCGGCGGCTGAGGCGTACATACCAGTTGCTGAGGTAGGCGTCGACGAACTGTCCGATGGCGCGCCCTGCACGGGTAGGCTCGTAGTCGGCGTAAGCCTCGTCGACAGTCTTGACCAGAGTATTAAGCTCGCTGAGAATCCAGCGGTCTATTTCGGGACGACGCTCGGCGGGGAGGTCGGCCTCCTTGTATTCAAAACCGTCGATATTGGCATAGAGAGCGAAGAAGCTGTAGGTGTTGAAGAGTGTGCCGAAGAGTTTGCGGCGCACCTCATCGACACCCTCACTGTCGAACTTCAGGTTGTCCCAGGGCTGGCTGTTGGTAATCATGTACCAACGGGTAGCGTCGGGACCGTATTTCTTGATGGTCTCGAAGGGGTCGACACCGTTGCCGAGACGTTTCGACATCTTGTTGCCATTCTTGTCTAGCACCAGGCCGTTGGAGATGACGTTCTTGAAAGCCACCGAGTCGAAGCACATCGTGGCAATGGCATGAAGAGTGTAGAACCATCCGCGTGTCTGGTCGACACCTTCGGCGATGAAGTCGGCGGGGAACTGACTCTCTTTCAACTCTTCACCCATATAGTGGATCTGGGCGTATGGCATGGCGCCACTGTCGAACCACACGTCGATGAGGTCTGGCTCACGACGCATGGGCTTGCCGCTGGGCGATACCAGGACAACGTCGTCAATGTATGGTCTGTGCAAGTCGAACTTCTTGTAGTCATCGGAAGCGTAAGGATTATCCTTCATCAATCCGGCAGAGACAGCTTTGTCTATCTCGTTGCGTAGCTCCTCTACGCTGCCAATGCATATCTCCTCTTTGCCGTCCTCGGTACGCCAGATGGGCAGCGGGGTACCCCAGTAGCGGCTACGGCTGAGGTTCCAGTCGACAATGTTTTCGAGCCATCCCGCGAAGCGTCCTGAGCCTGTCGACTCTGGCTTCCAGTTGATGGTCTTGTTAAGCTCAATCATACGCTCCTTGAGGGCAGTGGTGCGGATAAACCAGCTGTCGAGGGGATAGTAGAGCACCGGCTTGTCGGTACGCCAGCAATGGGGATAGCTATGGGTGTGCTTCTCGCTCTTGAAGAGTTTGCCCTCACCCTTGAGCATGATGACCAGCTCCACATCGAGGGAGATATCCTTATCCGTTTTGGTTGGGTCGTAGGCGTTCTTGACGAACTTGCCGGCATACTGTCCGTAGAGTTCGACGTTGACGTTGTCCTTCACCCATTCGGGGTCGAGATCCTCGATGGGTGCGAAGCGACCGCGGCGGTCGACCATGGGCATCTGCTTGCCGTCGGCATCGTAGAGCAGCAGGTCGGCAATGCCGGCTTTCTTGGCCACACGTGCGTCGTCGGCTCCGAAGGTAGGAGCGATATGGACAATGCCGGTACCATCTTCCGTGGTCACATAGTCGCCAAGGATGATGCGAAAAGCCTCTCCCTCGGTGGCTGTGCGGTGCGTCTGAGCAGCGCTGTCAACCACGGTGGGCTTCACCCAGGGGATAAGCTGCTCGTAGCGTAATCCCTCGAGGTCTGTACCCTTGCATTCGGCTATAATCTTGGGAGCCTGGTAGTTGTCGTCGGCCTTCTTGGGTGCTGGGAACATGGAGTCGACCAACGGCTTAGCCATAATGATGCGACAAGGCTCACCGCTTTGGGGATGGGTGGTCTCGATAAGCACATAGTCGATGCTGGGGCCAACGCAAAGTGCAGTGTTGCTGGGGAGTGTCCACGGCGTGGTGGTCCATGCAATAGCGAATGTATCTAACGGAGAACGAAAAGCGGAGAACGGAGAGCGGTTGTCCTGAGTTTTCAGTTCTCCGTTCTCAGTTCTCAGTTCTCCGTTCTCAGTTCTCAGTTTAAACATTGCAACGCAGGTGGTGTCCTTCACGTCACGATAGCAGCCTGGCAGGTTGAGCTCATGGCTCGAAAGACCGGTGCCGGCGGCGGGACTGAAAGGCTGGATAGTGTAGCCTTTATAGAGCAGACCTTTGTCGTAAAGCTTCTTGAGCAGGAACCACAAAGTCTCGATATAGTCGTTGTCGAAGGTGATATAGGGATTCTTCAGGTCGACCCAATAGCCCATCTGCTTGGTCAATTCATCCCACAAGTCTTTGTATTTCAACACCTCGGTACGGCAGGCATGGTTGTAGTCGTCCACGCTTATCTTCTTGCCGATATCCTCTTTTGTGATGCCGAGGGTCTTCTCAACGCCAAGTTCCACGGGCAGGCCGTGGGTGTCCCAGCCAGCCTTGCGGTCGACATGGAAACCCTTCTGTGCCTTGTAGCGGCAGAAGATATCCTTGATGGTGCGTGCCATCACATGATGGATTCCAGGCTTTCCGTTGGCCGACGGAGGACCGTCATAGAACACGAAAGAAGGATGCCCCTCGCTGAGCTTCTGCCCTTTCTCAAAAGTCTCATTTTCTTCCCACCAGCGGCGAATCTCCTCGCCAATCTGGGTCAAATTAAGCTGCTTATATTCTTTATAACTCATATACAAAAAACGCTAATTTCGTTTATACACAACTATATCAATTCGTTGCACCATTTTTTATCAGCACAACGAATTTACAAAAATACAAAAAAAGAAGATAACAAACTTTTATTTTAGTAATAATTTGTAGCTTTTCACTTTAGATTGCCAGTCAAGTCTCAACCACTAACAGCTACATTATTTCTTTTTCTGTTTCCTCATCCACTGGATAAAATCCCATAGGGTCTCGTCATCCTCTTTCTTTTTCTTCTTTGGCTTACTCTTCAAATCGATACGTCCGTATTTAGACATACGACCCTCAACCACGGAGGTCTGCTTTTTGAAAAATGGCGTCTGATGGCCTGGGTTGCGTTTCAGAGGCAAAGGAAGTGTGACTGCCAGCTGGGCAGCCTCGTGACGCGAGAGCGTCTTGGCGGAATGGCCAAAGTAGTGCTGCGACGCAGCCTCGCAGCCATAGATGCCGTCGCCAAACTCGATGATATTCAGGTAGACCTCCATGATGCGTTCCTTGCCCCACAGTTTCTCGATGCCTATAGTGAAACTGGCTTCCAGTCCCTTGCGTAGATAGCTCCGCTTATGAGGCAGAAAGGCGTTTTTGGCCGTCTGCATCGATATGGTGCTGCCGCCACGCACACGTCTTCCCTGCTTGTTTTCGCGATACGACTGCTTCAGCTGGGGGATGTCGAAGCCCTTGTGTCGCATGAAACGGCCGTCTTCCGACGAGATTACCGCAGTCACCAGATTGGGCGAGATCTCGTCGATGCTCACGTAGTCACGCTCGAAATTGACATCACGCCCCTCCTCCCCCAGCTGCTGGAAAAAGCGCTGCACCATCAGGGGCGTAAGCGGCGGATTAATCCACTTGTAGACAACCAGCAGCACCACTGGGAGCAGTATAAGGCACAATGTCGTTATCCAGACGACACGCCATATCCTTCTCAACAGGGGTCTACGCTTTACGGACTGCTCTTCGGAGTACTGTAACTCTACCGAATCTATTTCATCAGGTGACATTTATCTACTTCTCTTTGGTCCAATAAACACTCTCGCTGATGCCGAACAGGGAGCCTTTAATGCGGAGTTTGCCGTCGGCAGCGAACTCGGCAGTCATGTTGGCGCGTATGCCACGCTGCGGGTCGTATATCTTGGTGTCGTCCCAACGGCGCTTCTTGGCGTTGTACTTTAAGCCCGAAAAGAGGACTATCTGGTCGGCCGGCTTTGAGCGTAGGCTCTTGTCGGGGTTCTTGGCATCGAGTATCTTGTTGCCCTTGGCATCCTTGTCGTTCTCGAGCCAGATGACCTGACCCCTGTAGGTGCCGTCGGTCAGCTTGACGATTTTGGCCTTGAACTTGTCGTCGCCCTGTTTGCTCGTGTAGGTGCCGACGATGTTGTCAGCCTTGTCGTTGAGGGGGTTCTGGGCGATGATGGGGCTTACACAAAGGAAGGTAAGCAATACGAAAAGGAGTTTTTTCATGGTTTTATTGAAGGGTTGGAGTGTGACAGATGGATAATTATATGTCCTTATTTCAAATCTAACAATCGGCGGCGGGCGACGACATAGGTGGTGTGGCGGTCGGTGATGGCATTATGGGCCTGCAGCAGCAGGGCATGAGCCTGCAGCACCTCCGACAGGGTAGCCACGCCAGCCTGGTAGTTGAGGGTCGCCAGGCGGTAGTTCTCCGCAGCAATCTCCAAGGCCGACGAGTCCGACTTCATCAACATGGCTGCATCGAGCATGTCGCTGTAGGCCTTCTCCATCTCGAGCGACATCATCTGGTTCAGGTAGTCTTGCTGCATGCGGGCTTCCTGGATGCGGATGTTGTGTTGATGCATCTTATGCGCGGTCTCCCACCATGCTGTCAGCGGCACGGAGAGCGACAGCATAGCCACCGCATTGGCTGTGGGGTCGTTTTTGACGAGATTGCCATAGAAACCGGTACCGATGACAGCGAGCTGTGGCAAGGCCTCTCCAAGGGTGAGCCGACGTTTCAGCCGCTCGGCTTCGACGCTCAGTTCCAGCAAGCGTTTCTCAGGACGGGATGTGCCAGAGGTATCGAGTGATGAGAGCCGAAAATCGGCGGAAGGGGAGTCAAACTGAGGGTCGGAAAAGACCAGAGAATCACTATAACCGATGCCTATCTGATTGCACAGCAGCCGTTTCGACAGGCGTATACCACTGGCGAGCTGCTGTTGGTTGGCGAGCATCTCGTTGCGTTTCAACTGCAGCTGGAGGGCGTCAGCCTTGGTGACAAGGCCACTCGACAAGGCCACCTCGACGGTACGGCCTAGCGAATCGATGAGTGCCAGGGCGGCAGAGACGGTGGCCACCTTCTGCTGCAGCCCCGTCACCAGATAGTAGGTCGACTCGATATTCTCAATGACGTCGCGCACCTTCATGTCTGACTGTAGCTCGGCAGCCTCAATTCCCAGTCTGGCAAGCTTGTTGCCCGTCACGATGCGGCCGCCGGCAAAGATGGGTTGGGTCAGCATAACAGAGCCGCTGAGCCCCTTCTTCATCAGAGTGACTTCATTCTGGACATCAGTCTCGGACGACACCAGGTCGTATAGTTCCTGCATTATCTCCCTCATGTCGTTTGACTGGATGTCATCGATACTGAAATGGATAAGGGGGTCTTTTGCATAATAGCCCAGACCCATCATCTTGACTTGTGGGAAATACTTTGTAAAGACCTGTCGTTTCACCTCGCGGGCATGCTCGATGTCCATCTGCGAAGTGCGTATCTCCACATTGTTGCGCCTGGCAAGAGCTAGGCAGCTGTCGAGGGTGAGCGTCTGACAGTTGACAACCGGCAGCTGGCAACTGGCTAACAGGCTGATGAAGAGAAGTATTTTAATATATTTTGACACGAGAAAAGGGGTTTGTTTACAGTTTTACAGTTATGGGCACTCTATCTTCTTATGCTTATGGGGCGGAAGTTTTGACGTTTCTTGTTCTCGAAGGCAACACAGTATGCAACGGGGAGGATGGTGATGATGAGCGGCAGTGTGAAGAGGGTGCCGAAACAGATTACCACACCCATAGGCATCCATAGCATGGTGCCGGCAAGGATCATGGGCACCACGCCGATGGCTGTGGTGGCGGAGGTAAGGAAGATGGGACGCATGCGTCGGAGCCCTGCCTGGAAAGCAGCATCGGAGACCGACATCAGCTCCTTGTTCCTCAATTCGGCGACATAGTCGTACATGATGATGGCATTACGCACAATGATGCCCACAAGAGAGATGAGACCCAGCACCGCAGTGATGGAGAAGTTGAGGTCGAAAAGCCAAAGCCCTATGTTGGCACCGAAGATGCAGAGCACCGCCATCGAGATGGCAAGCAACGAAATGTCGAGCTTGCCGTAGTGGATGATAAGCACAACGAACATGACACACACAGCGGCAATGATGGCCATAATAAGACTTGGCATCAGATTGGAAGAGAAGGCGAATGTGCCGCCGTCTTCCACCGTGACGCCATCGGGCAGCTTCATCTTTTCGATTTGCTGCTTGATTTTGTAGTGCTCCTTTACATGGCCGTAGCCTGGCATCACGTCGGCCGAGATGGTGACGCAACGCACACCGTTGCGATGTGGCATGCTGCTATGGTGGAAACGGGGCTGTATGTCGGCCACCTGACGGAGAGGCACCCATTCCCCGGGCTGCACGCATGGCACCAAGAGGTCGCCCAACGAGCCATAGTCGATTTTCTGTTTGCCCTCGGAATAGATGGCTATGGGGATATTGTAGTCGCCCTCCCACAGGGTCGACAGGTTGGTGCCCGACAGGGCACTACTCAGATACACCGACAGAGTGGACTGTGTGATGCCCAACCTGTTGGAGGCATCGGTCTTCAGGACGACATCAATCATCTCCTCGGTCTCATCGTAGTCGGAATGGACGTAGAAGAGCCTGGGGTTCTGCTTCATGATGCGGAGCAGCGAGTCGCGTACCGCAGCGATGTCGCCATAGTTGTCGCCCTTGACGTAGAACTCTATCGGCGACAACGCCGACTGGTAGTCCATCTGCTTGAAGCGTATCTGTGCCTGCGGGAAGATGTTCTCATAGCTCTGCGCATATTCGTCGATAAGCTCCTTGGTGGCATTGTCGCTCACCGTGTTGACTATGAACTGGGCATAATGGTCGGATGCCAGCTGCGGGGCATACATCATGTGAAAACGTGGCGACGACATGCCCACAAACGATGTTATGCTCTTGACGCGACGGTCTTTCATCAGCATTGCCGACAGCGAGTCGGCCACCCTGCCCGTCTCTTCTATCGACGAGCTTGCCGACAGGTGTATCTCCACAGCGAAACTGTCACGCTCGGCTTTGGGCAGTATCTGTATGTCGTTCTGAGTGAACAAAAAGGCCCCCAACAGTGTCATCATACCGCCTACAGCCAGAGTGAGTTTCTTGTGCCGGAAACAGAACGTGAGCAGTTTCTGATAGCCCCGTTGCAGCCAGTCGAAGAAGATGTTCTGTATTCGGTCGAGCTTGCCGAGCCTGCTTGCCGACGTCTGCTTGATGAACCGCGAGGAGAGGAACGGTATGACGAAGACTGCATAGAGGAAGCTGCAAGCCAGCGCAATGAGTATGGTCCAAGGGAACAGTCCCACAAAGTCGCCCATGATATTGCCCTTGAGGATGAGAATCGCAGGGAAGAACATCATGGCTATCGAGGCGGTGGCAAACAGCATCGAGTTGGCCAGCTTGCTTGTCGAGATGACGGCTGAGTACCATCGCGAATGGCCCATCTTCAGAAGGTCGGAATAGCCGTCGATGACCACCACCGAGTCGTCAACAATCATACCCAGCACGGCAATGAGGGCGGCGAGGGTCACCGTGTTCAGCTCGAAGCCCAGGAAATACATGATACCCAACGTCGTGGCGATACAGATGGGTACCGACGTGGAGCTCACCAAGGCGGTGCGGAGAGGAAACAGTACCAGCATCACTATGATGACGATGATGATGGCCTCCATAAGGTCCTTGAGGAACGACTTCACCGAGCGGTCTACCACCTTGGGCTGGTCGGTGATGCGATGGATGTGGATGTCGGGCGTGATGGTGGCCTCGTAGTCCTCGATGATTTCCTCCACCTTGTCGCCGAAGTCTACCACGTTGTTGCCCGACCGCATCTCTATGGAAAGCATGACGCAACGGTTGTCGGTCACCGAGGTGTCACTGTACAGGATGTAAGGTTTCGACTCTTCATAGCGGGGCTCGATGGTTGCCACGTCGCGCAGCCTCAAGGTCTGGCCTGTCACGGGGTCGGCGAAAATCACCATCTCGGCCAACTCATAGATGTTGCCGAAGGGGATGGAGACATGCACTATCGCGCTGCCTTCCTCGTTGCTCACCTTGCCCGAGATGGTCCTGAACCCATGGGCTGCAAGCTCTGCCGACACCATGGCCGGCGAGACGGCATATTGCGTCAGCTTCATCTGGTCCATGTGGACGGCTATCTCTTCCTTATGGCCGCCCACTATGCTGATGCGACCCATCTCGGGTATGTTGCGAAGACGTGCCGACAGCTGTTTGGCCACAGCCTCCAGCTCGCGCGGCGAGCGTTCACCGCTCTCGATGGCGAGCAGCAGCGACGAGGCGTTGCCGAAATCGTCGATAACGGCCGTCGCCGCCACCCCCTGAGGCAGACTGGTCAATCGGAAAAAAGAGAGCCCCTCGCGGATGCGCGACCAGGTAAGCTTCGGATCGTCGTTAGAGTGTACCAGCGACACGAAAACGTAGAGCATTCCGTTCTGGCTGTAAGAATAGGTGCTGGTCTTGTCGACATCGCTGAAGGTGAAAAGATACTCCTCCACCTTGCCGGCTACCTGCTCCTCAATCTCCTCGGCAGTGGCACCCGGATAGACCACGGCAACCACACCCTGCATCAACTTGACATTGGGGAACTCGTTCTTATTGAGGTTCGGCAGGGCATAGAAGCCTAGGGCTGTGGCAATAATCACCGTGAATGCGAGTATAGGGAAACTCCGCATCGTACGCTGTATCATATTGGAATACTGAGCCATCTCTATTATCGCTAAATGTTATTCACTGCAGTTTTACTTTGGCTCCGCTGTATAGCTTCTGCTGTCCGGCAACAACCACGGTGTCGCCTGCCACAAGCCCTTCACTCACCACCACGCTGTTGCGTACAAAATCGCCCACCACAATACGGCGTTTCGCGGCTTTGCCCTCTTTCACCACCCATACCACTGTCCCTTCGGGCATGGTCTGAATACAGTCGGACGGCACCCCTATACCCTCATGGGAATTCAGCTCCACCTTCACCTTGGCCACCATGTCGGGCAACAGCTCTTTCTTTTCGCCCGACACTATCGAGGCATACACCCCATAGGTGTGACCCAGCGGGTTGGCGCTGAGGCTCTTGTCGCTGACACGCAATGTCAGCTCTGCTTGGTTCATGGCCGGCACGACGGCTGTGGCCCTGTCGCCCACCCTTATCAGTGCTATCTCCTGCTCGGGGACCGAGAAATGAACCCGCAGACGATTCAAGTCAAGCACACGGGCAAAGACCTCGCCCGGCCTCAGCTCCTCGCCCACGTGATGGTCGCCACACGACACCACACCGCTGAACGGGGCGCGGAGCGAACAGCCCTCCATGTGTTTGCGGGCACTCAACTCGGCCTGACGGGCCTTCTCGAGGTTGGTCTCCATCTCTACCCATTTCACCTCGCTGAGACCTCCCTCACGGTGTAGGGTCTCCAGACGTCGGTAGGCATCCTCGGCTTGGCGCAGCGTCGCCAGCGCGCTGGCATGAAGGCTGCCAGCTGCCGTAGCATCGATTTCGGCCAGCAGCTGGCCCTTGCTCACACGGTCACCGTTTTTTACATTCACCTTGGTCAGCATGCCACCCAGCGGAAACGAGACGGTCATCTCCTGTTCCGACCCGATGTCTCCCACATAGTTGCGTTCGGTAGGGGTGCTGCCGTCGCCGACGACAAGTGTTTCCACCGGTATTGAATCGCTCCATCCCGTCGGCTTCTTTTCCTTCCCCCCGCAGGAGCATAGTAGCAAAGTACAGAAAATGACGATTAGTAACTGTTTCATTTTTTTTGGTTTTATTTTGCCGGCATCAGGCAGTAAAGAACGCCAGCAATGCCACTGCAAAAAAATATTGTTATTACTGTTTGTAATGATTGCCGTTTCGCACCCCCTATACAAAATAAAGTACCCGAAAATAGTAGCACTTATCAAAGCTCAAACCTATAAAACACAGTACTTTACATAGAACAATGAATTCACAATCATCTGCAAAGATAACAAAAAAAACAAAGAAAGCACACCCTTGCATAAGGATGTGCTTCAAAAAAAGGCAAAAAGCAGCCATCAATTCTTTCCCATCGGCGACTCGGAGGCACCCTGGCGGGCTTTGCTTTCGAGCTCCATCTTGCCGAAGCGGAAGGTGAGGCCGAGACTTACAAAACGCGAGTTGAAGCGGTTGCTGCCCGTGGTCTTGTACTGCGGAGCGGTGGTGTTGGAACCCCATTCACTCCAGCCGAAGATGTCATTGACACTGAGGTTGACGGTCATCCTGCGCTCGAAGAAGTCGCTGCTGACACCGAAGTCGATACTCTTGCTGGCATTGCTGAGACTGTAGAGTCCCAGTCGGGGCGAGCTGTACCTGCCGTTGGCGAAGACCTCCAGACGTTTCCACAGCTTGGTCCACAGGTTGACGCGGAAACTGTAGCTCAGCTTGTTGTCTTTGAAGTCGTCGTAGTTGTAGCCGTAGTTGAAGAGCGAGGCATTGAAACGCACATTGAAGAAGGCCGACGGACGGTAGGTGATGTTGGCCTCGATGCCCTCGGTGTGGCTCGAACCGATGTTGACAGGGTAGGTGTAGTTGACCATATAGGGGCCGATGACGGGGTCGTAAGTGGCGCCGGTCATGGTACCTATCTCGTTGGTGTTGGCACGCCAGTAGGCGTTGAGTCCGACGTTGCCAAACTTCATGATATACTTGCTGAAACCGGCCTCGAGGTTGTGGGTGTAGCACATCAGCAGGTTGGGGTTGCCGGTAACGAAGCTGTAGTCGTCGTATACGCGGAAAGGTATGTAACTCATCATGTCATCGTCGTGCGAGAAACGGCGTGTATAGCTTAGGCTGTAGCTCTCGAAGGTCTCTGTCTGGTAGCTCAGATGGATGCTCGGCACAATGCCAGGGAACGACTTGTTGATTCGCTCCTGGTCATTGAGGGCGTTATGCTCGATCATGCCATCGTTGATGTCGTCCACGAAGCGTAATCCCAGCTTGGTGGTGAATCCGCCCCAACGCTTCTGGCCGGTCACATAAAGTGCTGTCTCCAGATTCGTTCCGTGTGACACATACGAGCGATACAGCATGTTGTCCCACGCGCCGGCTACATTCAGGCTGTCACGCTGTTCGTTGTTGTAGCTGTAGCCGAACCCCAGCTCGCCACCGGCCTCGATGGTGATGTCGTGCTTGAGAGGCAGCGTATAATTCACACCCAACTGGCCGCTGCCGTTCCACATGGAGCCTTCCATGTGACGCTTGAAGTCGGTCATCGCCGCCGAGCTGAAATCGCGGGTTTGGTCGGAGTAGCCGCCGTTGGCCCAATAGTTGCCGTTGAAGGTGATGCTCAGCTTGCGGCCGGTGGTGTCGTAGCGGTGCTCGTACCAGAGTCCGGCGTAGGCTCCGTGGCTGAAGCCGTGGTTCAGCGTCGTGTCGCTGTAGCCTAGGTCGACGCGACCCAAGGGCTGATACTCATAGTATTCATAGTTGTTGTAGAACGAGTTCTGGTCCCAGTAAGGGTAGAAGCCGGCCCATGCCGAGAGGTTGCGGCTGCTGTCAATCTTCCAGTTGGTGTTGAAGCCAAAGTATCCGCCCTCGTAAGGCATCTTGTTCTTGTTGTCCCATTTCTGGAAACGGCTGGTGTCGCCATTGTTGTTGAAGAGCGTGCTGGTGCCGTCAGAGGCCATATCGTGATTGCCGTATGTGCCGTTGAGGTAGAGATTGAAGTCAACCTTCTCGTTTGCCCACACATAGCTCACCCAAGGGGAGATATTTGGCGTAGTGGTTGCCCTCAGTCCGACGCAGAGCAGCTCGTTGCGTTTGACGTTCTGTGCTGTGACGATATTGACCACAGCACCTTTGCTGCTGTAGCGGGCCGAAGGGTTGGTGATGACCTCCACGCGGTCGATGGCGTTGGCAGGCAGCTGCTTGATATACTGCTTCAGAGCCTCTTCGTTCATGTGCGACGGACGGTCGTTAATCCATATTTCCACACTCGAGGTGCCTCGCAGCGTGATGTTGCCGTCGGCATCGACCTCGACGCCTGGCGCGTTCTGCAGCACGTCGCTGGCTGTACCTGTCTGCACACTGGGGTCCTCGGTGACGTTGTACATCTGTTTCTCGCCGTCGACGGCATAGAGGGGCTTCTTGGCGGTGACGGTCACGGTGCTGAGCGCCGTTGCCGACTTGTGCATCGACAGCTTGCCCAAATCGGCATTGCCTTTCACATCCACTTTCTGCCAATGGGTCTCGTAGCCGATATAGCTGACTCTCAGCAGATAGCTGCCGTTAGCCACATTACGGAACGCGAAATGGCCTTTGTCGTCGCTGGTGGTCCCGTAGGCAAAAGCGCTGTCCTGCGCCTTGAGGAGGACACAGTTCACATAGATTAAGGCTTTGCCATCCTTCGAATCCGAAAGAGAACCGCTGACCTGACTCTGAGCGGAGGCGAAAGAGGCAACACAGAGAGTCAAAGCAATAAGCAATACTTGTTTTATTCTTTGCATTTTTTGAGTTGTTTTTTTGTTTTCAACTATACAATAATCGTTTGATGCACCCGAAATCTTACATGGGTCATAGAATTTTTCTTTCGGCGACGGTGTTTTTGAGGTCATCGAAGCTCAATCCCAGCAGGTTCATCTTCTGCACAAAGATTGGCAAGTCCTCTTCGACAAACTCTTTGCGGTGCAGTTCTAGCACCTTCTCCGGTGCATCGGACGAGACGAAATAACCCATGCCACGCTTGTTGTAGACGATTTCTGTCTGCTGCAGGAAGTCGAAGGTTCGCATCACCGTGTTAGGGTTCACGCCCAGCTGAACCGCAACATCGCGCACGCTGGGCATACGCTCGTCGGGTTTCAGCTCGCCGCCGGCAATACGCTCGCAGAGCGTGTCGGCAATCTGCTGATATATCGGTTTTTGTTTCTTAAAATCCATAACAATTAGTTTTTGATTTTTATGGCTGTTCCGTAAACAAGCACCTCAGCAGCCTGGGCCATGATGGCGGAGGTGGTATAGCGCACGCCAATAATGGCGTCGGCACCCATTGCCTGCGCCTGGGCAACCATGCGTTCTGTGGCGTTCTCGCGAGCCTTTTCCATCATGCGGGTATAGGCTTTCAGCTCGCCACCCACAATGTTCTTAAGGCTTTGGCCGAGGTCGCTGAATACGTTTTTCGACTGTATTGTGCTGCCACTGACGATGCCAAGCACTTCATAATTGACATTATTAAGATTTTCGATTGAATAAAGTTTCATGATAATTTTGATTTTTAAGGTTTTATTTTTTTTCGTGATTTTTTTCGTGATTTTTTTCGTTATAACGTTATTACGTTATAACGACTGTCCGATCATCCGACCATCCGTCCATCCCCCACTAATACTGCATCCTCTTCAGCCTTCTGTAGGTGAGCCACGAGAAGAGTGCCGTCACCAGGAGATTGAACAATGTCGTGCCCCAGAAGACAAGGCTGTGAAGCTTTTCTGGTGAATCGATAAACTTCCCGAACAAGTCGCCAAGCCACTCCAGATCCCAATGGATATGAGTGATAATAGGCACTGCAACAATAGAGAACACAAAAGAGATGAGTATAATCCAGAGGACGGTCTTGATGAACTTGTTTCTCTTAAAGATGGTGTTGGCAAACATAAAGATTGACGATGCCGTGATTGCCTTCAGGAAAGTAGACATATTGGCATCAAAAGAGAATCTGCCTGTATCATACCATTGGGCCACATCACCAATCTCCTGGAGCCATACTGGTGTCTGCCAGATATAGTCTTTGAAAGGACCGAACGGGAGGAGTGTGAGCAGAGTGTCGACAACAAACCAGCCGACAAAGACAACCAGCGGGGTGACAATGAAGCAATATATCATCATGCTGCAGAACTTCTCGCCCAACGAGGCGGGCAGCATGGCGAAATAATTGCCCTTGCCCGGCAGGTTGCAGCTCTTGTATATCTTCATCGATGAGATAGCAGCAGCCAGAACAACCACAAACTGCATAATGCCTTGTCTGCCCATGGTTCCAATTTCGGGAATTTTGAATGCGAGACCGAAAAGCCAAATTGCCACCGGCACACACATCATGATAAGCATGCTCATACCGTAGAGCTGGTAGGTGCTATTGAAGTCGCGAACGACAACTTTTTTAAAACGATCGAAGTTCATGATTATTATTGTTTGAATGTTTGAATGCTTGAATGTTTTATCTTTTTTTTCGTTTAATCGTTTAATCGATTAATCGTTTTTTCGTTATGACGTTATTACGTTATTTCGTTATAACGAATCAATTCACTAATCACAATTAATTAAAAAGATTCTTTATTATATTCTGGTTGCGGAGGACGGCGTTGAAGAGCGCCTCGATATTCACCTGGCTCTCGCCCATGCCGTCGTTGGGGAACACATTGAGGTAGCCACCTGGCATCATCTCGCTGTAGAGGGCATCGGGACGCTGCTGGCCACCATACTCGAAGTAGAGCTTCTCTGTGATGCGCTCCACGCTGGCGTTGAGCATCACGCTGCTGTTAGAGATAATGATGATGGGGTCGATAAGGTTCTCCACATCCTTCACCTGATGGGTGGAGATGATGATAGTCTGTCCACCTCCTACCCTCTCCGAGAGGATGCGGCGGAAGTCCGACTTCGACGGGATATCCAAACCGTTGGTTGGCTCGTCGAGCAGCAGATAGCGGGTGTTCAACGCCAGTGCACAAACGATGAGCGACTTCTTCTGCTGGCCGAAGCTCATCTCCTTGAAACGGCGTGTGGGGTCAATCTTCAGTTCTACAGCCAGACGGCGCATCTCATCCTCATTGCTGGTGGCATAGAATCCTGCCAAGTCGTGGAAGAAACTCTCGGGAGTGCTGTTGTCGGGCAGCGGCACATCGTCGGGAAGGAAGAAGATGTTCTCAAGAAATTCCGGCTTGCGGTCGAAACTTGTGTTGTCATCCACCGTGCAGGTGCCTTTCTGGGGACGCAGCAAGCCACTGATACATTTCAGCATCGTGGTCTTGCCCACGCCGTTCTCGCCCAGCAAACCATAGATGCTCCCCTCCTTGAATTGGAGGTCGATGTTCTCAAAAACCGGCGTCAAACCGTATGAGAACGAAAAATTTTTCAGGTCTATCATAACTGTTGATTTTTATTATTTGTTTCGATTTCAATGATTTGCATAAATACATACATAGTGTATTAGTACCTTAGTACACTGCAAAGGTACAACTATTTTTTAAAATACAAATTTTTTTTTGATTTTTTCTCTCTTTTCGTTATAACGTTATTCCGTTATAACGTTATTCCGAAAAAAAATCAACCAATATTCCTCGTGCCATTGCATTGCGGATAACCCGAGCAGCTCCAGAACTCCCTTCCGGAGTTCATCCCCTTCTTTGCCATCCGCCTTATCATAGGCTTGCCGCAAACGGGGCAAGAGGGTGCATCGGCCTGCAGGCTCTGCTCTGTACGGTGCGCCAGGCGTTCGGCCGTCAGAGCCTCCGTGAAGCCTCCCTCCTCGCGGAATGTCGCCAGCTGGTTTTCAATCTGCTTGCCAAGCATCAAGACCAGGCGGTTGCACAGCACCAGCAGGCAGTTGGCAACAATCATCGAGTCTCCCGTCAGCAGCCAGGCATCAAAGCGATGCTTTTGTTTAAGGATATGTATGCTGCTCTGATACAGCACATCGTCCTTGTAATCGGGCTTGTCGAAGCGGACATTCGACACCGCAGCGTATTCATGAGAGTAGATGGACCATGGGGTCTGTTCGTGACGGAGCAACCAGTTGAGATAGTCGTTGGCAAGTTCCGAGAGGGTGGCTCGGGCAACATCCGTCAGCTTCATCTCCGTCTCCTTCGAGGTGGAATGACGCGAGTTGCCCTCGGCGATATTGGCTGGTGCCGACCGGGCCGCCTGCGTCATCTGGTCATACTGGCGTCCACAGGGGTCATTGCTGCGATTCAGAAATTGTGAACAGAAATCCTGTGTCGCCAGCTGAATCACATTAGCCATCACCCATGTATCAAGCCAAAAATATCCAAACCTCGAGATTTTCATTGTTAAAGATTTTTTTGTTGTTGTTAAAAATTTATTTCTTCCGTTATTCCGAAGGCCGTCATAACGTTATTCCGTTATGACGTTATGTCGTCATTCCGAAGGTCGTTATAACGTTATTCCGTTATGTCGTCATTCCGAAGGTCGTTATAACGTTATTCCGTTATTCCGTTATAACGAAAAAAAACAAAAAAGAATATAACATTATACCGAAATTCGCCTTCTTGCCCTCTAATAGCGCTTTAATCCTTATTCTATTGCCTCATTGTCAGGCAAACAACACAAAAAAGCGGACGCCCGATGGGCGTCCGCCTAAATTATTAATGATTGTTGTCGCTAGTGGTTATTATAAAATCTCCTCTGTCCAACCAGAAGGAATACCGCTTGACACATTCGACCAATCAAAACCTGCTGCTCTGCGGAAAGTACCCGATTCAGCAACATTAGAAAGCCAACCAACGGTTTGGTTCATTACAGAGGTGGCATGGCATTCAACCCAATTCAGGCTAATGCAGCCACTGAACATATAACGATAGCAATCGGAGACCAGAGATGTGGCGGGCAAAACGGGTGCCTTGGTCAAAGAAGTACATCCTTGGAACATGAAACAATAGCACCTCGGGGCTAGTGTTTCGGCTGGCAATACTACAGGTGCCGTGGTCAACGCAGTACATCCAGAGAACATATATTTATAGCAGTTATTAGCTAAAGTTTCGGCTGGCAGGTTTGGAGCTTTCGTCAGATTGGTGCAATTTTGAAACATCTCATAATAGCACCCATTTGTCAACGTTGTAGCAGGGAGTAACAAGTCCTTGGTTGAATGACTGAAAAGAAAAGCATTGTCATAAAAGAATCGATAAAAAGCATCGCCTGAAGTCAGTGTTTTTTCTGTTGGGTAGTTAGTTTGACTTATGAGACTCATGATATTGCCGTAGATATAACATTCGCCAGCCGTGCATCTTATTTTACAACCATTGTATGATGCATTATTGCCGCGGAAGGTCACTTTGTCTCCTGCATTGGTGAGAGGTATGTCGGTGTCGCTGCTTATTGTAGTCCAGTCACCTGCATTAATGCGGTATTCAACTGTTTTGCTTCCTTCATATCTTACAGTGCTGTTGGCCACCTTAGCCTCCAAGGTGAGGGGGACATAAAGGGGGTACTCCACAGTCTTGCTGTAGGTCTGTCCAGCGGTAAAGTTTGCTTGAGTTGCAGAAAGCTGGTAAGTAAAATCACTATTGTTGCAGTTGTAGACGAGTTTTTGCTCGCCGATGTATTGTCCAGCAGGGATGGCGAGGTAGATGACGTTCGAGTTGCCATTCACAGTGAAGGTGGCCTGGCAAACTGCTACGCCGCCGCTCTTGTAGGTGAGGGTGGCTTGCTGACCAGCATCGACTTCAATACCGGTGATGTTGAACTTCATGATGGAGGTGTTGACAGCGAAATCGCAGGTGATATTGGTGCCGTTGCCGTATGTGGTCATGCCATGGTAGGTGTTGCATTTGCCGGCTCCGGCAACAGTGCCGTCCTGCGACATGAACTCGGTGTTGGAGTAGACGATATTGTCGTCCTCGATGGTGAGTGCGCCACCGTTGTTGACATCCTTGACATAGCAGCTGAGGATGCTGTTGGCTGAGGGTGTATGGGCCTGGCGGTGACTGATTTCGCCTGTAAAGGTTGCCGAGGCGCTGCCGGCACCGCTGGACAAAGTGAGTACACTTACATAGCCGTCGTAGGCCACCAGAATCTCGTCGCCTGTTTGCCAGCTTGCCGAGATGGTGTTGCCGCTCTCGGTGTAGGTCACCTTGGCGTTGCCGTTGCCATAATTGGCAGTGATGGTGACGGGGGTCTTTACGACCTCACCAAGGTCTGTTGTCTCTTCTTTTTGGCATCCGGTCGCCAGCAAGCTGATAAGGGCTGCGACCATAAAAATTTTGCTTTTCATTATGATATAATTTTGTTTTTTCGTTTTTCCTTTTTCTGTTTTTTTTTGCTTATTGTTCCTGCCTGTTATTCCCAGGCGCTACCGCCGTTGTCGATCCAACCACCGAAGCGGTTGCCGCCGCCGCCCGAGTTGTCACCGCTCCAGGCATCACCGTCGTCGTTGGACCAGGACCTGCCCAGCCCGAACATTCCGCTTATACTGCTGGAACCGCTGGCGACAAACCCCTGCTCAATCGTGAAGCTGACAACCGTCAGCAGAGGAACCTCATAAGCCATTTTCATTTTTTCTTTCATTGTTGTTAAAGGTTATTTGGTGAATAGAATTTGATGAACAGATTTATCTCCCGACACAAAAAAACCGCCGTGCGTCGAAACGCACGACAGTTATGTCGCTAATTTAATAATGCAAAAAACTTCCCGTTTACAACAGGAACAAAAATATGGGGGGGGGGTGATAGTCAATGAGTTACGTGAGTTCATGATAGTATTTTGCGATTGCAAAAATACACATTTTTTACAATTCACAAACTCCGCCACAAAAAAATGTCATGGAAGACTATTATCACCGTCGAATCAGTCGGCGGGGAAGGCTACCTCCAGCTCTCCGACGAAAGCCGCGTTGTCAGCATCCCAATCAAAAAAAGGATGGAAGGAATACTGGCGTTGGGGACTTTTCAGCACCATGATACGCCTGCCGAACAGAAAGGAACCGTGACAATCCAATGCCACGGTTCTTATTTATACTTCGGCTGCTGTTTGGAGTCGCTCGGAGTCTGTATTGTATGGGCGAACGCCCTGCTCATAAAGGTATTCGGGAGCGAAATCAGCCCCATTCTCCCATTCCAAAGTATTAAAATGAATATGGTATCGCTTGAAATACTCTTTGTCTTTCAAAGGCTGAAATATTTCGCCATTGAGTGAATTCTGTAAATCGACAATACGTTCTTCACCATTATTAAACAATATGCAAAGTCGATAATCGCCCAAATAGTCAGCCTTTATTACCTCGAGGAAGAAATTCATATCACTTATTTTAAAGGTAAAATTTTGACAGGAGATAATCCTTTGCGTATTCTTTCCCAGTTATCAGTCAATTCTTCGCGATGAAGGTCAAGCCATTCCAATATCAATCTCAACGCACGTCCCGGCATTATTCCCGTAACGACACCTGATTGTATTTCAACTGAGACCTTATAATCGCCATACCATGCATGGAAATGAGCAGGTGCATGATCATTATAGTTCATAAAGATGACTATCCCGTAGAAGTAACTTATTTGCGGCATATCTATTGTCGTCGAATCAGTCGGCGGGGAAGGCAATCTCGCGCTCTATGACCTGGTAGGGCGAATTGTTGCGGAAGATGGTCTGGCGTACCCAGTTGTCGTCCTCGTCGTACTCATACACATAGCTGTGCTTCCAGTTCATGTGCTCGTCGTAGTTGAACGAGGAGACCTCGACGACATTGTCGTGGTCGTCGTAATAATAGGTGGTCAGCGCGACGAGGAACTCGTCGGCATCGTAGAAACGCCACTCTATGCGGTTGCCACGGTTGTCATACTTGTAGAGATAACGCTGCATTAGGTCGCCGTCGGGGTTGTAGAACTCGAGCTCGGTGTTGTTGCCCATGTTGTCGTACTTGTAGACACGACGCTCGGTCATCTGGCCGTCAGCTCCATAGCTCTGCTCCTCGACGAGGCGGTTGTTCTCATACTTGCTAGACTCCTTCTTGCTCATGCGCTCCTTCATGTAGACGGTACGCTCAATGCGGTTGCCGTTCTTGTCGTTGAGGTAGGCGGTACGGCCGGTGAGCTGGTTGGCGCGGTTGTACTCGTTCCAACCCAACGCATAGCCGTTGACATCGAAATAGTATGAGAAATAGGTGTATTCCCCGTTGGTGCGGCGAATCTTGTCGGCGAAGTTGCCACGCTTGTCGAAAGTGATGCTGTCGATGCAGACAAGCTGGCGTCCACCGCCTTTACCACCATATATATTATATGTGTATTCGATAACATAGAGGGCGTTGCCGTTGATGCCCATCTCGGTACGTGAATTCTTGCGAGGCTTGTTGCCTGCCATTGCACTGGCTGCCAGCACAAAAGCCATCATTATGAGGACTACTCTTTTCATATATTTTTGTTTTTTCTTTTTTTCTTTTTTTCCGTTATTTCGTTATTTCGAGGCCTCGTTATGACGTTATTACGTTATTTCGACGCTTCGTTATAACGTTATTTCGTTATAACGTCATAACGACATAACGACACTTTATCAGCAACAACGCGACAAGTCTGTTATTATTGCGTATTCTTCATTTTTTTATTTCATTGCGTTGTTTGCCCAGCCAGGTGATGAAAAGGCCGAGGAGGAAGACGGTGATGCCGCCGGCGATAATGTAGCCCCATGTGCGGGGAATAAGGCTGCCGAAGCCCTCTTTCTGTGCGACGAAGATGAAGCTCACCGTCACCATAGTCATAAGCAACGCCGGAATGAGGGTGATGAGGTACCACGCGCCGCGTCGGAGCTGCGCCAGGAAGACGGTGACAGCCCACAGCGTCACCATCGCCAGCACCTGGTTGGCCCACGAGAAATAACGCCATATCACCTGGAAACCCTCTTTGTCGAGCAGCGAGAAGACAAGCAACCCGGCAGCAACCAGAAAGACCGGCAGGGCAACCAAAAGACGGTTGCGGACAGGCTTTTGGTCCACATGCGTGAAGTCGGCCGCAATGAGGCGCGCCGACCGCAACGCGGTGTCGCCAGTGGTGACGGCAGCACTGATGACGCCAAGGATGCAGATGACAGCGATGACCTTGGGGAACCACTCGTTGGCGATGACACCCACCATGTCGTTGCCACTCTTCCCTACGCAGAGCTCTGCCTTGTCGTGGAAGAAATAGGTGGCGGCGGCAGCCCAGATGAGGGCGACGACACCCTCGGCAATCATGGCGCCGTAGAAGATGGGGCGAGTCTGCTTCTCGTTGACCATGCAGCGTGCCATGAGGGGCGACTGGGTGGCGTGGAATCCACTGATGGCTCCGCAGGCTATGCTGATGAACATCATCGGGAAGATGGGGTTGGTGGCGGCGGCGGGATGCTGGTTGTCGAGACGCTCCCACACCTCGGGGATAGGCACCTGATAGACAATGAAAGCGACCACGATAGCAACAGCCATACCCAGCAGCATAAAACCGAAGATGGGATAAATCTTGCCGATGAGCTTGTCGATAGGCAGCAGGGTGGCAATCAGATAGTAGGCAAAGATGATGATGACCCATATAAAGATGTTCCAGTCGGGCGTGAAGTTGCTGTTGAGCAACACGGCAGGGGTGTTCACAAAGACCGCCCCGACAAGTATCATCAGCACCACCGTGAAGCCACGCATGAACTGCTTCATGCCGTTGCCCAGGTACATGCCATGGATTTCGGGCAGCGAAGCGCCATCCTCGCGTATGGAGATGAAGCCGGCAATGAAGTCATGGACAGCACCGGCGAAGATGCAGCCAAAGACTATCCACAAGAACGACGCCGTTCCGAACTGGGCTCCCATAATGGCACCGCAGATGGGACCCACACCGGCAATGTTGAGAAACTGGATAAGGAAGATGCGCCACGGTTTCATAGGCACATAGTCGACACCGTCGGGATGGGCGACAGCAGGAGTGGTACGATTGGCGTCGACACCGATGATGCGTTCAATGAACTTGCTGTAAAGGAGATACCCCAACAGCAGAAGAATGATTGAAATGATAAAAGTTATCATGTTTGAATGCTTGAATGTTTGATTGTTTGATTGTTTGAGTGATTGAATGCTTGAATGTTTGAGTGATTGAATGTTTGAGTGATTGAATGCGTCAGCCACTCAAGCATTTACACATTCAAGCACTCAATCATTAAATTTCTACTTCCTCTCTGAAGTCGGCTATCTCGACGCGCTTGTAGCCGCGTTCGTTGAGGGTCTGCTTGAAATGTGCTTGCGTCTCGGCTTCGCCGTGGACGAGGAATATCTTCTTCAGGCTGCGCTTGGCCTGGCAGGAGATATACTTGATAAGCTCCTCATAGTCACCATGTCCCGACAACGACTCGATGCGGCGAATCTCGGCCTTCACATCGTGCATCTGTCCGAATATGGACACCTGCTTGTCGCCACGCATGATCTTGGCGCCCAGAGTGGAAGGCTCGCAGTAGCCGACACAGAGCACCGTGGTCCTGGGATTATCGATATTGTTGGCAAGATGGTGCTTCACACGGCCAGCCTCCATCATGCCCGATGCGGAGATGATGATGCAGGTCTTGTTGCGCACATTCAACGCCTTCGAAGCCTCAACCGATTGCACATACTGCAGGCGGTCGAAGCCGAAGGGGTCGGGGTTGTCTTTCATGTAGGCCACAATGTCGTCGTTGAAACACTCGGTGTGCATACGCATGATGTTGGTGGCGTTGACGCTGAGAGGACTGTCGACAAAGACATCGATGTCGGGCAGCAGCCCTTTGCTGCGAAGACGGTCGAGGGCATAGATAATCTCCTGTGCGCGACCGATGGCGAAGGAGGGGATGATGAGTTTGCCCCGCTTCTTGGTGCATGTGTCGAGCACAGCCATCAGCAGCTCCTGCTCGGCATTGTCGAGGGTGGTGTGCAGACGGTCGCCGTAGGTCGACTCCATGAGCAGATAGTCGACCTGTGGGAATGGCTCGGGGTCTTTGAGTATATGCTTGTCGTATCGTCCCACGTCGCCCGTGAAGCCGAGGCGTATGGTGCGCCGACCCTCCTTGATTTCCAGGTAGACCATGGCACTACCAAGTATATGGCCGGCATCGAAGAACTCGACGGTGACCTCGCCCTCGATGTTGAACTTCTTGTGGTAGGGGACGCTGATGAAGCAGCCCATACAGGCGCGCGCATCGTCCTCGGTGTAGATGGGCTCCACCGGCTCAAGACCCTGCTTCTGGCGTTTCTTGTTGAACTGGACGGTATCCGACTCCTGTATGCGGCCGGCGTCGGCAAGCATGATGGAGCAGAGGTCGCGGGTGGCTGGCGTGCAGACAATCACGCCGTTGAAACCGAGTTTGTATATGTAGGGTATCAGGCCCGAATGGTCGATATGGGCATGCGAGAGGATGAGGTAGTCGATTTCCCTGGGGTCGAAGCCCAAGTCGCGGTTCATGGCGTCGGTCTCGAGACCTTTGCCCTGGTACATTCCACAGTCGAGCAATATCTTCAAACCTTTCTTGGTGGTGATGAGATGCTTGCTTCCCGTCACCTCTTTGGCAGCTCCTAGAAATTGGATCTTCATGTTTTGGCTTTTTTTCTTTTCTTTAGAGACTATTTAACGTCAACCGTTCACCTTTATTGTATGTAATCATCTTTTTTCATTTGGTGCTGTATGCCGACGACCGGCCGAAGTCGACGCCGTCGACGACGACACGGTCTCTCGTCACCCGACCCAAGAAGCAGCAGTTGACCCGCGCCTCAACGAGTTTCTGAAGGAAGTAGTCCTCGCGAGGCTCGTCGAGCAATGCCAGATAGCGGACACCCTGCTCACCGAAAAGGAAAGCGTCGAGCCGCACCTCACGGCATGTAAGTATGTCGAAACCAAGCCTTCCTGGAGCCACTATCGACATCAGCGAACCGAAAAGTCCACCCTGACCTATCCTGCAATAGCCAGAGATGGCCTCGTTCGACGACAGGCTCTCGAGGATAAGTTCCAGGTACTGCGCCGTCTCGCCGTCGCTATCCATAGCCACAGGGTTGTCGACAAGGTGCAGGTAGCGACGGCCATAGTCGGAGTTGGTGAAAAGCGACGACACATCGCCCACCATGTAGATGGCATCATCCCTGTCGACTTTGAACATGGTGCCGTCATCCGAAGCACTGCGCGACACCTTGTTGTCTTCGAACAGCTTGCGTGCTATCTCGATACATTCCCTCACCTCGGGTTCGCGGTAGATGCGGCTTTCGGGCTCGAGGTCGTTCTCGAGATAGTCGTGCCGCTCCACAGCATGGAACTGCCCCTTGAGCCACGCCAGCAGGCTCTGCCGCGACCCCTGCGACTTCCACATGGCCATCAGGGTACCCACCTCGTCGATGGTTGGCAGATGACCCACGATAGACATGAGTTCCTCGTAGACTGGACGGCTTATGCCCATCTCCTCCAGCAGCGACTCGTCGGCAATCTCGCTATCGTCCAACAGTTTATCATTCACATTAGCGTCAAGTTTCATGGAGCAAATTTACTTGTTTTTTGTCAACCGAGAGCCCAAAAATGTTTTTTTTCTCGAACAAATACTATAATATTTTTTTGCGCGTTACTATGATTTATCGGAAACCAATATTACGCCAATGATATTTTTTTTACTCGGCATACTCGGCGGCATTGCCCTCTCGCTGTTTTTCAGCTTCGGACCCGCCTTCTTCTCGCAAATACAAGCCAGCATACACTATGGCTTCCGCAACGCTGTCCACTTCGCCTATGGGGTAAGCACCAGCGACTTCGTCGTCGTCGCCATACTTCTGTTGATTTCCAACAACATACCGATGGACGAGATGCTGTCGATTCTCAACAACCGCTGGGTCATCTATGTGGGGGCCTGCGTGGTGGCAGGATTCGGGCTCTACACCATGCTCATCAAGACCAAGAGGGCTGCCGAGATAGGCGAGAACGACCGTATAGCGCTGAGACCCATCACCCTGCCGTCGCCACTGACCGTCTATTTCCGCGGACTCTCGCTCAACTTCTTCAATCCCCTTATCTGGATTTACTGGGCCACCTTGATTACCATCGTCATCTGCGGCGACAACGGCATCTCGCTCGGACAACGCTACCTCTTCTTTGGCGGCGTGCTGTGCACCACCCTTAGCATGGACATCCTGAAATGCAAGCTCGCCTCGCTGCTGCGGCGCATCATCACGTTCCGTTTCCTCAACATCTTCAACAAGTGTCTCGGACTGACACTCATAGGCTTTGCCATATTCATGGTGGCATCCACCACACCGCGTTTCGAACGCGACGGCAACCAACGCTCCATAGAAATGATGCAGGACATCATGCAAACAAAGACATCGATAAACCCCTCTTCCCAACCCAATAACCAAAAAAAATAATGCACCTACTAGGAATCATCGGCGGCACCGAAATCATCGTCATCCTCGTCATCGTACTCATCCTCTTCGGAGGCAAGAAAATCCCCGAACTGATGCGCGGCCTCGGCAAAGGCGTGAAAGAATACAAGAATGCCGTGAACGACATCGACAAAGAGATCAAAAACACCACCAGCGAGAACCCAGAACAGGGAGACGCAAAATAATGTGATGGATACAGAACGGAGCTTCTGGGGTCATCTCGAAGTGATGCGATGGATGATTATCCGCAGCCTTGCTGTGGTCGTCGTCCTTGCTGTGGTCCTTTTCTCTTTCAAGGATTTTGTTTTCGGGCAGATTATCTTCGCGCCATGCCGTCCCGACTTCGTCACCTACCGCGCCATGTGCCGCCTTGGCGAGCTCACCGGCATCGCGGCGCTCTGTCCCGCCGTGTCGCACATCGACATCATCAACATCAACCTGGCCTCGCAGCTGATGACGCACCTCAGTGTCTCCTTCTACCTCGCCATCATCCTGGCCCTCCCCTACCTGATGACAGAGCTGTGGCTCTTTGTGTCGCCGGCACTCTACGCACACGAACGCAAACCTGCGGTCACCGCCATCGTCGCCTTCTTCTTCCAGTTCTTTCTCGGACTGGCACTCTCCTATTTTCTTATCTTTCCACTGACATTCAACTTCCTGGGCAACTACCAGGTGAGCCCCGACGTCACCAACCAAATCTCGCTGAGCTCCTACATCAGCACCTTCAACGGACTGATGTTCAGCCTTGGCCTTGTCTTCGAGATGCCCATAGTGGCCTACTTCTTTGCCCGCATCGGGGTGCTCAAGGAGACGCACATGGTGCGTTTCCGCAAGATAGCCATCGTCGCCTCCCTCACTCTGGCGGCATTCATTACCCCCTCGACCGACATCTTCACCATGTGTCTCGTCGCACTGCCTCTCTACCTCCTATATGAATTTTCACGACTCGTGGTTCGCAAAGCCAACTAATTGATACAACTATGATTGCAAAAACCATTCTGAAGAAATACACTAGCGTCAGCCTGATGCTGAGAATATTTATCGGCCTGGTCATCGGTGCCATCCTGGGCCTCACACTTCCCTCATTGACAGGCATCGGCATACTGGGTCGCATCTTCGTCAGCGCTCTGAAGGGTATAGCCCCTGTGCTGGTGGCTGTGCTGGTCATCTCCTCCATCGCCAAGGCCGGAAGGGGACTGGGGCGACGATTCTCGTCGCTGATTGCCATCTATCTGCTTTCGACCTTCATTGCCGCCGTCTGCGCCGTGGTGGGCAGCTTCCTCTTCCCCGTGACCCTCGAACTGGGGCCTGCTGCCGAAGGCGTACAGGTGGGCGAGGGCGCCGGCTCGCTGGGCGACGTGTTCACCAACCTGCTCACCGGCATGGTGGGCAACCCCGTGGCTGCCGTCGCCAACGCCAACTACATAGCCATACTCTTCTGGAGCATCATCCTCGGCATCGCACTGAAAACCATGGCGTCGAAAGCCACCGTACAGGTGGTTCACGACCTTAGCGACGTGGTGTCGCGTGTGGTCAAATGGGTCATCCAGTTCGCTCCCTTCGGCATCCTCGGCCTTGTCTTCACCACCGTCAGCGAGAACGGGCTCTCAGTATTCACCACCTATGGCCATCTGCTCCTGCTGCTGGTGGGATGCATGCTCGCCAACGCCCTCATCTTCAACCCGCTCATATCGTTCATAATGCTCCGGAAGAACCCATATCCATTGCTCTTCACATGCCTGAAAGAGAGCGGACTGCAGGCATTCTTCACACGCTCATCGGCCGCCAACATACCAATCAACATGGCGCTGTGCAAAAAAATGGGACTCGACGAGAACTTCTATTCGGTCAGCATCCCGCTGGGAGCCACCATCAACATGGACGGTGCGGCGGTGACCATCACCGTCTTCTCGCTAGCCGTGGCCAACACGCTGGGCGTGGATGTCAGCTTTGCGTCGGCGCTCTTCCTCGGCGTGATAGCCACCCTCGGAGCCTGCGGCGCCTCGGGAGTGGCCGGCGGCTCACTGCTGCTCATCCCCATGGCATGCTCTTTCTTCGGCATCGGCAACGATGTGGCCATGGGTGCCGTCGCCATAGGATTCATTATCGGCGTGGTTCAGGACAGCGTCGAGACCGCCCTCAATTCCAGCGGCGACGCCTTCTTCACCGCCACAGCCGAATACTACGACCGCAATAGGATGCAACAGCACACAACAGCTGACACTCACCCCGCTAACCCTCCCCGTGATTAGCATAGCACCTGCTCGACATCTACACTCGCCAAGGCCTACACACCTTCGCCGCCACCACAACCGACAATCTCCCATGGGACGCGCCCACGGGCTAGTACAGACATTCTACGATAATCTTGAAAAGATGTAAATTTGTCATTCCAATAATCTTGAAAAGATGTAAATAATATTTTGTGATAATCTTGAAAAGTTGTACCTTTGCACTTGGAAACAATTGACTATAGTTTATGAAAAGAAAGATATACAACAAGTTACTTGAATGGAAAATAGCGTTGTAGAAATATCAAAAATACAGGTGATTATGGCTTTTGTGGCCACCTGTATCGAAACCACCGCGCGATGGTTGAACGTACCATATAGAGAAGTGTACCAGCGGATGAAACGTGTGGGGATGATTGAGAATTATATCCTTCCACACTATGAAACACTTCATACCGAGAGCCGGGAGAACCTTGCACAGGGATTGGTGGAATGTCTTAACAATTGGGAGGCGAGACAATGAGTGAGATTATTGTATATCATGGAGGAACAGAAAAGGTCGAGTCTCCCGTATGCAAATTCGGACGGCGCAACTTGGATTATGGTCAGGGATTTTATGTGACCGATATTCGCAAGCAGGCCGCCGACTGGGCCACCCAAGTAGCAGACCGCAGAAAGGAAGCTCCTATCATAAACAGATACCGCTTAAACCGCGATGCCATATTGAGAGAAGCCCGCTGCAAGGTCTTTGTGGCATACGACAAAGATTGGCTGCAGTTTATTGTAGCCAGCCGTCGCGGCGAACAGGTGGCTGACAATTACGACTATATCGAGGGCGGTGTGGCCAACGACCGGGTGGTTGATACAGTCAACCTCTATATGGCAGGTCTTATGGACGAGGACACCGCACTTCTTCGCCTGTCCCAGCACCAGCCCAACAACCAGATGTGCATTCTTTCACAGGGAATTGTCGACAAATACTTGGTTTTCGATGGAACAGAAGAAGTTTGAAGATCCCATAAAGTCACCTGTCGTGCAGGAGATAATCATGTGCAACCGCATCGGTGCTATATCGGTGGAGTTGGCTAAACGGCTGAACATTGCCCCCGAGAAAGCCTTGCAACTATTCTACGAAAGCCAGACCTGTGCCGACCTCCATGACAAATCCACAGGCCTGTACCTCTATGGAGACCTGTATGTTGCCGACGAGTTTATGCGTGAAAAAGAGTATGCGATGTAATAAAGTGGCACCGTACATGACCGAGTTGCCTTCAAAGGAGCTGCTGCAACGCCAGCTGCACAAAGGCCTGGAGGCCGCCCGCCAGCTCTGGGAGAACTGCCCGGAAGACTAATTGCGAAATAAAGGTTACCGCTGACCACTGACCACTAACCACTAATAAATAATTTTGCCAAATAAGAGAAGATTTGTATCTTTGCAGCGTGAAAATATGAAAACCAAAGACATGGATAAAACCACAGAAACAGTACCGGTTCGAACATTATTGATTGACGACTTGCGGTCAATAATCAACCGCGCAAGAGCGAATGTTGCCTTAAAAGCCAATGAAGAATTAATTCTGATGTTCTGGGAGATTGGTGAACGAATTAATCGCGAAGTCCTTGGCAATAAAAGGGCTACCTATGGACAACAGATTGTGTCGCAGGTTGCGACACAATTGCAGGCGGAGTTTGGCAAGAAAGGATTTGGCGTTAGAAGCATACGTAGGATGATGCAGTTTGCCGAATACTTCCCCGACAATAAGATTGTGTCGCAGGTTGCGACACAATTAAGTTGGTCACATATTATTGAAATATTACCATTAAAAGATGCCATTCAAAGAGAATTCTATTTAACAATGGCATCAACGGAACATTGGGGAAGAGATGTGTTGCGAGCAAAAATAGACGGCATGCTCTATGAGCGCACCGCCATTGCGACGAAGCCTGACGAGCTAATCAAGCAGGAGTTGACGGAACTTCGGGACAACAACGTCCTCACGCCTGACCTCGTATTCAAAAGTCCCTACTTCCTGGAGTTCACAGGACTGAAGGGAATGTACAGCGAGAAGAGCCTTGAGGACAGCCTTGTGGCGCACTTGGAGCAGTTTATATTGGAGTTGGGCAATGGCTTCACCTTTGTCGAACGGCAGAAGCGTATGATTATCGACGGCGAGGACTTCTATCTCGACCTGCTTTTCTACCATCGTAGGTTACACCGACTGATAGCCATCGACTTGAAACTCGGTAAATTCAAGGCACAATACAAAGGCCAGATGGAGTTGTATCTGCGATGGCTCGAAGCACACGAGATGGAGGCTGGCGAGGAGCTGCCTCTCGGCCTATTGCTATGCACCGAAGGCGGCGACGAACAGATAGAGTTGCTGCAACTCGACAAATCGGGTATCAAGGTGGCACAGTATATGACCGAACTGCCCTCCAAGGAGCTACTGCAACGCCAGCTGCACAAAGGCCTGGAAGCCGCACGCCACCGTTGGGAGAATTGCCCAGACAGCTAATTTCGGAAAAGATTTGGGTAAATCAGATTAATATCGTATCTTTGCATCATGAAATATAATTATTAATTTTACCAGTCCTAATAATTGAATTAAAAATATGGAAAAACCGTTCAAGATATTATGTATTGATGGTGGAGGTATAAAGGGTATTTTCTCTGCGCAAGTGTTGGCCGAGTTTGAAGAAGCATTTGAGACAACGACTTCCGAACATTTTGACTTGATATGCGGCACCTCAACGGGTGGTATAATAGCTCTTGGTGTTGCTGGTGGCATACCAATGAAGGAGATAGTAAAATTCTATGAGAACTATGGTCCTGAAATTTTTTCTCAAAGATGGAAAATAGGGAAAATAGGAGAATTGTTTTACACGATAAAGCAGGCTCTTATCAGTTCAAAGTATTCGGATAAATCACTAAAGGAATCCTTATGTAAGGTTTTCGGCACAAAGAAAATAGTTTCTAGTCAAAACTTGTTATGTATCCCTGCGTTTAATATAACAACATCAAAACCAAGAATTTTCAAAAGGGACTATCAGCATATGAATCAAGATGCAGATAAGACGTTTGTGGAGGTTGCACTGGCCACGTCTGCTGCACCGACCTACTTCCCCATACAGGAAATAGATAATGTACAATATGTGGATGGTGGCATATATGCCAATAATCCAGTCATTGTAGGTTTGACAGAGGCAGTATTCAATGGGTATTGGATAAAACCCAAAGGTCAAAGAGGCAATAATGATTTTGATGGAGTTCAGATACTTTCCATCAGCAGTTGTATTGTACCCAAAGGAGACATTGCCAAAAAGAAAAGTAGGTCGTTTGTAAAATGGATTGCTACGCTATTTGATGCATATGGAGACGGTCAAAGTAAATCAAATAGTATCTTTATTGAGCAGATTAAATCCCATTTGGATTTTGAACTAGAAATAGAACGAATAGAAAATACCCCAATATCCCCTACTCAAGCCAAAATGATTTCAATGGATAAAGCAGACAAAACATCTCTATCATTGTTAAAAGGCATAGGTTCAGATGTGGGCAACAACTACAAAAACAAGAACCTAGTTAAAAGATTATACTCCGAAAAGAAAACTATAGACCCATCAAATTTATAGAATTATGGCAAATAATCATGAACAATTCAAGTCGTTCCACGATGCAATAAAGGCAACTGTAACGCGTCGAAAGACTCTCAAGAAAAACCGAGATGCGTTGAGAGACAAAATCAAAAAGTATTTCAAAGATAATCACAGCGATTATATTCAACCGTCCTTTTATTGGCAGGGGTCATATGCGATGCGCACTCTTCTAAATCCTATAAAGGATGAGAATGGATTAGGCACATATGACCTCGATGATGGCGTTTATTTCAAAAGCGATGACATAAATGACCGCAAGTCTATCAACTGGTATCATCATGAAGTGTTTGAAGCGCTAAAAGGCCACACGGATAACGGTGCTGAAGATCTTGACCCCTGTGTAAGAGTACAATATGCCGATGGCCATCACATAGATTTTGCAATCTACTTTTGGTATACTACTGAAAACAAAACAATGCTTGCGCATAGGGCTGAGCCATGGCATGAATCTAATCCTGATGAAATGATAGATTGGTTTAGTAAAGAGTGTAACGAAAAGACAAAGTTTAGAGAACTTGTTCGTTTCATGAAAGCATGGTGTGAATACAAAAGAAGTGTAGGAACCAAAATGCCGAGTGGTTGTATTATGTCGATGCTTACATCTAAGTATTATCAGTGGAATGATGAAAACCGTTATGATATCGCTCTGAGAGATATATTAAAGAACATGTATGATGACCTCAGTGTAGAAGGCCATTTTTATTGTTGGAGACCAGTCTCTCCTTATGAGAACTTGTTTGGTAATTACACTAAAAGTAGAAAAGACACTTTCTTAAAAGAACTGAAATCATTCAAGGAAGATGCCGAAAAGGCTATAGCCAGCACGAATCAGCATGACGGATGTGTCAGATGGCAGAAGCACTTTGGTGACAGATTTTGCTGCTCATCGGCTAAAGATGTGGATGAAGATGCCTCACATCAGGCATTTTCTGGTACGATACGAGATAATAGCCAATATGCTTGATGTAACTGCGGCTTTGAATACGTGCCATGAAGTACTCTCGAAGGAATTCGACATAGAGAAGGTTGATGTAATTCCTGGTTTGGAGTATCTCCCTCGTACTTGTATTTGGAAAGTGTTGATACCAGCTTTGGTCGGGGGAAAAGCGGAAGATATTGAGGCCTACATCCGATTTCCTCAGGAATTTCCGTATTCTATGCCTAGCGTGATTTTACAAGATGACAGGTTTAGATTATTGCCGCATATTTCTGTTGGAACATGTACATTGTGCCTTTATGAGGATGGCACCGTCTTTGATACGGACAATATAAATGGCATTATACGTGACAATATTGAGAAAACAAGGAAATGGGTTGAAAAATATTATGGTCGAGACAACACTGATGAGTATGCTCAGGAGATAAAAAACTATTGGAACGAAAAATATGAGGGAGAATCTTATGTGGATGATTATTGGCTTTTGTTGGGAGAAATACCATCAACGACATGTGAAATGACTGGCAAAGCCTATTCCAAGAGAAACCTTAAAGATAATAAAACAATAGTCATGTCTATTGTATCCACTGACGAGAATGACCCTACAATAGAGTACATTTGCAATAGTCACCATACAAAAGAGCTTCCTGTATTATACGTTGAATCAATAAAGAGAGCATCGTCACCACCATATTGTATGACAGGCCAAGAGTTGATAGACAGTATCACGAATAAAAGAGATCTAGAGGTTTTTAAAAAGTTTATCAATAGATATGGTTACGGGTATATTCTTTTCCCCATCGGTTTGGATTATGCACTCGGAGGGGTGCATATTAGTAGATTATTTGTAGATAGGCCTGGTTTCAGAAAGGGAATGTTGCGCCCGTTCAATGTAATTACTAAATTTGAAAATACACACAAGAAACTTGACAGGCTTCATCTAGCTGTGTATAATGAACATCGTATCGCAATACGCACATATGGTAAGTTAATGTATGAGAGATCGTTTTTGATTGCAGGTTTGGGTAGTATTGGCAGTAATCTATGCTATTTTTTGAACGGATATAACAATGCAAAGTTCATTCTGGCAGATAGAGATTCGCTTACCGTGGATAATATAGGTCGCCATTTATTAGGTTTTGAAAGTGTCAGTCAATACAAGTCTTTTGCTGTCGCCAATTTTCTTCAGCAGTATCGTCCCGACAGAGACGTAAAAGCATATTGTCATGATTTACAATATCTTAACAATGAAACATTTAACAAAACCAGTGCAATTTTTGTTTGTACGGGAGATGTGATGTCGGAAAAATGGCTAATCGAAAAAATGATTAATGGTAGTATTATAAAACCTGCTTTTCTTATGTGGTTGGAGCCATACGGTATCTCAGGTATTATGATTTATCTGAATCCAGACGATAAGGATTCCATTTATCGTATTAAAGAAAAGGCCAATGACTGTTTCCTGAATTACTGCCTAATTAAGAGGAATGAGTATGAAGATAGAGAAAAGATGACACAACGAGATGCCGGCTGCAATGGACGCTATGCCCTATATTCTGCCAATGATGTTACCATGTTCATCTCTAGTATGTTCCAATTTATTGACCAACTATTAGAAATACCAACAAAATCAAAATGTTATCGATGGGTAGGAAACGTAGCTATAGCACAAAAGAAAAAAATAAGCCTCGTACCATTATCGAGTTTATCAAAAGGCATGGTCCAGGAATTGCCTGTGTAAACACTAATGACTATCAATTTGAGATTAAAGAAGAAGTGGTAGAAACATTAAATGGCTACGCACAACACAATGGTAATGAGCTGTGTGGAGTATTAACAGGAATATTAATTGGTGAGAAAAAATACAGAATATGCAAAGCGTCAATGCCTTGTGTAAAGACAAATTCCAGATTTGGATGTGAAAGAGATGCGGTGTTGGCTAATCAGTTTTTGAAAGAGGATTATGACATTTCAGAACAAACGAGAACATATATTGGTGAATGGCACACGCATCCTGAGAGCGAACCGAGACCATCTAGTGTGGATTACCAATCAATAAAAAAAAATTTCTATAGCTCAAAACACGCGGCACCATTTCTTATAATGATAATTGTTGGAAATGAAGTATTACATATTTGTGTGTATAATGGAGAACGATTTGAAGTGATTAACCCTAGAATGGTGTAACAAACACATTAATAAACTATATATCTCTGTTGCAACTTCTTACGAGTAGGTGTTTTTGTATTGCCACAAAAATGTGGGTTTTGACGTCTCGTGAGCAATTTTCTATTTTCTTATTTGTTCACTTGAAAAAAGTTACCAAAAGTAAAAAAAAACGTATCTTTGCAAACGAAATAACAACAAAAAAGACAACATATCGAAACAAGAAAATAGAAGATAAATAACATATTATAAAGCGTTTTCGCTCTAACTTGCTCACTTGAAGTTCCACAAACAAGCCTGACTAGTAAAGCGGTAAACGCCTACGAGGAATCGTGGGCTTTACTTATTTGTCAGGCAGGTCGTGGAACACCTAAGTGGGCATAAGCAAAGTTCCACGATTTTCTTATGCCTGACAACGAAAACACAAAATCACAAATCAAGAGCCGTCAGAGGGTGGCTCAGCATGGCGAGGTGTTCACCAATCCGCGCGAGGTGAATGCTATGCTCGACCTGGTACGCGACGAGTCATTCCGGCTCGACAGCCGTTTCCTTGAGCCCGCCTGCGGCGACGGCAATTTCCTTATCGAGATCCTACGCCGCAAACTATCTCTTCTTTCTTCTATCAGGTCACAAACGGAATGGGAATTTAAGAGCCTGATTGCCGTAGGGTCATGCTATGGTATTGAGTTGCTGGAGGACAATGCCGAGGCTTGCCGACTGCGACTGTTTACCGAGGTGAGGGAACAGATGGGCAAAAAAGACTGCTCTCAGGGCTACGAGGAAAGCCTCCGCTACATGCTGCAGAAGAACATCGTCTGTGGCGACGCCCTCACCTATCGCACTGCCGACGGCAAGCCTATCACCTTCTGCGAATGGACACCCATTGCGGGCAGCATGCAGTTCTCACGGCGCGACTTCCAGTTCGACTTCCTTGTCAACCAGACACACCAATATTCCCTCTTCGACGAGCAGGGCGAGGCACAGAGCTTCGACGAACCCATCAAGTCATATCCGCCTATTCACTACACTCAGCTATACACCCAAGAATAACCGCGCCAGCCACTAACACATTAACACATTGACACATTAACGCATTTATCATGAATTATTCACCGGACATTCTCAACTGCTTGGCTAATCTTTCGAGCGACGAGGTCTTCACCTCGCCGGAACTGGCGAACCGTATGCTCGACCTGCTGCCGCAGGAATTGTTCCGCAGCCCGAAGACGCGTTTCCTCGACCCTTGCAGCAAGAGTGGTGTCTTCCTGCGCGAGATTACCAAGCGGTTGCTTGCTGGCCTCGAAGAGCAGATACCCGACTTGCAGCAGCGCATTGACCACATAATGACCAATCAGGTCTTCGGCATCGCTTGTACCGACCTCACCGCCGAGATGAGCCGCCGCACACTCTACTGCTCCAAGCAGGCCAACGGCGAGTACAGCGTCAGCACCGCCTTCCGCGACGCACAGGGCAATCTGATATACGAGCGTTGTCACCACACATGGAACGCGCAAGGCCGCTGCGAACACTGCGGAGCCAGCAAAGGCGAATACCTCCGCAACGATGCCCACGAAACCTACGCCTACCCATTTATCCACAAGTCAATCAAAGAAATATTCCATAAAGATATGCAATTCGATGTAATCATAGGCAATCCTCCGTACCAAATGGGTGATGGTGGAAATGGAGCAAGTGCACTTCCGATATATCATAAGTTTATTGAACAGACTATAGAAATATCGCCCAAATATATGATATTCATTGTCCCAGCAAGGTGGCTTAATGGGGGACGCGGATTAGACGAATTTAGAAAGAAAATGTTGGAAGATTCAAAAATTCGCGTGTTGCATGATTATCTTAATTCAACTGATTGCTTTTCTGGTGTTGAAATCAAAGGTGGTGTGTGTTATTTTCTCTGGGAAAGAAGTTACAAGGGTATATGTAGTGTATATACGCATAACCAAAAAAATGTATTTCAATCGAAAAGACCTTTGTTGGAACATGGAGCGGAAATTTTTATCCGTAGTGTAGAACAGGTTGGTATCTTCCACAAAGTACTGGCAATGCACGAAGAATCATTGTCAAAATGGTTAAATGCAGGAAGGTACTTCGGGTTTCACACAAAAATTGAATGGCTCTCTGAAAATGAGGGTAAAATACAATCTGCAGATGGCAAATCATTTTATCTAATCCAAAAAAACAAAGATAGCAAATGTTCAATAAAGGTTTATGTACATGGTGGACAATGCTGGATTTCTCAAGAAAATATTCCAAGGAACAGTAGCCGAATTTCATCATATAAAGTTCTTGTCCCAAGATCTGGGAATCCAGGATTTGGAAACACAATTATTGGTAAACCCAAGATATCTGAGCCGAACTCATGTAGTTCTAATACTTACATGGTTGCTATTCCACCACATGGAGATATGACAATTGATGAAGCCACAAACCTTTGTTCTTATTTAAACACAAAGTTTGTCCGTCTCTTAGTGGCTACTAAAACATCCACACAAAGTACACCTCCTGATGCATTCGAATTCGTCCCCATGCAAGATTTCTCCCACCCGTGGACGGACGAGATGCTGTATAAGAAATACGGCCTGACGCAGGATGAGATTGCCTTTATCGAAAGTATGATACGACCGATGGAATGAGGAACTGTTTATCCTAATTTCGTCGAAGGACCGTCGAAGGATCGAAGAACCCACATAGTTGCCTGACCGCAGGGAATGGCTTGCGTGGTAAGACCTGCGAGCACCACTAAATAGATTAACTATAGCGAGTCAACTTGATGAGCAAACCCACGCCGAGGGGAAAAGGCTCGGCAAAAAAAGCATAACAGAGCGCTCTTTGAAATAAAATGTGATAGCAAAGCAATAAAAACGACAACCTTGCGTTACAGATACAACAGGAGATAATTATGACCGAAATAACTTTAAGAGTCACTGACGAAAGCCTTCTGCCCAGTTTCCGCAAGTTGATACGGAGTATCGATGGTATAGACATTGTGCCCACTAAACGTAAACGCAAGAGCGGTATTGAGCAGGCACTTGAAGACGTGGCCGTCGGACGGGTGACCGAGTGGAATGGTGGTGTGGACGAAATGTTTGACCATATCCTTGGTAAAGAATGGCGTACACAATAGTATACTCAAATTGAACGCTCCATGCGTCTTTGCCAGCGCAGAGGGCTAAATATGACGAAGTTGCGCGACGCATTGGCCATTCTGAAACAAGAGGGCACATTGCCCCGTCAATATCGTCCCCACAAGTTGTCTGGTTTTGCTGGCAACAATGTCTGGGAATGCCATATACAGCCCGACTGGCTTTTGGTGTGGCAACAATTCGATGAAGAACTGGTGCTGCTGATGCTTGACACCGGCACTCACTCCGACATCTTCTAAACTATCACATCTTTATTTCTGCATAAGGGCGTCTGTTTGAAATGATAACGGACAAACTGACATATTATGCAGACCACAGAACAGATTCTCCCCACCATGCGGCGCGCGGTGCCGCAGATTTACATGTATGACGACACGTCGTTCCCCGGCTGGATAAAGATTGGGCAGACGACACGCAGCGATGTGCGGAAGCGCATCGACGAGCAGCACCCCATCACCGAGCCGCACAAGACCTATCACCTGCTGTGGCACGACAAAGCCTTCTTTGCCGACGGCAGCGGCGAGAGTTTCAGCGACCACGACCTCCACGAGGTGCTGCGCCGCATGGGCAAGGAGCTGATAGGCGAATGGTGCCGCTGCTCGCTGCGCGAGGCCAAGGCCGCCTACGTGGCTGTGCGCAACAAAGACCACCTGACAGCTACGCTTGCCCGAGATTTGGACTATCGCATGCGGCCCGAACAGGAACAGGCGGTGCAGCAAACCGCCGACTACTTCGCCATGATGGACCGTGAGGAGCCCCACCGTCCCAGCCACTACCTGTGGAACGCCAAGATGCGCTTCGGCAAGACCTTTGCCACCTATCAGTTGGCCAAGCGGATGAAAGCCAAACGGGTGCTGGTGCTAACCTTCAAGCCCGCCGTCGAGGACTCGTGGCGCGACGACCTGCTTCGCCACCGCGACTTCGAGGGATGGCGGTACTACAGCAGCCGCGATGCGGATGCCACTAACGCATTAACTCATTCACACACCAACGCATTCCCTTTGGTTGTCTTCGGCTCGTTCCAAGACTACCTCGGCCGCGACCGCTACGGCAACATCAAGCCCAAGAACGAGTGGGTGCACAGCATCGGCTGGGACCTCATCGTGTTGGACGAGTATCATTTCGGCGCCTGGAACGACAACGCCAAGAGCCTCCTCGACCTCGGCGACACCGATGCCAAGCGTCGACAGGCGGAAGAGGACGAGGTGATGCGCGAGAGCGGCATCGACGTGGAGAGCGGCCGCGCATGGGACGATGCGGACATGCCCATCAGCGGCAAGCATTTCCTCTACCTCAGCGGCACCCCCTTCCGCGCCCTCGCCACAGGCGAGTTCATGGAGAACCAGATTTTCAACTGGACCTATCAGGACGAGCAGGCTCGGAAAGAGGCCGTCGGCGGCCCATATCTCGAGATGCCCACCATGGTGATGATGACCTACCAGATGCCGCAAGACCTCGGCGCCATGATAGAGCAGTGGGACATGGACGGCTTCGACCTCAACGAGTTCTTCCGGGCCGAGCCTGCCAAAGGCAAGAATGCCGCCACCTTCGTCCACGAGAAGGCGGTGCAGAAATGGCTCGACATCATCCGCGGCAAGACCCCCATCTATGGCGACAGCAGCTCGCCGCTCAACGAGCATCCTCCCCTGCCCTTCGAGGACACCCGTCTGCTCGACCTCTGCGCCCACACCATGTGGTTCATGCCCAACGTGGCGGCGTGCGACGCCATGGAGGCACTGCTGCAACGGCCGGCCAACGGCTTCTACCAGACCTATCAAATCGTCAACTGCAGCGGCAGCAAGGCCGGCATAGGCGTGGATGCCCTCGAACCGGTGCGCAACGCCATGGGCGAGAACCCCTTGCAGACACGCACCATCACGCTGACCTGCGGCAAGCTGACCACCGGTGTCACCCTGCGGCCCTTGGGCGGCCTGCTGATGCTCCGCAACTGCAAGAGCCCCGAGACCTACTTCCAGACGGCTTTCCGCGTGCAGAGTCCCTGGACGGCCACCGACAAGGACGACCCCTCGAAGAAGACCATCCTCAAGCCCACCTGCTACGTCTTCGACTTCGCCCCCAACCGCGCCCTGCGCGAGGTGGTGACCTACGCCAACCAGTTGGACGTGGATGGTGTCGGCTCTGCCGACAACCAGCTCCACAGAGCCAACCGCCACATCACCGACAAGGTGAACGACTTCATCAACTTCCTGCCCATCCTCCAGTTCGACGGTAGCTCTATGAAGCGTGTGGATGCCGCCGAGATACTCGACTTCGTCGACTACGGCACCAGCGCCACCCTGCTGGCACGACGCTGGAACAGCGCACAGCTGGTCAACGTCGACAACGCCACCCTGCAACGGGTGATCGACAACCCCGAGGCAATGGCTACCATCATGAAGATTGAGGGCTTCCGCGCCTTGGGCAGCGACATCATCGAGAACATCGTCAACCGTGCCGAACGGATAAAGAAGCTGAAACGCGAGGCTGGCGACGACCCCAAGAAAAAGAAAGAATTGTCAGCCGAGGAGAAAGAATACCGCAGCAAGCGCCGCGAGGTGCAGGAGAAGCTGATGAAGTTCGCCACGCGCATACCCATCTTCATGTATCTCACCGACTACCGCGAGGAGAGCCTCGAAGATGTCATCCGTAAGCTGGAACCCTCATTGTTTGAGCGGGTCACCGGACTGACCATCGACGACTTCGACCTGTTGCTGCGTGTCGGCGTCTTCAACCGTGCGCAGATGAACGACGCCATACTCAAGTTCCGACGCTACGAAGATGCCTCACTGGCCTACACCGGAATGAACCGCCACGAAACAGACACCCGTATAGGCTTGATGGACAGCACCATACCCATAGAGGCAATCCTTTAGCAATGCCTACACCGCCAGCCCTATGCAAGGGCATGCCGTTCTTCAAATGACGTGGCCTTCCAAATCGTGCTCCATGGCATCGTCGATGGTCACACTGTAGAACTCACCGGCTTTCAATGGCTTGCCGGAATACACCAACACCTCGTCGTCGACCTCCGGCGAGTCATACTCAGTGCGACCCACCCAGTAGTCACCCTCGCGACGGTCGATAAGCACACGGTATGTCTTACCCACGCGCTGCCGGTTGTTTTCCAGCGAGATGGATTCCTGTATGGCCATCAGCTCATCGATGCGGTTCTGCTTGGTCTCCTCGTCGACGGGGTCGCCAAGTTCGAAGGCTGCCGTACCCTCTTCGGGCGAATAGGCGAAGACACCCATGCGGCTGAAGCGAGCCTGACGCACAAACTCTTTCAGCTCCTCGAAATCCGACTCGGTCTCGCCAGGATAGCCCACAATGAGGGTGGTACGGATGGCGACGTCGGGTATCTGGCGACGGAAATCGTCGAGCAACGCCAATGTCCCCTCGCGGTCAATGCCACGCTGCATGGAAGCCAGCAGGTGTGTGCTGATATGCTGGAGAGGAATATCTATGTATTTGCAAATATTGGGATGGCTGGCTATCACCTCGATAGCATCCTTGGGGAACGAGGTCGGGTAGGTATAGTGCAGCCTTATCCATTCCGCTCCGCTCTCTTCGGCCAGACGGGTGAGCAACTCGCCAAGCCTACGCTCTCCATAGAGGTCCATACCGTAATAAGTGGTATCCTGCGCAATGACTATCAACTCCTTGACACCATCTGCCACCATCTCTCTGGCCTCGTCGACTATCTCTTCGACAGGTCTCGACACATGCTTGCCGCGTATCAGCGGTATGGCGCAATAGGAGCAGCTGCGATTGCAGCCCTCGCTGATTTTGAGGTATGCGTAATGCCTTGGCGTTGACTGCATACGCTCCGCCTCCAGCCGGTCATGGTATTCGGCTTCGAGCGAAAGCACCAGCTCGCCCCACTGGTGTACCCCATAGAAAGCATCGATTTCCGGCATCTCCGCCCTCAGCTCCTTCTCATAGCGCTGAATGAGACAGCCCACGGCGATAAGCCTTCGCTGCTTGCGTCCACGCTGCTTTACGGCAATTTGTTCCAGCAACACATTGACAGACTCCTCCTTGGCATCGCCGATAAAGCCACACGTGTTGACGATGACGATGTCGCAGTCGTTGCGCTGGCGGTCGAAATAGAGGTCGAAACCTGCCTTGCGAAGGTGACCGGCTATATGCTCGGAGTCGACGATGTTCTTCGAGCAACCCAGTGTGATAATGTTGATCTTCATTTCTCTTCGAACAGCGAGTCGACAAACTCTTCGGCATTGAAGACCTGAAGGTCGGTCATTTTCTCGCCAAGGCCTATATAGCGGACGGGGATTTTGAACTGGTCGCTGATGCCGATAATGACACCGCCCTTGGCGGTGCCGTCGAGCTTGGTGAGGGCAAGGGCATTGACCTCGGTGGCAGCGGTGAACTGCTTGGCTTGCTCGATGGCGTTCTGGCCGGTAGAGGCGTCGAGGACCAGAAGCACCTCATGAGGCGCATCAGGCACCAGTTTCTGCATCACCTTCTTAATCTTGGTCAGCTCATTCATCAAGCCCACCTTGTTGTGCAGACGACCGGCGGTATCGATGAGCACCACGTCGGTACCACGCGAAATGGCCGACTGCAAGGTGTCGTAAGCCACCGAGGCCGGGTCGGCATTCATACCCTGCGAGACGATGGAAACCCCCACCCTCTCTGACCAGATTGTCAGCTGGTCGACAGCGGCGGCACGGAAAGTGTCGGATGCTCCCAGCAGGACACTCTTGCCAGCCTGCTTGAATTGATAGGCGAGCTTGCCTATGGTGGTGGTCTTGCCCACACCGTTGACACCTACCACAAGGATAACGTAAGGCTTCTTGGCGAGTGGCGACGAGAAATCCTCGAATTCGTCATCATGATGCTGGTTCAGCAGCTGGGCAATCTCAGCCTTGAGAATGTTGTTAAGTTCCGAAACGCCAATATATTTGTCACGTTTGACACGCGCCTGGATATTGCCGATAATCTTTAGGGTGGTATCTACACCCACATCCGACGAGATGAGGTTCTCCTCGAGGTTGTCGAGTACCTCGTCGTCGACTGTCGACTTGCCAAGTATTGATTTAGAAAGCCTTGCAAAAAAATTGGTTTTGGTTTTCTCCAATCCCTTGTTCAAGGTTTCCTTTTTCTCACGGCTAAAAAATGAAAACAGGCCCATGGCTTACAGTTTTTTGTTCAGTTTACAGTTTACGGCTAAAAGATTTTGCAAAGATAGTGATTTTTTTTGACTTACGAGCGATTTCGGTGAAATTTAACAAAAAAGTTTTTTTTTCACAAAGACGCCGACGGCTCTACAGGCATTCCCAAACTAAAAAACCCCGCCAAAAGACGAGGTATATTTACTTACAGAGTAGTAATAAGGATTTATTTCTTCTTGAGATATTCCTGGACGTTGTCAGAGGGAACGATTTCCTCTTTGAAAACGTAAGCATTGGTCTTGGGTGAGCGGACCATGCGGATAACTTTTGCGAAGCTTTTGCCAGTGCTGGTTTTAAGTGTAGCGACAACTTTCTTTGCCATAATCTATACCCTCCTTTGAACTATTTGATTTCTTTATGAACGGTTACTTTCTTGAGGAACGGATTATACTTTTTCAGTTCCAAACGTTCCGGGGTGTTCTTCTTGTTCTTGGTAGTGACATAACGCGACATACCGGGAACACCGCTGGTCTTCTGCTCGGTGCATTCCAGGATTACCTGAACTCTTGCGTCTTTATTTTTCTTTGCCATTGTTTTACATTTTTGAGAGTGCAAAAGTACTACTATTTTTCAAACCAACAATCTTTTTTTGAAATATTTTTACCAAATTCAATATTAAATACTAATTTTCAAGTAGATATAATATCTCATTTATGATTTTTTAGGAGTTGCAACATGGCTTTTTCTGCGTGGTAGAAGTCCTCTTTTGCCTGTTTTCGACCATCAAACGGGCGGTTTTATGCAATAATCGTGTACAATACAGACTATCATCCATTTACAGCATATCTGCACAAAATCCAATCCTCGTCTTACGCAATACCTGTTATCGAAATAACAGATAAGGAAAACCGTCAAAGGGATTTCTCGCCTCACATATTAATATATATGGATTAGACCATGCAACCACACATATCACGCATCCAAACAGATTGCAATATGCCAAAATGTCATGAAGAAAGATGCAAAAATTGCCGCAATTCGGAAATTTTGTCAGAATTACGGCATCGGCATGGAACTTGTAACTAATAAGGCGTAACGCGATTGAAAGAACGGCAAACGAAAGGAACCGAGACATCAATCACCGACAACAAAAAAAAGTTTAACAATTAAAATATAGGAGATTAAAATCATGTTAGTAGCAAGAAGAAACAATGACCTGATGAACACCATGTTCAACGAATTGCTCGACTGGAACCGCTGGAACGGCATCTGCAGCACCGACGATCACCATGTGACCCCGAAAATGAATGTCAGCGAAAGCGACAAGGACTACCGCCTCGAGCTATGCATCCCTGGCATGAAGAAAGAGGACTTGAGCCTCAGCATCGACACCGACAACAACCTGGTCATCGAGATGCAACAGAAAGAAGAGGTCAAGGAAAACGACGAGAAACGCCACTACCTACGCCGCGAGTTCACCTCGACCCAGTTCAAGCACATGCTCACTCTCCCCGAGAACGTCAAGAAAGACGGCATCGGAGCCAAGGTTGAGAACGGCATCCTCACCATCACCCTGCCCAAGTTCACCCCCGAAGAGCAGAAACAGTTGGCACAGACCATCACCATCGAATAAAAAAAGTCAGCAACCAGCTGCCTACAACAGCAAAAAACAGGCAAACGTAACTACGCGATTAGCAAACGAACACACTAAGTATCAGCCCTGTGAAAATAAATCGGGAACCTAACAGTTCCCGATTTATTTTTTTTGTGTAACTTTGCACGTTTTATGAAAGAAAAAAAGGAAATAACCAAGGAGACCATCAGCCTCGACAAAGTGCTGGCCGACAAGGGCATCAAAGCCCCTCGCTGGGTTGTCAAACTGCTGAACAGGTTTCTCCACGTCGACGAAATCAACAGCGTCCTATACAACAACCGCGACAAGGAAGGCGTCGACTTCGCCGTGGCGACAATGGAATATCTGGGCATAAACGTAGAAGTCGTCAACCCCGGTCGCATCCCCGTCGACGGCAACCCCATTGTGGTGGCCAACCACCCCCTGGGCGGACCCGACGGCATAGCGTTGATAGCAGCCATAGGCAAGGTGAGAAGCGACGTCAAGTTCCCCGTCAACGACTTCCTGATGCACGTCACACCGCTGAAACAGATATTTGTGCCCATCGACAAGGTGCACGGCAACCGCAACACCGCGGCGGGCATAAACGAAGCCTTCGCTTCCAACAACATCCTTCTCTATTTCCCCGCCGGCCTCTGCTCGCGGCGCATCAAAGGCAAAATCATGGACCTTGAATGGAAAGCCACCGTGGTCAAGAAAGCCATCGAGCACCACCGCGACATCATACCCGTCAGCATCGAGGCCCGCAACCGCAGACGCTTCTACACCATCGCCAACCTACGCAAACGGCTGGGCATCAAGTTCAACTTCGAGATGGCACTGCTACCGGCCGAGATGTTTGCACAGAAAGGCAAGACGTTCCGCATGACCGTGGGCGAGCCCATACCATGGCAACAGTTCGCCGACGGCAAGCCCGCCAGAGTGTGGGCCGAGGAGCTGAGACAACAAATATACAGACAAGCCACCAACCAAACAACAAAACAAACACACAGACAATGAAAGATTTATCGTACATCATACCCCCCGTCGACAGAGAGCTGCTCAAATCGGAGCTGTCGAAAAAGAACTTCTTGCGCCACACCAACTACGGCGGCAAGGAGATATACGTCACCACCGCCCACCTCTCGCCCAACATCATGCGCGAGATTGGCCGCCTGCGCGAGCTGTCGTTCGCCACCGAGGGCGGCGGCACCGGCAAGGAGGTCGACATCGACGAGTTCGACACCCTGCCGGAGCCTTACTGCTTCAAGCAGCTCTTCGTCTGGGACAAAGAGAACGAGGCCATCGTCGGAGGCTATCGTTTCCTCCACGGCAGCAACATGTTCCGCTCGGTGGACGGCTTCATCTACACCCCCACAGCCGAGCTGTTCCACTACACCGACGAGTTTGTCGACAACTACCTGCCCTACACCCTAGAGCTGGGACGCTCGTTCGTGCAGCCTGAATACCAGCCGAGCAACAACCTCAGAAAAGGAATGTACTCGCTCGACAACCTCTGGGACGGCCTCGCCACCATCGCCCTCGAGATACCAGAGACGCACTACTACTTTGGCAAAATAACCATGTATCCCCACATGAACCGCAAAGCCAAAGACATGATACTCTACTTCTACCAGAAGCATTTCCCCGACAAGGACGGGCTCGTATGGCCCAACGAGCCCTTGAGGATTGAAACAGACTACAACGAGCTGCACCAGCTCTTCTCGGGACGCAACTACAAGGAGGACTACCAGATCCTCATCAGGTCGGTGCGTGCCATCGGCTCGTATGTGCCGCCCCTCGTGAACGCCTACATGAACCTCTCGTCGACGATGCGCTCTTTCGGAACAGCCTACAACCACGCCTTCGGCGAGACCGACGAGACCGGCATCCTGGTACAGGTGCGCGACATATTGCCAGAGAAGAAAGCCCGACACTTCGAGACCTACGACGTCAAGAACCACCTGTTTGAACGCCGCAAGCTGTTCCACATCAACATCCACCGCCTCCCCTGGTGGAAGAACAACTCCGAAAACGACAACAACGAAGACCTGCAAGCCCTTAAAGAGCACAAGATTGCACGCGAACGGTCGGCATCGGTAGACAATGACCAGATGACCCCCGCGCAACTACGACGCCAGCGACGTCAACGACGCCGCGAACAACGCAAAAAGAAATAACATGGAAGTAAAGTCCGCCACCTTCGTCATAAGCAACAGCGACTGGCGTAAATGCCCGTCGGACAACCGTCCCGAGTATGCCTTCATCGGACGCTCGAATGTGGGCAAGTCGTCGCTCATCAACATGCTTACCAACAACAAGAGCCTCGCCAAGACAAGCGTCCGCCCTGGCAAGACCCAGCTCATCAACCACTTCCTCATCAACCACGAGTGGTACCTGGTAGACCTCCCCGGCTACGGCTACGCCAAAATTGCAAAGACGGCTCGCGCCGAATGGATGAAGATGATCAAAGACTATTTCGCCAACCGCGAACAGCTGGTGTCCACCTTTGTGCTTATCGACTCGCGCATCCCACCGCAGAAAATCGACCTCGACTTCATCTCCTACCTGGGTGTCAACAGCATACCGCTGTCAATAGTCTTCACCAAGGTCGACAAGCTGAAGCAGCGCGAGACCGCCTTGAATGTCAACGCATTCAAGAAAGCCCTCGCCGAAGAATGGGAAGAGCTGCCGCCTATATTCATCACCTCGTCGGTCTCGGGCACCGGCCGAAGCAAGATACTCAACTACATTGAACAAACCAACAACTCGATAAAAGAATAAAAAACACCACCAACGACATACATCATGCATACACTCAAGACATTATTGATTTTCGCCGCAGTTTCATTACTCGCCATCAACGTCAACCTCACTCACGCCCAGAGCACCACAGCCCTACAGAAAGCTGTCGCCGACCTCGCCAAAGACCCTGCGATGAGACATGCCTCGCTCTCGGTGTGTGTCTACGACATGCAAAGCAAAAATCAGGTGTATGCCTACAACAGCCAGTTGTCGATGATTCCGGCTTCGCTGACAAAACTGTTCACCACGGCAGCCGGCTTCGACAAGCTCGGCAGCGACTTCCGTTTCAAGACCACGCTGTCCTACAGCGGCGTAATCGAGAAAAACGGCACCCTTAACGGCGACATATATATTATAGGTGGCGGCGACCCTGTGCTGGGCTCGTACCGCTATGCCCAGACCATACCCGACACCCTCTTCGCGACATGGACTGAAGCCATTGCGTCGGCCGGCATCAAGGCCGTCACGGGAAGGGTGCTCTACGACGCCTCGATTTTCGACGGGCAGCCACTCCACGACAACTGGCTGTGGGGCGACATTGGCAACTACTATGGCAGCGGCATCTGCGGACTCAACTTCCACGAGAACATGTTCTTCATCTACTTCAACCCTGGCACACGCCTCGGCTTCCCAACCTCGGTGGCGCGCATCGAACCTGCCGGCCTTCCCCTTCGCATCATCAACAACGTCTACACCGGCACCGCAAAATCGGGCGACAACGTCATTGTCTATGGCGACCCAAACTCCACCATACGAACCTGCACAGGCACCATGCCTATTGACGACAAGAACTTCTCGGTCCGCGCCTCACTGCCTAAACCGTCGCAGGTATGCGCCGACCTCTTCACCGCCTACCTACGCCGCAACAAGATATCGGTCAACGGAGCAGCCACCGAGTCCATCAACCGCCCCACCAATCTGGTCAAAATACTCGACTACACATCGCCAACATACTACATCATAGCGCAATACACCAACATCACCTCCAACAACATCTACGCCGAAGCCATTCACCGCTACATGGGCTATGTCGTCTCGGGCAAAGGCAACAGCGTATCGGGCGCAAAAGCAGTGAACGACTTCATCAAAAAGCTCAAACTAGAAAGTTCGGGCGTGCTGCTCGAAGACGGCTGCGGACTCTCAAGCCACAACCGAGTGACCGCCGACTTCGTCTGCCGCTTCCTCACCGAGCTGAAAAGCACCGGCATATTCGGCGACTTTGCCAGGTCTCTTGCCCTCGCCGGCGAGAACGGCACCGTCAAGAACATTCTCAACGACCTGCCCGAAGACACCAAAGTGAGGGTGAAAACCGGCTCTATGACAGGGGTTCGCAACTTCGCCGGCTATGTCATCAAGCCCAACGGTGAGAAATACAGTTTCGCCATCATCGCCAACAACTTCGAATGCAGCGGCTCCCAGATGCGTCAGAAACTAGAAAAAATCATCTACAAAATAGCCGCCCTCGACTAACGATACAACCAGAAAACGCACAAGGGCTGTATCGAAACGATGAAAAAATAAGATTTTTTTTCGTGATTATAAAAAAGTTTGTATCTTTGCAAACTCATTAGGAGTGTGCAAATGGAACGCAACGTCGATACCGAAATCCAATTCAGCGGTTTAAAATCAGGTATTTACCATTATGATTACACGCTGGGCGACAGTTTTTTTTCAGACTTCAAAAATGAAAAAATTCTGGGTGGAGAAGTGTTTTTTGACGTGAAATTGGAGAAAAAAGAGAGATTGATGCTGTTCTTTTTTGCATTCTCTGGCAAAGTGCGAACAGAATGCGACAGATGCCTGGAGGAGATTGACTGGCCTGTGGAGGGGAATGAGACGATATGTGTGAAACTGAGCGACACCGAGACGAGCGACGATGAGAATGTGGTCATCCTGCCCGAAAGTGCCTTCAAGGTAGACCTCGCACAGTGGATGTACGAACTGGTGGCAGTGTCGATGCCGATACGGTGCATCCACCCCGACGATGCCGACGGCAACTCCACCTGCAACCCCGAGATGCTGAAGTACATCAGCGAGGGAACGGAGAACGGAGAATGGGAAACGGAGAACGGAGAATGGGAAACGGAGAACGGAGACGAAAATGAGGAGATTGATCCGCGATGGGAAGCACTTTTAAAACTGAAAAAATAAAAACAAAATAAAAATTAATAATTATGCCACATCCAAAACACAGGTTCTCGCAGACGAGAACAAGAAAGAGAAGAACGCACGACAGCCTTGAGGCTCCTCAGCTGACCACGTGCAGCAACTGTGGTGCTCAGATCCTGATGCATCACGTATGTCCCGAATGCGGTTACTACCGCGGCAAACTCGCCATCGAGAAAAACGTCGAGGCCTAATCGAGAGACATCAGTTGCAATAAAAAAGGAGGAAAACGGAATAGTTTTCCTCCTTTTTTATTGCACAATGTGGTTTCTTTGCGGAGAATGCAGGCACGATTTCTCGCCGGAGGCGACCCACAAAAAAAAATCAGTCTTGAATGAAACTACAGCGATTTTTTTCAACCTGTAAAGATATATGTTTTGCAGGAGATTACCCCCCAAAAAAGCATGACAAAATCTTCACCAGAACGAACAATAATTGAAGACGGGCAACGTTAAATATCACTAAATAAAAACATCAGACGCATGGCACGAGAAAAATTTGGGAACACATGGTGGGGCAATGAATGGCTCAAAGCACTGACACACATCGACTACGAGAACCGCATACCCCGCGGTGCCGCATACGCCCGCAAAGGCGCCGTCCTGGAGATAAAAGTCGAGAAAGGCATGATCAACGCCAAGGTGCAGGGCAGCCGGAGGACGCCCTACAAGGTGACCATCGAGATTCCCCAATTCGGCAAAGATGACATCGACCGGCTGATGGACTTCCTCTCCAACGAGCCCATGCTCGTATCAAAACTGATGAACCGCGAGCTGGACCCCCGGCTGATGCAGATTGCAGAAACGCTGGGCATACCACTCTTCCCCACACGCTGGAACGACCTCAAGATGAACTGTTCCTGTCCCGACTGGGCAGTGCCATGCAAGCACCTCGCCGCCGTGGTGTACATGATGAGCCGCGAGATAGACAACGACCCTTTCACCGTCTTCACCATGCATGGCGTCGACCTGATGAAGGAGCTGAAAAAGCGGGGCATGGCCTCAAACCACAGCGAATGCACCGTAACCGTTCCGCCAATAAGCGACTTGTACAAGCCGTCGACCGACACACCCTCGCCCTACAAAGGCAACGAGGAATTCCGCCGCATCGACTTCACCGGGATGACCAACATCGGGATGTCGCTGGTGCAGTTGCTCCCCGAAAACCCATCCTTCGCTCCGCAGGGGGACTTCCGACAGACATACGCCGCCGAGATAGCGCGGCTGATGAAGAGGGCCAAACGGCTGATAGAGGGCAAAGAGACGCTATCTGCCGCCACCGGCATCAACATACTGCCACCACCGTTGGAATACGAGCAAATGCAGCTGACCATCAACAGCAGCCTCAATATTAACAACGATGTGGACGAAGTGCTGTCGGCTTTCAACATCGACGACGAGCTGGCAGACATGCACCCCACAACAAAAGCCCTGAACCAGAGCATCCACGGCGCGCTGCATATCATAGCACACGGCTCGGCCATTCCACAGGTGGTACGGCTCGGCAACGGTTATTACGCCACGATATGGCATCCCGCCACCGTCGACAAAGCCACGCGCCAGGTGGTAGAGACCCTGGCCGAAATCACGCCTCCCGACCTGATGGTATGGAAAAAGAGTAACGACAACGAGCCTCAGCATCCAGGCAACCCCTCGGAACTGCTGCTGGATTGGCTGCTCGGATTCCTCATCATGAAGCTCTCGACAGACAACCAGCAGCAGAGCGACCTCTTCCATTTCCTTTTCCACCAGCAGGACAACCAATTCAACGGCGTGGGAGAAAAGTCCATCCCAGGCAGCATCATGTCGTGGTTCGACCGTCTCAACATAGGGCAGCACCGGTACAGCCCGACCGTGATAGTGAGCATCGACGGCGACCTGTTCTCCACGGACATGGCCGTAAATATCGACGGAACGCCAGTGATGTTCCGCGACATACTGGGGGTGAAAGAATATGCCGACATACGCATGGAGGTGCTGAAAGAGGCCTCTCTCCTCTCGCCTTACATCGATGGATTCGAGCAATATATCAAAGCGCAGGCGAGAAAACCCATCACGCTAAACAGCACCAAGTTGGCAACCTTTCTCATGCAGATGGTGCCATCCATGCGCCTGCTCGGAATCAAAATCGTGCTGCCCAAAGAGCTACAGGCGTTGGTGCGTCCCCGCATCAGCATGACCCTCAAGAAGAAACAGAGCCCGGACGGAATAAGCTATTTGAATTTGAGCGAGATGCTCGACTTCGACTGGAAAGTTGCCCTTGGCGACCAGCAGGTGAGCGTGGCAGAGTTCCGGAAGCTGACAGAGAAAGCCGGGGGGCTCATCCGCTTCAAAGGGCAATACATATATGTGGATGCCGCCGACCTGTCGAAAATCGACGACGTGCTGTCGGGTCGCCACCCGGTGACACCCTACGAGATGCTGCAGACAGCGCTGAGCGAGGAGTACGACGGGGCCACAGTTACCCTGAGCGACGAGGTACGCAAGCTCATCGCCAAACTGGGCAAACAACGCAAACTCGCCGTCCCCGCCGGCGTGAATGCCATCCTCCGCCCCTACCAGCAGCGAGGCTACGAATGGATGTACCGCAACGCACAGCTGGGGTTCGGCAGCATCCTCGCCGACGACATGGGCCTCGGGAAGACACTGCAGGTCATCACATTGCTGCAACGCTTCAAGGACGAGGCGGCAAAGGCTGCCTCGGAGACCCTCCAGCCCCGTTTCCTCGTCGTCGTCCCCACCACCCTCATCAGCAACTGGCAGTCCGAACTTGGACGTTTCGCCCCGAAACTCTCTTGTTTCGTATACCACGGTGGCGGACGCGACATCAAGCGGTTCGACGCCGACCTGATGCTGACCACCTACGGCGTGGCCCGCAGCGACACAGCGCAGCTGAAGAAAGTGAAGTGGCACACCATCGTCATCGACGAGGCACAAAACATCAAGAACACATCCACGGCGCAGAGCAAAGCCATCCGCTCCTTGCCGGCCACCAACCACATAGCCATGAGCGGAACGCCCATAGAGAACCGCATGTCGGAGTTCTGGTCTATCATGGACTTTGCCAACCACGGCCTGCTGGGCAGCACCAAACAATTCAAGGATGAATATGCCACGCCCATACAGAAATGGGGCAACGCCACCGTGGCGGAACGCTTCCGCAAGGTCACGGCGCCGTTCCTGCTTCGCCGCCTCAAGACCGACCGCAGCATCATCTCCGACCTGCCCGACAAGATAGAGGAGAACACCTACACCACCCTCACCGACCGCCAAGCGGCCCTCTATCACGAGACCGTAGAGGAGGCCATGATGGTTATCAACGAAGCAGACACCTCGACGCAACAGGGCATCTTCAAACGCCAGGGACTTGTACTTCAGATGATCCTGGCCCTGAAACAGATATGCAACCACCCGTCGCTGTTCCTCAAAAACGGGGAACAGGCACCCGAACTGTCGGGGAAGACAGAGACCCTGCTCACCCTGCTCGAAAGCATCACCGCGAGCCGACAGAAGGTGCTGGTGTTCACCCAGTTCAAGGAGATGGGCGACCTCCTGGCACAGTGCATAGAGCAACGCCTTGGCGAGAAAGTGCTTTTCCTGCACGGCGGATGCAGCATCAAGCAGCGCAAACAGATGGTCGACGACTTCCAGACGCGTCCCGAATGCCGCATATTCATACTCTCCATCAAGGCTGCCGGCACCGGGCTGAACCTCACAGCGGCAAGCCATGTGGTGCATTACGACCTATGGTGGAACCCTGCCGTAGAGGCTCAAGCCACCGACCGCGCCTACCGCATAGGGCAACACCAGAACGTCATCGTACACCGCTTCATCACCAAGGAGACCTTCGAGGAACAAATTGACCGCATGATACAGGAGAAACGCCACTTGGCAGACATGACCGTGGCAACAGGCGAGAGCTGGATAGGCAACCTTTCAAACGAGGAACTCAACGACATCTTCATGCGCTGACCAGCTTCTGGCATGACACCCTCGCGGCATTCCCGACGGCATCGCGGAGAGTATTTTTTTTGCATTTTCTGTCGATAAAAAGATTTTGGAAGCACAAAAAACAGACAAAGCCGAAAAAAAATGTATTTTTGCATTTTCCCACAAACAACAAAAAATAGCTCAACGCACTAAAAACAAACAAATTATGAGTAAAATCCTCAATATCATCGCAACCAAAAAGTTCTGGATTGAATTGGTCATCATGACCCTTGGCATGGCAGTGACAGCCGCCGCTGTCTACTATTTTCTCGTACCCAGCAAGCTGATTATCGGCACCATTTCCGGTCTCTCCATCGTGCTGAGCAACATCTTCACCGGTGGCCAGGGACTCGGCATCTGGATTATGGGCATCAACATAGTGCTCCTCATCCTCGCATTCCTGCTTATCGGTCAGGAGTTTGGATTCAAGACAGTCTACACCGCCCTCATTCTCGGTCCCTTGACCGACTTCTGGGCCAAGGTGTTCCCCTGGGAGAACATCGCCAACCCCAACCCCGTGACTGGCACTCCCTCCGTCATGGGTGACCCCTGGCTCGACCTCTGCTGCTTCGTGCTGCTGCTCAGCGCCGCCCAGGCACTGATGTTCAGCATCAACGCCTCCACCGGTGGTCTCGACATCCTCGCCAAGATTGTCAACAAGTTCCTCCATTTCGACATCGGAGCCAGCGTCAGCGTGGCCGGAGCAGTCATCTGCTGCACCGCCTTCGCCATCAACCCCTTCCGCATGGTCATCATCGGCCTCATCGGCACCTGGATCAACGGACTTGTCGTCGACTATTTCACCGCCACGCTCAACAACAAGAAACGCGTCTGCATAGTGTCGAAAGACTACGACCGTCTACGCCAGTTCATCATCAACGACCTGCAGCGCGGCTGCACCATGTATGAGGTCATCGGCGGCTACAGTGGCGAGAAGAGCATCGAGCTCGAAGCTCTCCTCAACAAGGACGAGTTCTCGAAGCTGATGAATTTCATCAACAAGAACGAGATCAGCGCCTTCACCACCGCCGGCAACGTCAGCGAAGTCTACGGCTTCTGGAACAAGCACAAAAAGAAATCGCGCCAGCACGCAGAAAAGAGATAGAGCACCTATCACAAATACTACCTCTTCTGATAGTTGTTCACGGCAGCGGATAACGTCTTTTTCATCTCCTCCCAACTGGTGGGGATAAGCATTTTGGGCATTGCCTGCGGTTCGGCATCGTCAAAATAGTTGAGGCTGAGGAGAGCGCGAAAAATGGAATAGTTAGGGTATTTCTGCGAGTAGAACGCCAACAGATCATCCAGGCTGTAGTGTTGAAGCAACAGGTAGATGTCTATGAAGTCCTTCTTGGTGCCACGTCCTTCAATGGCATTGATTTTTAACGCAGCAATATCCTTGGGCGATGCAAGGGTGATACCCTCCCAACATACTGGACTGTCAATCCAGGGATATAAACCGTAGTCGACGAAATCGAGCATTATGCCGTTTACGACTAGCTGAAGAATGTTCTTAGAGCGGTTGCGTAGTCGGTAGGGACCCATCTTTTCGACCATCTCCAACAACTCTTCCTGATTGGTGGCAGGTGCACCAAAAAAGTCAAGGTCGACCGACTGGCGATGTCCGTATTGCAGAGCTAAAGCTGTGCCTCCTACAAGACGCATACCCTGCATCTCCGGCTGTGCGGAAAGGCACTTTAGGAATTCCAGAGTGTCGGGAAGAATTGTCTGAAGGTGTAGCATCGGTAGTCCTCCTTACGGGTATTGGTGACGAGGCAGACGAAGGCCAGTGCCTCTGGGCGAAGGGTTCGCAGGGTCTTGCAATCGTGGGCGATACGGTCGAGGCCATAGTAGTCGCGCACTGTACGCCAGTCGTCGAGTTCGCCATACTCAAGCACACGCTGTATAAGCTGTGCCGAGTTGCGCTCGGCATCGAACTGCTTTCGGTCGATATCCCAAAAGAGATAGGGCGAAAGTCTGTCAGACAGTTGTTTGGCGTGTGCTGTGCTTTTCATTTCAATTTGCAAAGATAAACATTTTTATTTGATTTGGGCACCATGGCGGATAACATTGTTTTCAAACTTCTCGTCAAAACGCTTCTGCACCCTTCCCAACCTGCACTCCGTGTCCATTGGCAAGGGCGTGAAGTGGCTGAAAAACTTTCAGTTCAGAGGCTGTCCGAAACTGTGCAAAAACAATAATTGTCGCTAATGGTCCATAGTTTATTATTAATTAACTTTCTGATAATTAGTAGTATATTATATAGTATACTAATGGACATTAATGTTGTTTTGATTTGTCTGTGTTTATGTCAGGGAAAATGTGTATTTTTGCATTTTATTTGGCATAAAAAAAAGTTGACTTTTTTATAAAATCGAAATAACGTAATTATCAATTCTATAAAATTCTGCTTTTCTGCGATTAATATTCTCTAATTCGTTAAATAAGAGATTTCCATAATAATAACTTTTAACTATTGAAAAGTGATTACCATAGGCATAACAGGGACTTTGGGGGCCGGGAAAGGCACCATTGTCGACTATCTGGTAAAAAACAAAGGTTTTGTGCACTACTCTGTGCGTGCGTTCATCACCGAAGAGATAAAGCGTAGAGGCATGGAGGTGAACCGCGACACGATGACCATAGTGGGCAACGACCTGAGGGCGCAGCATACGCCGTCGTGGATTGTAGAGCAGCTCTACGAGCAGGCACAGGCGTCGGGCTGCAACTGCATCATAGAGAGTGTGCGCACCCCCGGCGAGGTGGCAGCCCTTCGCGGCAAACCCAACTTCTACCTGTTTGCCGTCGATGCCGACGCCAAGGTGCGCTACGAACGCGCCGTGCTGCGTGGCTCGGAGACCGACCATATCGACTTCGAGACCTTCCTCGCCAACGAGCAGCGCGAGATGAACAACACCGACCCCAACAAGCAGAACCTGGGGGTCTGCATAAGCCAGGCCGACTTCCGCTTCGACAACGGCGGCAGCATCGAGGACCTGAACCGCCAAGTGGAGGACGTGCTACGGAAGATAACCTATCACCGTCCCTCATGGGACGAGTACTTCATGGAGCTTGCCGACACCGCAGCCAAGCGAGCCACCTGCGACCGCGGCCGCTCGGGATGCGTCATCGTCAAGGACCGCCAGCTGCTGGTGACCGGCTACGTAGGCTCTCCCTCGGGTCTCCCCCACTGCGACGAGGTGGGACACCTCTTCCACAAGACCATCAACCCCGACGGCACCATAAGCAACCACTGTGTCCGCACCGTCCATGCCGAGCAGAACGCCATCTGCCAGGCCGCACGACGCGGCATCGCCCTCGACGGCGCCACACTCTACTGCCGCATGACCCCATGCCGCACCTGCGCCATGCTCATCATCAACTGCGGCATCAAACGCGTGGTGTGCGAATACAAGTACCACTGCGGCCAGGAGAGCGAAGAGCTCTTCCGCCAAGCCGGCATCCAGCTCGACTTCTTCCACGACGAAGTGGTGCAGTACGCCAACCAGTGATGCAGTGCATTTTATTCGTTCTTTTTAGGTTCCGCTTTGCGAGCCACCACTATCGAGAATTCATATAGCAGCCACAGCGGCAGGGCGACGAGGCACATGGTGAAGATGTCGGTGCTTGGGGTGATGAATGCTGCGGCGACAAGCACAAGCACCAGGGCCACCTTCCTCGCACCGCGCAGGAACGAGGACTTCAGCACACCTATCCGGGCAAAGAAATAGGCCACGATGGGCATCTCGAACACCAAGCCCATCATGAACATCAGACCGATGAAGGTTCCGATGTACGAATTAAGCGAAATCTGGTTAACAACCTTTTCGGACACTTGATAGGTGCCCAGAAAATTGAATGTCAACGGGAAGATAAGGAAGTACGCCAACGCCATGCCGAGAAAGAACTGGACGAAGAAAGCCAGTATCGCCACCACGGCGGGCTTGCGTTCGTTGCTGTAGAGCGCGGGCTTGACGAAGAGC
>CACZUZ010000006.1 GCA_902784465.1 uncultured Bacteroidota bacterium
CCCGCCTTTTCAACCACACCGTTTTTCCGTCGAAAGCGAGTGCAAAGATACAACCGTTTTCCAAACTGACAAATTTTTTTTCGCCCCATAATGGATTTTTCATCCTATCTCGCTGTGGCACAACAACAAAAAATTTGAACTTTTTTTTCTCCGGCGCGGAATTCATGCGAAAAACGACCCACAGATTGCCGTTTTTTACGAAAAATCGGCATCTTTTTGTCATGTTAACCCAAATATTCGTGTATCTTACGATTAATCAGATATTTAAATACAAAATAAGATACCTTTTGACATTTTTTATCAACAATAAAATAGGAAAATCCGAAAATAGTTTTTCTTGATTGACTCATAATTTAGATTAAATGTGTAACTTTGCAAACTCAAACGGAGACGCGCATGCACAAAAATTGTCTTATATAGAATTAAATGACAACAGGAAAAAGCATTGCATGAGCGTACAAACAATAGTAAGATGAACGAAGAGACAAAAAAAGACAAAGTACTACTGATATACACAGGAGGCACAATCGGTATGGTACAGGATGAGAGCGGAGCCCTTCAGCCTTTCGCCATGGAACGCATTTATGACGCGCTCCCCTTGCTGCACCGCACCGACTACCAGATAGATTCGTGCCAGCTGGAGCGCATTATCGACTCGTCGAACATGACACCTGAGTTTTGGGTCGACATAGCCACCATCATAGAGCGCAACTATGACGAATACATAGGGTTTGTGGTGCTTCACGGGACTGACACGATGGCCTATACTGCATCAGCGTTAAGTTTCATGTTCAAGAACCTGTCTAAGCCTATCGTATTGACTGGAAGTCAGTTGCCTCTTGGCATGTTGCGCAGTGACGGACGAGAGAACATCATCTGTGCCCTTGAAATAGCCGCAGGACGTGAGGTTGTCATTCCCGAGGTTACGGTATTTTTCGAGAATCACCTATACCGTGGCAACCGCAGCACCAAAGTCAGTGCGGAGAATTTCAACGCTTTTGAGTCGTTCAATTATCCCTCGCTTGCCAAGGCAGGCATCAAGATAAGCTATCGCAAACATCTCATTCTGCCTCAGCCGACAAGCGAGTTGAAGGTACGCAAGAAATTTGACAGACGCATTGCTGTCCTCAAGCTGTTTCCCGGCATCACACCCGCCGTGGTACAGTCGACGGTACGCATTCCCGACCTGCAGGGACTTGTCATAGAGACCTTTGGTTCGGGGAATGCGCCAACAGAGTCCTGGTTTATCGAGTCGCTGCAGGAAGCCATTGACCGTGGAGTAATAGTGCTTAACGTCACACAATGCAAGGCTGGAGCGGTGCAGATGCGTCAGTACCAGGCTAGTTGTGATATGGACCGCATAGGCGTTATCGGTGGCAACGACATCACCATTGAGGCCGCAGTTACCAAGATGATGTACCTGCTCGGCAACTTCCCCAACGAAAAAGCCAAGGTATGCGACCGCCTGTCGAGAAGTTTGCGAGGAGAGATTTCGACAGAGTTGAATATTGAAGAAGAGGATTACTAAGGGTCAAGATATTGTATTTATGACTATAGAAAAGATATTTGAGAAGATAACCCAAGAGCATGTGCTCATTGTTGGGGACGTAATGATAGACTCGTACATGTGGGGGAAGGTAACCCGCATTTCACCCGAGGCACCCGTTCCCGTTGTTGCCGTGACCAAGCGTGAGAAGAGGCTTGGAGGCGCTGCGAATGTCGCGCTTAACATCGAAGCCATGGGTGCGACGCCCATAATATGCTCGGTATTGGGCGATGATGACAGCAGCAAAGATTTCCAGCAGATAATGTATGATGCCAACATGGACCGTCGGGGCATTGTGGTGAGCGACAATCGCATGACCACTGTCAAATCGCGAGTCATAGGCAACAGTATGCATATAGTCCGAGTCGACGAGGAGAACACACATCCGCTCAGTGCCATAGAGGAAGACAAACTGCTAGACCGCATCAGCCGAGCCATAAAGACCATGTCAATCGATGCCATCATTCTACAGGATTACGACAAGGGATGCATCACGCAGCGCATAATAGAAGAGGTAACGGCCATGGCACGTCGCAAAAAGATACTCACCACTGTCGATCCCAAACACCGCAATTTCAGTCTTTTCAAAAATGTAGGAGTTTTCAAGCCAAACCTGAAAGAGTTGAGTGAGGGGCTCAATATCGAGATTGATGACAGCAGCGAGGAGAGTCTGATGAATGACCTGCTTCATGCATCAAAGATACTCCATGAACGCCAGAATATCGATGTTGTGCTGACCACCCTGTCAAGCCGCGGCATGTATGCATGCGACTTCCGTAGCGGGGAGCCGCAAGCAGTTCTTGTGCCGTCGTGTGCACACGCCGTATCGGATGTTTCAGGTGCTGGCGACACTGTAATAAGTGTAATCACCCTGGCACTTGGTGCCGGCATGACACTGCAGGAGTCGGTACATTGTGCCAACCTCGCCGGCGGCATCGTCTGCGAACATGTAGGTGTAGTCCCCATCAACCCAGAGCGACTGAAAGAAGAGATGCGGAAAATGTAGACTTGATTATCTTAAAAATTTATTGAACAACTGATTATTTATCATGATAGGAAAGAGAACACTCAAAAGAATAGCTCTTTTGGCCACACTGGTCGCATTTGTTGGATGCCAAAAAGAGGAGAGAGAGTTTTTCACTGCAACCACACAGGACTATTCTGCAACAACAAAAGTACACATAGCCAGCGGCAACCAAAACTCCATCGCCTACTGGGACAATGGCGACCAGGTGATGATCAACGGCACCACGCACAGCGTCACAATTGAAGCCAGCAACAGCAATACCGCCAAAATAGCTGCCGAAGGCGTCAGTGCCTACGGTGAGAAATACTACGCTGCCTACCCAGCCAACCGTGCCACAATGAGCGGTAGCACAGTCACTTTTGACATCCCCTACAGCGAGAAATATACCACTAACAGCAGTGGTCAACAGCTTGTCAACAACATCATGGTAGCCAAAAGCGACGGCACCAAACTTGCATTTCAGAATGCAGGAGCCATGCTCCATTTCAGCGTGAAAGGCAGCAGTAACGGTGTCGGGCAGCTGTTAGCCATCGAGGTTTCGTGCGACCGTCCCCTATGCGGACAGCTAACGGTAGACATGTCAGGCAGTACCGCGAACAGCACCCTTGTCGGGTCACCATCAGACACGGCACGAACATTGTTATTCGACGAACCATACACATTGACATCAACACCCAAAGATTTTTATCTCAACATTCCGGCACTGACAGGAGCAACAAAATTTCGTGTGAGATACATCCTCAAGAACGGTTCAAATCTAAGAATATTCGACAAAACCAAAACCGCAGACATTACCTTCACAAAAGGTTGCATATACTCTTTTGGTCAAGACATCTATGACGGCAGTAGTACATTCACATTCGCCGGGAATGCCGGGACGATGGTGACTCCAGGCACTGGAGACAACCCGCTGAAGATAACGTCAGGAGATATATTTACAGCCTCAGCGTATTATTTCGGCACAGCCGGCCGACAGTTTATCCTCGACCGGGACATTACCGTCACTTCCAGTGTCACCACGCTGAAAGCCACATTAGACGGCAACGGTCACACCATAACCTTAGGCAGCAGTAATTCCCTCTTCCAAAGCATCGACGGAGGCACAGTAAAGAATCTGACTGTAGACGGCACCATCTCGTCTCCCACTTGTGTCAACTATCGTTTCGGGGCCATTGCCTGCGAGGCAAAAAACTACGCAACCCTTGAGAACTGCACCAACAAAGCAACCATCACCTGTATACAAGGCAAGAACAACAACAACACAATAGTTGGCGGAATATGTGCGTACGTGAACAGCAGCACCATTAATGAATGTCGTAACGAAGGAGAAATCAGCACCGACGCACAATACACTGGTGGTATTGCCGGATATTGCAATAGTCTGAAATCTATTAATGGGTGCAGCAATAGCGAACCCGTCAACGTAACCATAGCAAATGGCGAGAGCCGAGATATATTTGTTGGAGGCCTGATTGGGAACATCTCCCTATTAAGCAGCGGAACCCTGAAGGCCGAAAACTGCCAAAACTATGGTGAAATAACCATTAGCGGAACAACATCAAAAGACATCTACTGTGGTGGCTGCTTTGGACAAGCGACAGCATCATCTTCGTTCAGCATAGAGAAATGCAGCAATATGGGATCTATAACCTGTAATATGACATCATCTGGAGAAATGTATTTCGGCGGCGTATTGGGGAGCGACGGAAGCGGAGGTGAGTCAATAATGCTCAATTGCTATAACGAAGGCTCTATTGGAAATACATCGATCAAGCTTGCCGGTGGACTTCTCGGACGCAGTCAAAGAATGAGCATCGCCAACAGTTACGCATTCTGTAATATAACCGCCAGTACGGCGGCAGGTCTTGTGGCGGACGGGGCAACGCTTCAGACAATAGTAACGATAAACAATTGCTACTACTTTGGCAGGCTTACATCCAACAGTCCAAGCACTAAATACGGAATAGCCGGTTCTTCTGCCGATGCCAGCCATCGCATGGAACTAACGTACTGCCACCATCCGAAAGGGAAAGGTATAGCGAACTTCTGCGGAGCCAACAGCATAGCCTACGGCACCTGTGATTCAGTCCTTACTGCCACAGATGCGGGAATGTTGACCTCATTAAATGAACACAAGCCAACAGGAGGTAACGGATGGACTACCGGCAGCGACCATATCGTTATCCAATCGGGGAAACGTTAGTTGCCCATCAACCGATGGTAGTGGCAAAACAGCAGTTCCTCGTTGTTGTCGTATAGGTGCATGCCACTGCCCTTGCAGTATTTGAAAAAGTCGCACTCTCGGCACTGACCCTTGCGAGTCCACGAATGGTCACGGAATTTTTGGAAACGGTTCTGCCATACGTCCCAGAGGTTGTCTTTGTAGATATTACCCTGATGGAAATTTGAACGAATAGAGGTGCATCCTGAAATGGAGCCATCGACAAGCACCGATGCGACATTGATGCCAGCACGGCAATGGAAATAATAGTCGCGCGCCCTACCTTCATACTGCCCGAGGAAACCCTCACAACCATAGTTGGCATGTATGCGACCCTCTTCGCGTACTTTTTCGATAAAAGCGAAAAGACCACGAAACTGACTGTCGTTCAGTTGTAATTCATTATTATCGGCGGCGCGACCCATGGGGAATATAGAAAAAAGTCGCCAATTACGCACACCTATTGAGACAAGGTACTCCTTGAACTCATCCAGACGCCCATAGTTGCGGGGGTTGACGCAGGTCACGATGTCCCACACCAGGTCGGGAGTGCGCGTCAACAAGCGTACGGCATGGTCGGTACGTTCGAAGCTCTTTTCATTCCTGCGAATCCAGTTATGATCGTCGGCGAAGCCGTCGAAAGAGACGGTAATAGAGTGCATGCCACTTCGCAACAGGCTGTCCAGCCTTTTTTCGTCAAGCAATAGTCCATTGGTAACCAACCCCCAAGGGAAGCCACGTCTATACAGCTCTAGGCCCACATCTTCAATATCGTCGCGGACCAGGGCTTCACCACCGGTGAATGTGACAAAGGTTTTGTTAGGATTAACATGTGGAGTGATGTCGTCAATAGCCTTAAAGAAATCTTTTGCTGGCATGTCGGGCGTGGAAGCTGCCTGTTTACAATCGCTGCCACAATGGCGGCAGTTCATGTTGCAGCGCAAAGTACATTCCCAAAACAGATTGCGAAGTTCGTGGATCTGAGCCTCATTCTCACAAATACGGCTATGCAGTCCCAACGCGAGACGTTTTTTGAAAGACAACGATTTCTTCTCGTTCATTTCTTCTTGCGTTTCATCTTGATAGCCACCTCAGCGTTCTTAATGCCAAGATTCCATTGCGACACCGGTTTGTCACCACTTTCGGGGTCGCCAAACTGTACGTCGACGAGCTGATTCTGAAACGAACCGTTTTTGGAGCCATCGATGTCACGGACCAACACTCTCATCGTTTCCCACGGACGGTCAGAGCCGTTAACCTCGAAGTTGCCCTTCTCATCGGTAGTATCGCTCATGCGACGCATCTCTGATTTCCAATACTCATTATCAGGCAGGTTATCGGGGTCAATCCTGCTGTCAATCAGTATGACTTGCATGCCCTTTACAGGCTTGCCATTGGGGTCGGTGACACGACCTTTAACACAAAAGTCTACAGTCGGCACCCCATAGACTGTCACCTGAGGCTCACGGGGTTGCGGGGGAACGACAGTTGGGGCAGGTTGCTGCGAATCAGCAGGAGATTGAGTCACAGCATTGCTGTCGGCATATTCTCTTAGCGGGACGCCGTACATAGGCACAAGCACATTCTCGTCGATGCGATGCGGCTCTTTTGTGCCTTTGTCGCCAGCTGCCATCTCTTTGCTGTGACGGCAAGCCGTGAGACCGAGAATGCTCATTGCCGTGACAATCAGCCAGTTTTTAAATTTAAGGTATCGAATTTTCATTGCATGACCTATTGCTTACAGATAATAACGAATAGAATTATTAAATATTGTGTTGTGAGCGACTTTGCCACAAAAAGAGTATCTTTGCAGCTGTAAGAAAAGCAGGAAAAAATGGATAGAATACTAACTATCAGCACCAAACCGATAGTCATTGCAGGACCATGCAGTGCCGAAAACCCTATGCAACTACAGCAAATAGCCGCTTCTATCGCCAAAGACGACCGCATATCCATGATGCGATGCGGAGTATGGAAGCCACGCACTCGACCAGGAGGCTTTGAGGGCATGGGAGAGCCAGCGTTGCGATGGATTTCAGACTTGCGAAAAACATACCCCACAATGCGTTTCTGCTGCGAGGTGGCTCGTCCTGAGCATATTGAACTATGCTTACAATATAGCATGGACGCTGTGTGGATTGGTGCCCGCACGAGTGTCAATCCGTTCCTGATGGGCGAGCTTGCCGAAGCCCTTCGGGGCACCAATCTTGCCGTGATGGTGAAAAACCCCATCACCCCCGACGTGGACCTCTGGGTAGGAGCCGTCGAGAGACTGCATGCTGTAGGAATAGAGGACTTGGCAGCCATCCATCGCGGTTTTGCCACATACAACAATCTTGGTTATCGCAACAACCCACTATGGGAGATACCTATAGAGATGAAACGCCGGATGCCAAAACTGCCGTTGCTATGCGACCCTAGCCATATAGGTGGCCGCAGCGAACTCGTGGCCCAACTATCGCAGATGGCACTCGACCTCCATTTCGACGGACTGATGATTGAATGCCACCCATCGCCTGACGATGCGTTGACCGACAGTCTCCAGCAAATCCGACCCAGCGAACTCACCACGCTGCTCGACAGCCTCAAGATAAGGCAGCAGGGGACCACTCCTGGCGAGATGCGACGGTTGCGCGAAGAGCTGGACATGATTGACACGCAACTGCTCGAGCTATTGAGCCGACGCATGAAGATTTCTTTCGCCATAGGCAACATAAAACGCAAGCACAACATGCCCATTTTCCAGCCTGAACGTTGGCAACAAGTTCTTGACAAACAGCTGGAGAAAGGTCGAAGTCTGGGGCTCGACGCCAATTTTGTAAAGGAGCTCAGCGAGAAAATACACGGCGAAAGCCTTAGACAGCAAGAGTAATGGGAACCGACACCCTCAACGCAAAAAAAAGAAAGCAGCCAGAGACGGCTGCTTTTTTTTTCGTGACCGAGATCGGTCACTGTTTTTTCGTGACCGAGATCGGTCACTGTTTTTTTCGTGACCGAGATCGGTCACGTTTTTTTTCTTTGTTCGATGGGGTTATTCAGCGGGGACAACAGAAACAAAAGACTTGTTTTCACGACCCTTGTGGAACTTCACCACACCATCGCAGAGAGCGAAGAGGGTATGATCCTTACCCATGCCAACATTCTGACCAGGGTTGTGGACAGTACCGCGCTGGCGGATGATGATGTTACCAGCGATGCAGGGCTGACCGCCAAAAATCTTAACACCCAAACGTTTGCTTTCGGATTCACGACCGTTACTGGAACTACCGACACCTTTTTTATGAGCCATAATATAAACGTTTTAAAAGGTTAGACAAAATTAGTTAATGCTGTTAATCTGAATCTGGGTAAGGTAGTCGCGATGACCGTTCATCTTCTGATATCCTTTACGACGGATTTTCTTGAAGACGAGCACCTTCTTACCTTTCAGATGTTTCACCACGGTAGCTTTCACGTTGGCTCCATTGATATAGGGCTGGCCAACGGTAATGTTACCATCATTGTCTTTGAGCATCACGGTGTCAAAAGAAACTTCGCTGCCTTCCTCATTCTGAAGACGATTGACGAAGATCTTCTGATCTTGGGCGACCTTGAATTGCTTTCCTGCGATTTCTACGATTGCGTACATTTTATTTATTTGATTTAAAAAGATTTTCAGACAACTGGACAATCGGATTTTCAGACTTTTATAAATCCATTTTTTCCACAAAACGGAGTGCAAAAGTACTAATATTTTTATATATGACAAAATATTTTTTCACAACAATCAACAGAATACTGATATTCAACTAACTATTTTATCAAAAATATTTTTTAACTTCACCATTGTCCTCACATTCTGTAAGGATTTGCCTTATTGTTTTTCGGAATTTCGGATGTCTATAATCGGGGATAATTTCATCGAGAGGCACAAGCACAAAACGGCGAGAGTGCATGCGAGGATGAGGCAGCAGAAGGTCATCAGTCTCTACAATCGCCGAATTGTAGAATATCAGGTCGATGTCTATTGGGCGAGAGGAGTATTCCCTTGCAGGCTGTAGGGAATCGGAGCTGGCGTTTTTTATTTCGTCCTTTCTTATCCGACCAAGTTCTTTTTCAATATTCAATGCCTCTACAAGCACCTCATGTGCGGAGAGGTCGGTGTCGACAACAACGGCTTGGTTCAAGAAGTTTTGCTCAGCCTCGAAGCCCCAAGGTTCGGTCTCGTATATGGAGGAAATGAGCGACACTGCCCCTATTCTTTTGCCTATCTCGGCAATGGCATTCATAAGAGTAGCCACGCGGTCGCCCTGATTGCCACCCAAAAGCAGGACCACACTATTATTTTTCCACCGTCCGAGATAGCTTTTGTTGATATCCTGGTGTTCGAGCAGCTGCAGGAAATCCTCACGTGGCACCTCTCTAGCGCCAAGGGATGCAAGATGTGAAGTGTACATCTGAGCGTCGACAAAACGGAAGCCATGCAGTTGCGCAAACTCAACCATCCTGGCGAAGGCCACCTTCGAAGCATCGGTGACAGTATGGAACATAGACTCGCCACAGAAATAGTCGCTCATACTGATACCATAAAGCCCACCGACAAGCCTGCCGTCGAGGAAAGTCTCGAAGGAGTGAGCAAAGCCCAAATCATGCATACGGCAATAGGATTCTATGAAGCGGTCGGATATCCATGAGCCAGCATCCTGTTTTTCGCGCTTCACAGAAGCACAGGCATTGATGACATCCTTGAAGCAGGTGTCAACCCTCATCTCGAAACGGTTCGATGCGATAGTGCGGTGCAGGCTTTTCGAGCAACGGAATTCTTTGGGGAATAGCAACATACGCGGATCGGGAGAATACCAGTAGGTGTTGCCGCCGCCGTCATCGTACCAAGGGAAGATACCCATATAATAGGCATTCAGGAGCCAATCGGGCGACATGCCGCCGCCAAAAGCCAGGAACCCGTCAGCCTCGGACAGCCTGGGGTCGGGGAAACCCACCTGATCATCGTCTAGTCTGAAAACCATTGATTGCAGTTATTTCAACAACTATAATTAATGCTCGTTCACTGAATACACCAATCTCTGGGATTGAGTATTTGACACCATGATTGTATCCTGCGGCCGAATCATTAAAACAAGGCTCTGGCCTCAATAGCCAGAGCCTTGAATAATTCAAACGGGGACAAACATATTACTGTTTAACAAACTCATAAGTATCATCACCTTCGACGATGGTCAACTTGTTGTCCTTAACGTTGAACTTGCTTTCCATGGGGCTGCCATCTGTCTCGTCGATACCAGTGATGACACCATTGCCCTTACCGTCGCAGGTGTAGGTGAAAGCCTGGTCATCAGTCTGACCAAAGATTTCGAACTTCATGGTTCCTTCTGTTGCGCTGGCAAACTCAAGAGTGGTGGTCACGTCGAAATGTACATCTTCCTCGATATCATCAAATTCCATCGAGTGGTTTCCAATCCAAGTAGTACCGGTGAGATCCATTTTGTTAGAGCATGAGCCCAATCCGAACATGACAAAGGCCATGAACGCAGCGTAAAACATTTTTTTCATAACAATATATTTTGTAAAGGTTTAAAGAATCACATAAGCGGTAAAGGCCTAGACTGTTTATCAACCGCAGTGCATGAAACGCTCCACAAGCTGCAGTATCTTTTCCTGGTCATTTCCAATCTCGGCACGGAGCGAGCGGTCGTTGAATGCACGGAGATCTTTGATTATGCCGTCGATAAGCTGGGGTGCGAAGACGCCCTGTTCCTCATATACGGCGCGGTCTCTCTCCAGGATGTCGGCACTGGCAGCACAGCTGTCGGGAAGCACGTCGAGGCGTTTCAGCACATCCTCATGCTCAAAAATATTGACACTTACATAGCGGTCCTTGGCATACTGGACGGCATCCTGCATCTCGAAACCATGACGGGCAGCCACAGTCATGCCAGCCAAAAGCAGGTAGACATTGGCGCTACCGTCGGGTGTACGCAGCTCGATAGTCTGCTTGTGGCTGAAATCGACGGGGTCGTTGGCTTCGATAGGGTTGCAATGAGCCATCATATTGCCGCTGCCCTTTGTCCAGCCGAGAGGGACGCGCACCATCGCACTGCGGTTGCGGTCGCCCCAGCAGATATTGGTGGGAGCCTCCTGGTGAGGTACGAGACGGAAATAGCTGGTAGGGTTGGTGTCGCCGAAGGCAGTGAGCGAGCCAGCCAGGCTCAGGATGCCGGCAATGGTCTTGTGGGCCACTTCGCTGAGGCCGTTCTCGCCTACATACATGTTCTTGCCGTCCTTGCTGACGCGGGTGTGGATATGCATGCCGCTGCCAGCCTTGCCGACAGTAATCTTGGGTGCAAAAGTCACGGTGATGCCATACTTGTAGCCCAGTTCGCGCATAACCCATTTTGCTATAACCAGCTGGTCAGCTGCATCTTCCAGATAGGTGGGGAGGAATTCAATCTCATTCTGTTCGTACATGGTGTCGCCAACGGTGAAATTGCCCACTTCACTGTGGCCATACTTTATCAGGCCACCACATTCGGCAATCAGTTTCATGGCCTGAGTGCGATATTCGCCGAACTTGCAGAAAGGAGCCGACTCGTGATAGCCCTTCTGGTCGGCGGCGAGATACATATCCTGTTTCTCGGCGATGGCGTAGTATTCCAGTTCGCCCATGACCTCAAATTCCATACCGTCTGTAGCCTTACGGAAAGCCTCGCCAGCCTTATGGAGAGTATATTCGGGTGCCATCTCGAAGGGTTCGCCATCCTTTGTATAGAAATTGCAGAGGATGTCGAGAGTCGGAATCTCGGCAAAGGGGTTGATGAAAGCGGTACGGAAGCGAGGGATGACATAGAGGTCGCTGCTGCCAGCCTCAAGAAATGGGAATAGGCTGGAGCCATCGACACGCTCGCCCGAAGCAAGCACTTCGCGGATATGATCGTAGCTGTTGATGACAAAGTTAAGCGTTTTCAGTCTACCATCGTTGGCCATGTAACGGAAGTTGACCATTTCGATTTCGAACTCCTCGATGACACGCATCATGTCCTCGCGTGTAAACTGACTTGCCGGCTTTTGAAGGAAAGCCACAAGTCGGTTAGGGTTTAATTTATAGCTATTTGCATTCATTAATGACAGTTTTTTAGTAAGAATAACTTTTGCAAAGATACAAATAAATTGATAATTAAAAAATTAAAATCAAAAAGATTCCGTCTGCACAATAAAAAAGGGTTGGAAACGTTGATGTATATTGTTGTTGGATTAATCAACAAGAACCTCAAGCAAAACCTTAAAACCCAAAAAATAATGTTCAGCAAAGAAACTTATAAAGCACGCCGTGAGCAGCTACGCAAAGACGTAGGTCATGGGCTCATCATCATCCAGGGCAACCACGAGGCCTCATGCAACTATCCTGACAACACCTACTGGTTTCGTCAGGACAGCACATTCCTTTATTTCTTCGGTCTCAAGCGCGAAGACCTTGTCGGCGTTCTGGACTGCGACAGTGGCAAGGACTACCTCTTCGCCAACGACTACGACATTGACGACATTATCTGGACAGGTCCGCTGCCCAGCGTGAAGGAGCTTGCAGCCAGCGTAGGAGTGGAGAACAGTGGCGACCTCGGTGCACTACAGACGCTGTGTACCAAGACCATAGGCGAGGCACGCAAGATACACTATCTTCCACCCTACCGTGCCGACAACACCCGCCAAATGAGCGTCCTGCTCGGTCTGAAATACGATGCCGTATGCCGCTATGCCTCGATGGAGCTTATCAAAGCCTGTGTCAAGCAGCGCAGCATCAAGAGCCAGGAAGAGATAAGCGAGATAGAGAAAGCCATAGCCACAGCCTACAACATGCATGTGGGAGCCATGAAGATGGCGATGCCAGGCCGCTACGAATACGAACTGGCAGGATTCATGGAGGGCGAAGCATGGAAAGGCAACGGGCCCGTCAGTTTCCCCGTCATCATGACCATTCATGGCGAGACACTCCACAACCACGGCCACAACAACAAGTTGATAGAAGGACGCATGCTGGTGATGGATGCCGGATGCGAGACAGCGATGAACTACTGCAGCGACATCACACGATCCGTACCCGTCGGGGGCCACTTCAACGACCGCCAGAGGGCCATCTACGAGATTGTCCTCGCAGCCAACATGGAAGCCATACGAGTCACCCGACCCGGCATCACATACCAGGAGGTTCACACGGCAGCCAGCCGCATCCTCGCCGAAGGCTACAAGGGGCTTGGCATCCTCAAGGGCAGTGTCGACGACATCGTCGCCAACGGGGCACACAGTCTTCTCATGCCCCACGGTCTAGGCCACATGATGGGCCTCGATGTCCACGACATGGAGAACTACGGCCAGATCAACGTCGGATACGACGACGAGACACGTCCGAGCGACCAATTCGGTCTCGGCAGCCTACGCTGCGGACGACGCCTCCAGCCAGGATTTGTAATCACCGACGAGCCCGGATGCTATTTCATTCCCGCGCTCATCGACAAATGGCACGCCGAAGGTACCAACAAGGATTTCATCAACTTCGACGAGTTGGAGAAATGGAAAGACTTTGGCGGCATACGCATCGAGGACGATGTGCTGGTGACCGACAATGGTTGCCGTGTCCTCGGCAAACCGATACCCAAGACGGTAGCTGAAATCGAGGCGACAATGAACGCCTGATGGAGAGATGAGGAATAGAGAAGGGCGACCGAAATCGGCCGCCCTTTTTTGGTATGGTTGGCTTCTGGAGAAGCTTATTTCACGATTAGTTTCTTAACAGTGTTTACTCCATCGGCAGAGACGCGGACGAAGTAGGCACCCTGTGCAAGACCGCTGACATCAACCTGCTTTGTGCAGTCGTCATAGTCGCAGGAGACAAGAAATTCCTTGACAGCACGACCATTCATGTCGACAATGGTTATTTGCAGATCGCCGCTTATGCCTCTAACGGTAATGGTTGTGGCGTCGCTTGTCGGGTTAGGATAGATTGACAACAGGTTGCCGTCGGCCGTCAGAGGTGATATTCCGTCAGCACTTGCCGTGCTGAAATCAACTCTTTCCGACCAACTTCCATTGACCCCTTCGCCACATACCGCCATCACATATACCGAATAATTGCTTTCATCACTCAAGCCGGAGAGGGTGCAACTGTTGCCCTCAGCAACAGTAATCGAGGTGCCGAGACCGGTGCTGAAATTGAGTGGGCCAAACTCAACGATATACTTGACGGCAGATGCAACAGCATTCCAGCTTACCACTGCACTGTTGCTGGTTATGTTGCCCACCAGAACACCAGTGACCTGCGGACAAGAGCTGGTGGTGAAAGTAATAGTGTCGCCATATTCGCTCTCGGCAGCGCCGTTGCCGCAGATTGTTTTGACAACGGCCGAGTAGCTGGTGTTGGAAGCCAGACCCGTGACAGTGAACGGATTGCTGTCGGCATCGAAGTCGAAGCCTCCTGCGGTGTTCCAAACATGGATGCTCCACTGGTCTTGGCCTTCGACAGCAGTCCATGCAAGGGTTACGGAAGTGGTTTGAACAGCAACGGTGTGGAAATCGGTGGGAACCATGCATGGCAGTTCGGAGGTGGTGAAGCTGCCCACCGACCAGTCGGAGACGTCGCCTGCCGCGGCATCGCATACGGTGCGGACACGGAACTGGTACTGGGTGGCAGGAGTCAGTCCACTGACGTTATAGGTTGTGGCGTTGTTGACAACAGTGGCATCAGACCAGACGCCAGCTGTTGCGGGCTTCACGGCCACCTCATAGCTGTTGGAAGAGCCAGACCAGTGAAGCAGGGCTGAGCCGTAGTTGACATCCGTTGCGTAAAGTCCGTTGGGGCGTGGGCATCCTATGCCGCAACTGATAAGCTTGATGTCGCCGACAGTTGAGGATGCAGTGCCGCCGCTGACGGTAGTATAGTCGTATGGGTCGTAATCGCTATATACGTATCGTGCGCGAGCCACAGTGTCGACGTGTGCTGCGAAATTGGGGGACGACGAATAATCGCCATTCTCGCGGTTGACGGCAACAAGCACGTTGCTGACGCCGTCCCATGAGAAGGCAGTGTCCAAATTCTGTATCTGCCAGCCAGTCTCGCTGAACGAGAAGCTGGCATTGTCGATAACCTTATGGAAGGCAGTGGAGTTGTCAGGCATGACAAAACCATCGGAAAGATTGTCAACGGCAACGTTGGCCATCCAAACGGTCATGCCCTCAAATTCGCTGCTGCCAGAGGTGACAGAGGTGGGGTTGAAGGCGAAAGCCGTAATCTCACCCGTCAGGTCAGCAAGGCGCGAAGCGGGTATGATGGTTTGGACATAGCTGTAGTTGTAGTAGCTATATCCTATGGGGAAATGGGTAGCCGTGCTGCTCGACTGAGATGCATCGTAGTTGTAGAGTTCTATCGAATTGTCGCACATGGCTGTCTGCAGTGTTATTCTCGACCATACGCCCGACTCATTGCCGCTGCAGATGCTATGCACATAGATGTCATAGTTGGTCAGGGCAGTCAAGCCCGAGATGACGGCACTATTGGTTGTCGAGTTCATGGTTTGACCCTGTCCCTGGATGAAGCCGGCGACGCCATACTCTATCTCATAGTGTTGAGCATCGGTAACGGCATCCCACGTGACTGCAAGCTGCGTGCTGGAAGCTGCCACGCTGGGGTCTTGCACGAGGTTCATCACACGACACGATGTGCTGACGCAGCTGACATTGATTTCGAAGCCACTGTACACCATGGAACCGTCGGAGTGGAAAGCTATGGTCAAAGGGCCACTGACAGACTCTATCGGGCCAAAGTTCTGGCTGGAAGAGACATTGTAGTCCGTCCACAGTTCAGTGCCGCCTGTACCTATGCCGTCGTAGATTGTCAGATAATCCCACGACCCTTCGGTTAAAGATGTACCGCTGACGCTTACCAGCATGTTGGGGCTGTCGGGACGGATGATGACATAGCTGTCCTGACTGCTGCTATAGTTGCCTGAAGGGCCGCCATCGTCATAGATGGTGCCACCACACATATAGATGGTATCGACCTGGTTGGGCTGCATTGTCCAGACGCCGGGGCGCACAGGGCCCACCATCGTCCACGACGAGGAGTCGCCGCCACCGCAGTCGTTAAGGACATAAAAGTAATAGTCGGTGCCAGGCGTAAGGCCCGTAACAGTGTATGGGTGCGATGAGACAGCATCTGTGGTGCCGTTCAATGGGTTGGAGAGCGGAGAGGTAGAATAGCTGACCAGCCAGCTGTAGTCGTTGCCGGTATAGCTACCCCAGTCGAGGGTGATGGTATTGGAGGTAGAGCCCACGACGGCGAGATTAGCGACATCGGCACATGAAGGCATATCCACACACTCGAGGAAGATTGCAAAGCCGCTGTAAGTCACGCCACCATCAGAGTGGAAATGCAGCGTGACAGGACCGCCATTTGTAAGAACAGTGTCGACAACGATGTTGTTGCCGTCGATAGTGGCGATAGGTGTGCCTGTCGACTGCGAACCTTCATAGATTTCGAGATGGTCGTAGCCAGACTCAGTGCTGCCATAGCCCCACAGTTTGAAGCGTTTAGTGTTATCGTTGGGGTAAATCACAAGTATGTCATCACGATTGCTGCCATAATTGTCGTTGGGGCCACCGTTGTCATAGATTATTGCCGAACAGGTGCTGATAGAGTCATTACCAGCATTCATGTTCATCACCGTGATGCCGATACTGAAGTTGACGGGGCCAATCCAAAGGCTGTAGTCTCCGTTTCCGCAGTTGGCACGCACGTATGCATCGTAGAATCCATCGGCAAGGTTGGATACATAACTGCTGTTTGTATAAACGGTAGAGATATTGCTTGCATTGTTAGGGTTGAAGCCCGAGTTGCCGTAAACGATGTCCCAACTGTAAGAAGCCGTGTCGGTCCATGCGAAGTCGACATCGCTGCCGTTAACCGTGGCGGTGAGGTCGGAGGGGTTAGGACAGGTGTTGTGGATTATAGAAATATTGTCGATGGCTGCGGGGGGTTGGGTGCCGCTGAAGCCGTCGTTGCGCCACATGAAGACCACCTTGTAAACTCCATTCGACGGAATGTCGAAAGAGCCGCTCTGAGTCTGCCAGTTGCCTTGCTGGTTCAGGCGATAGGCACCGTCGAGGGCTATACCGCCAGTAGGCATGCCCGACGTGCTGTTGAAACCACAGTAGCTGCCGGCTTGTAATTCAGTAGTATTGGGGACCACAGCCGCACGTATGAAATCGTAGCTGCTCTCTCCATCGGCTTTCCAGTCGTAGCTGTAATAATACTCGCCGGCCGAGAATTGGAAAACAGCGTAAGCGAAGACATAGGATGTGCTGTTTGTGCTATAGCTGTAGCTGGTGCCGTCGTTGGTGATGTACAAAGCATTGCTGCCGCCATTGTTGGTAGCCGAGCCCACAGTCCAGTAGTTTGTCTGGCTGCCATTCTCCAGAACCCAGTCGGAGGCCTCATTCTCATTGCTAGAGTTGACTTCGAAGCCACAGAAATAGGGGAAGATGCTGATGGGGTCACCTGCCAAGGTGCGGGTATTGACAGTTGCGGCACTGCTGGTATCACCGTTGTCGCACAGGGAACGCACCTTGATAGTATAGGTGGTATTGATGTCAAGGTTTGACAGATAGTAATCATTGTTATATGCAATGCCTACCACAGAGTCGTTGATAGAGACTTCCCAGCTGCTCTCGATGTCGCCAGGGGTCCAGCTGACGAAGATCTCGTTGGTTGTCACCGAGTCGACATTCAAAGCCGTAGGAGAAGGACAAGAGACCAGTGTGCGGATGTTTTCGCTGTTAGTGGCGAAACTGGTGTCGCCATCACCGCAGATGGCACGCACACTGAAATGGTAGTAGGTGTATGGTTCCAATCCCTGTGCGGTATAGTTGTTGCTCGAAGAGTAGTCGACGATGGTGTCGGAAATGGTTATTTCCCACCCATACTCGTTGCCGGTCGACGTCCAGTTCAGGTCTACCGAGTTGCTGTGTGGCACGAGCGTAAGGTTCTCGGGCTGTGGGCATGTAAGTTCATGAATGTTGATATTGTCGACGGCTGCCGGGGGCTGTGAACCGCCGCTTACATCATTGGCCCACATAAAGACAAGGAAGTAGTTTCCGGCCGACAGAGAGGGTGTGGCCACAGTGGTCTGCCAACTGCTATGCAGGTTCATTTTGCCGCCCAAATCGATCCATCCCGAGGGAGTGGTTGTAGTATAGCTGTAGGCTGATGTGGTGCCGTCAGGAGTCTGTCCGGACGTGAAGGTGGCATTAGATGGAGCTATCCAGGCACGGAGATAGTCATAGTTGCTTTCGCCGTAAGCCTTCCAGTCGAAGCTGACTGCATACTGGCCGGCACTGCTGATTAACAGCGGACGATAGGCGTAGCTGAACTGGATGCCAGAGACATTGTAGGAATTGGTGGTTCCATTATCGTTGCTGATATATAGGCCGTTAGTGCCTGTATGAGCTTCTCCAGAGCCGATAGTCCACTGGTTGGTGGCATCGTTGACAAAAGACCATGCTATGTCATCGTCAAACTCAAAACCAGTGGTATAGGGAAATTCGGACACTGGTTCTCCTATTGTTGCAAAAGTGTATGAGACAGTGTCGCTAACCTCATCGTCGTCACAGATGCCCCACACCATGACGGTGTAACCAGTACCTGCACTAAGGTTGCTCATCTCCAGATAGTTGTCATTCTCGGTACTGAAGGTTCCGTTGCCGACAGCGACATCGGCCGACTCGCCCCAAAACACACCATAGCTGCTTGTAGTGCCATTCCACACCAAACGAGCGTAGTCGGAAGCAAGGCTGTCAATCTGCAGTCCGGAAGGAGCATAACAATCCGAACAGGGTCTGGTCATGGTGAAGACAGTATCGGCGGATGGATGGCTTGCCGAGTAAACAAGCACATTGCCAAAGTTGTAAATCTCAAACGAAACTTCGCTGTCATAGGAGCCGGAGTTCCAAACGAACGAAACTGGCAGGCTGCCAGACACGTTAATCGTGTAGTTTCCCGAAGACCCCGACGGGAGGCTGAAACTACCCAGGGTAGCACTGCCCTGAATGATGTCCAGGCTGCCGCCATTCCAGCCGTCGCCATAGCTGTCGGCACCGACGATATTGACAGCACATCCTCCAATCATAAAGTCCTTCATCACCCAGTTGCTGTTATTAGTGTCGCAGAGCCTGCGTACATAAACCTCGTAGATTCCTTCGCTGAGGCCAGTAATGGTGTAACTGTTGCTGGTGACTATGTCGAAGTTGACTAACTCGTTGTCGGGATTGAAGCCTTGCAGACCCCACACAATCTTCCAGTCGGTGCCATCACCGGCATTCCAGCTGATGCTGGCATCGTAACCCGATGTGGTGGCGCTGAGGCCAGTGGGTGGCAGACAGATGCCCTCCGCGGGCTGATAGGTGAATGTCACCTTGGGCAAAAAGTCATGAGTACCAGAGCTAGAGCCATAGCTATAGTATGCTCCGCCCGTGTGGCTTACTCCGTACCAGCTCGAAGAGCTCCAGCTGGCGGCTGTCGTGGTAACATCAATCAACAGATTACCTCCCAGGTAGACATACGGTGTAGCAAGCACAATATTCTCCACCATGTTTTGGCCGTTGATGGTTCCCGTCCACACCACTGTGGCGTTTGTTGTGGGTTGCAGTGTGTTCAGTCCAGAGTTAGTCACCTCCATCATTCTGATAGTGACGTTGGTACCCCATGGAGAGGTTGACATGTCGCTCATATAGAATGCCATCTCGGTGATAACACCGCCTGTCAAGTCAGTCAGCATGCTTGCCGGATAGAGCATCTGGTTGTGCTGTGACTCGTCACACCAAAGTCCGTAAATCGGGACATAGTTGTTTGTCGATGAGCCGTCTGCAACAGTAATCGTTGTGGACTGTGCCTTTGCTATCCACGGCAAGCAAAGCAGCGTGCATAGCAGGATGTGTTTCAAGTGTTTAATCATAACCCAATAATTAGAGCTGTTTTCATAATGGTGTTTACGTAGAGTTATTAGTGAATCATTTCTTTTTGTCGAGTTCGCAGTATATCGAATTGTTGCTGATAAACTCAGGAACGATGGACTTCATTTTGGCGACAATCTTGCGGTCGTCGAGTGTCCACATAATATCCTGCAACTCACCATACTCGCGGTCAATATCTTCGAGCGGATACTTGCGTACCTGTGCACGCATAATCTTTGGATGGTAAGTGGGTATGTTGTTTTCCTTCGTTGCGAGCAGCTCCTCGTAGAGTTTCTCGCCAGGTCGGAGACCAATCTCTTTGATTTCGATTCCCCTCAGTCCGGAGAGTTGTATCATTCTGGTAGCGAGGTCATATATCTTGACCGGTTTACCCATGTCGAAGACAAATATGTCGCCCCCCTCGCCCATAGCTCCAGCCTCGAGAACCAAATTGCAGGCTTCGGGGATGGTCATGAAGTAGCGGATAATGTCCTTGTGCGTAACGGTGAGTGGGCCACCGGCGGCAAGCTGTTTCTTGAAGAGAGGGATGACGCTGCCATTGCTGCCCAGCACGTTGCCGAAACGGGTGGTTACGAAATGGGTCTGGTCGGTAGAGCGACTCTGAATGTAGATTTCGGCCATACGCTTGGTAGCGCCCATGACGTTAGTGGGATTAACAGCCTTGTCGGTAGAAACCATTACAAATTTCTCGGCACCATATTTGATGGCCAGGTCGGCGACATTCTTCGAGCCGAAGACGTTGACATAAATGGCCTCGTATGGATTTTCCTCCATGAAAGGCACGTGCTTGTAAGCAGCGGCATGGTAGACAAGGTTAGGACGGTACATCTCGAAAACCTCCTCCATGCGTGGTTGGTCTTTGACGTTGGCAATGACAAAAACCATCGAGTCGACATATTTCTTGTAAGGCTCGTTGTTCTTTAGTTCGAACTGGAGGTCGTAGAGGGGCGACTCGGCTTGGTCGAGCATAATAATCTTTTTAGGTTTGTACTGCAAAAGCTGTCGGCAAATCTCAGAACCGATGGAGCCAGCAGCACCCGTGACCAGCACTGTCTTGTCGAGTACCTCGCGAACGACGTTGATGTTGTCAATCTTGATGGGCTCACGCTCAAGGAGATCTTCAATCTTGATATCCTGAATCTGAGTGGCATTGAAGGAGCCGTTCATCCACAGCGAGATGTGGGGCACAGCTTTGACATTGAGTCCGAGGTCGAGAGCGCGATTGGAGATTGCCTGCTTGTGCATCAGGCGAATGTTTGGAATGGCAATGATAATCTGCGAGACATTCTTCTGGTCGACAAACTTCTGGTTCAGCACATCGCGGGCACGCATCACAGGCACGCTATCGAGCAGCTGGTTGACCTTCGACTTGTCGTCATCGATAAAGGCCACAACCTTGTATTCGATATGGTTGTCCTGTTTCAGGGCATTGTGGGCGATGACACCAGCTGCACCTGCACCATAGATGACCACGTTGACCTCTTTGCGGCGACGCTTGAAATACTGGTTATAGATATACAACACCATGAAACGCTCGAGAAGCATGAGCAGAGCCAGCATAGAGTAGAGCATGATGACCATGCGGTATGACGGTATGAGTCGTGATACCGGGGAGACTACTCTAAACTGGTTGTTGAGGAAATTAACGGCTCCGCAGACTAAAGCCATAAATACGCAGGCTATCAACACCTTAAAGATATCGTTCAAGCCCATGTGCCGCACAATATTGCGGTAGGTCTTGAAGATGTAGAAGAACGTCAGCGTGATAAAGCCACAAATGATGAAATTGACCCAGACAGCATTCCAGGTGATATGGGACTCAAAACGCCAAGCAAACAATTCGGCTACGGCAAAGGCACCAATGAAAAGAATGATGTCGAAAAGCAGCATTATCCATCCCGGTACAGTGGAATGGCGATAGCGTTTAACTAAGTTGTAGAATAATTTCTGAAACATGGTATTGTAAGTGGTTTGTAATGAGTGATTGGTATCGTCAATTATTAATTATCAATTTTCTCCAGATGGTCTGGGTCGACAAGGCGGTAATGTCGTCCACAGGTGCAGACAAGTGTGTTGTCCAAGCGCTTGCCACACTCACAGACCCACCCCAACTGCCTGGCAGGCACACCGATTACGAGGGCGTAGTCGGGGACGTTGGCAGTGACCACAGATCCGGCACCCACCATAGCATAACGTCCTACGGTGTTGCCGCACACGATGGTGCTGTTGGCTCCCAACGATGCTCCGCACTTGATAAGAGTACGGGCATAATCGCCGTGAACAGGGAAGTTGGCTCGTGGTGTCAGGACATTGGTGAACACACAACTGGGACCCAAGAACACATTGTCCTCTATCTCAACGCCCTCATAGATAGAGACATTGTTCTGCACCCGCACGCCATTGCCGATGACGACATTGTTACCCACATTGACATTCTGCCCAAACGAGCATCCATAGCCTATACGAGCACCCGTCTGAATATGGCAGAAATGCCATATCTTGGTGCCACTTCCTATGGTCACATTATCGTCGATATAAGATGATTTATGTATGTATGGTTTCATTTTAATGGTTTAATCATTCTGAAGTTAAGAGAAGAGGTAGAGTGCTATCTGGATTTCTTTCCGTACCTGCAGTCGATTACCCGTCGACCGAGGTCGACAATACGATCCACTCGTAAACTGATCATGCTGCAATGCCTACACATATTCGAATAGCGAGAAGGTTGTTTATCCCTACAATGGACAATGATGAAATAGGGAGTCCAAATGCATAATATTCCGGTGGCAACAACAATAAAGAGCTGTGGTAACACATGCATGCCGATGTTTGCCGTAAGATACCACACAGCGACAACAACAAGATTAATCAGGACCAGAAGGGTTGTCGCCATAAGGTGATTCATACCCATGTCGACAAAGACATGATGCAGATGCGAGCGGTCTCCTTTGTATGGGGCCTTGTGGTAAAAGACGCGTGTCAGCACTACCCTCACGAGGTCGAAAAGCATGACAGACAAAACGGAGATAATAAAAGAGAGCGAGTAATTGTCGGCCAGAAAGCTGCCGTCGAGCGTCGAGAAATTGTCATCACAAACGGCGATAAAGATGAAGAGGCCCAACACCAGCGAGCCGGAGTCACCCATATAGCTCTTGTAACGTTTAGAAAACACGTTGAAGAAGAAGAACCCCGTCATGACACCTACCATGATATAGCAGAGGACGGCTTGAGTAACAAAGCCGTGGCGGGTATGCCAATAGCCCATAGTCAAGCCAGCCAGAACGCCCAATGCCGATGCCAGGCCATCAATGCCGTCGGAAAAATTGACGGCATTGAGTATCAATAAGCCGCAGAAAAGAGTCAAAAGACACGAAAGCCAGGGAGTCATATTGCGGAGGAAAGGTATGGCGTAAAAATCATGGACACCATATTTGCTGCCGAAGTATAGCAGCAAAACAGCCATAGCCTGGAGCAACAATTTAAATAACCATAAAAGGCCTATGGCGTCATCCATCAACCCGAAGATGTAGAGCATAAACATCACACACACAACCGGGAAGAGAGGAGAGAGGTCGAAAAACAAGTTGATGATGACAGTGGTGATGCAAATAACGAGCATCATCACCGTCCCCCCCATCAAAGCGACAGGATAGCTTTGACGCTTACGCGGGCCTGGACCATCGGTGAGTCGTTTGCGATGTGCCATTAAAACAAACGCCGGCAAGACCATTGGAATAAGTATCAATGGAATAAGCAGTGCAAGCAGATATAGTATATTGACATACATAAAACCACCAAAAATTATGACAAAATCTGACGATAATTATGCATACATATAGAGAGTGACTCAGTCCAATGGGGAATAACTATGCCGAAGGTACGCTTCACCTTACTCTTGTCGAGTACAGAGTAGGATGGACGCACGACCTTGCTTGGAAACTCAGAACTGAGGCAGGGTAAAATCATGCATCTGTGCACTTCTTCTTGGTTCTCAGAGTCCGACACATATCCTTCTGAACATCTTTTAATCTCGGTGGCAAAGTCGTACCAGCTGCATACCCCCTCATCGGTGAAATTATAGATGCCCCCCAAGTTGCGTAGATTCTCGCCTTCAACGATTTTGACAACCAGTCTTGCCAGGTCGCCAGCGTAAGTGGGCGTACCCACCTGGTCGAAGACCACATTGAGAGTATCCTTTTCGGAAAAAAGACGCAACATCGTCTTGAAGAAATTTTTGCCGTACTCGCTATAGAGCCAGGCTGAGCGGATAACGATGGCATGGCATCCCACCTCTGCAATAGCCTGTTCGCCATGAGCCTTTGTACGTCCGTAGGCTCCTGTGGGGTTAATGTCGTCGTCCTCACTGATGGGACGGTTGAATCCTCCTCCACCGAAAACATAGTCAGTGGAGATATGGATGAGTGTTCCGCCCGACACCTTCATGGCATCGGCCAGATGACGTACTGCTGTGGCGTTGACAAGCTCGGCATCGGCCTCATTGTCCTCAGCCATTTCGACATTGGTGTAGGCAGCACAGTTGATAACAACGTTGATGCCGTTGGTAAGAATATAGTTGAACACAGCGTCGCGACGGCAGATGTCGAGTTCGTCAACATCAGTGAAGAAATAGCGATGCTGACTGTCGTCAGCTAGACTCCTTATATAAGTTCCGAGCTGTCCTTTTGACCCTGTAACAAGAATATTCATAGTTTAGATTTAAAATGAGTGTTGGTAGTCTATATTAGTAGCCACGCATCCGGTAATGACAACGTGTTAAGCCAATTTCGTTTTGTCCTGACTTATCGAGTCGAATGGTGGATTGTTCTTATCCTTATCGGAGAGAACGATGTCTTCGGCCGGCAGCTGCCAGTCGATGGCAAGACTAGGGTCGTTCCATGCGATGGCACCCTCGGATTCTGGAGCATAGAAATTGTCGCACTTATACTGGAAGACAGCGTCTTTACTCAGCACGGAGAATCCATGTGCAAAGCCTTTAGGGATGAAGAACTGGCGATGATTCTCAGCACTGAGACGCACAGCCACATGTTTGCCGAATGTAGGCGAATTGGGGCGAATATCAACAGCGACATCGAGTACCTCGCCGCGGACCACGCGCACCAGCTTGCTTTGGGCATGAGGGGAACGCTGAAAATGAAGTCCGCGGACAACGCCATAGGAGGACAACGATTCATTGTCCTGTACAAAATGAACCTTGAAGCCCGATTTCTCGCGGAACTCGCGCTCATTGAAACTTTCGAAGAAGTAGCCACGGGCATCGCCGTGGACGGTGGGTTCTACGATAAGAACACCTGCTAATTCAGTTTTTATTATTTCCAAGTCAGAAGAATATTAGTTGCTTATAATCAAATAGTCTTGAATGGCAAATAAGCTAGCTTTATATTGACTCATGAACCTACTGCCAAGACTCTCGCATTTCGTACTATTTTGAAATGTGAACTGTGACCAGAGAGGGTTTTGAAGCCCTATCGTGTCACAGTTCACCGGTTTCTTTACATTAAATATTTAGGACTCGGACTCCTTCTCTTCCTTCTCCTTGTCCTCACCGTAAGCAGTGCCATAGCCGTAGCCATAACCATAGCCGTAACCATATCCATAGCCGTAACCGTAGCCATAACCGTAACCATAGCCGTAGCCATATCCGCCATAACGTCTCTTGATGACGGGGGTATCGGTGAGGATGATAGCCATATTTTTGAATTTCTGCTTGTCGTTGAGTTCCTGGATGAACGGGAATGCTGCTTTGCTGAGGATGCCGACACGCATGATGTAGAGAGTCAAGTCTGCTGAGCGGTTTACGATGGCGGAGTCAGCAACAATCTGTGCAGGAGTGGAGTCGAGGATGACGTAGTCGTAACGCTCTTTCAGGTACTCGACCAACGTCTCGAACTTACCGTTCATAAGCAGCTGGGTTGCGTTGGGGGGAGTCTTCTCGCAAACGATGTAGTCGAGATTCTCGGAGGTCTCGCTCTTGGTGATAATCTTTTCGATGTCATTCTCCTTGCCAAGCAGGTAATGGATGATACCCATACGGTTGTGGCGGTCGATAGTCTTCGATGTGCTGCGTTTACGAAGGTCAAGGTCGACGAGGCAGGTCTTCTTGCCTGTATAAGCCAACGAGAGTGCAAGGTTGATGGACACGAACGACTTACCTTCACCAGGCTGTGTCGAAACGGTCTGTAGCACCTTATTGCTCTCACCATTGAGGAAGAACGGTATGTTGGAATGCAGGATTCGGAAAGCCTCTGTGACGGTGTCGGTACCGTTGGCAGTGACGAGAACCTCGTCTTTCTGTCTTCCCTCGGGTTTGGAAGGAATCTCACCGAGAACGGGGATAGAGAGAGCCTTTTCGACATCGGGTTTACCGCGCAACTTGGTATTGAAGAACGAGATGCAGAACATGACGAGTGCCGGAATAGCAAGACCCAGGACGAGACCTACAAGGATGAACATCATCAGATTGGGGGCCACCTTGACCTGAGTAGCACTTTCAACCACCTTGGCATTAGCAATGGTGGATGCAAGTGTCAAGGCATTCTCTTCGCGTTTGCTCAAGAGGTAGAGGTAAAGCTCTTCCTTAATCTTCTGCTGACGCAGCACGCTGTTGGCCTCCTTGGTCTGAGTTGGCATATCGCTGATACGCTTTTGTGATGCCTGCTCCTGACGACGAGCGCCGCTAAGCTTCACATTAATAGAGTTGATAAGGTTGCGGATAGAAGCCACAATAGCCTCGCGAGTTTTCTGGAGTTCCTTGGCGTTGTTCTGGACAGCGGGGTTGCTGGGACCTGCACCTTGCACTAATCGCTGGTAGCTGAGCAGCTGGCTGTTGTAGACATTAATAAGGTTGGCGACACCAGCATCCGAGATGATGAGCGACGGGATAAGGTCATTGTTGTTTTGAGGATTGGAGACGTGCTCCTGCACCATCTTGACGGCGGCGAGTTCAACCTCCAACTGGGCAACCTCATCGGCATAACGCATTCCAGACTGCAAGAGGGCACCGCCAGCCGACTGAAGGTCGGTGACCTTGGCTCCTTTCTGCAACTGCTCGACCTGTGAGTCGACAGTGTTAAGTTCTCCTGAAATGAGGGAGATACGATCATCGATAAACTTCTCTGTTTTCTCGGCGACAATGTTCTTGTCGTTGATAACATCCTCGTTGTAAACAGCTATCAAGGTGTCGATAAACTCTTTTGCACATAGGGGATTGGTATTGGTGAAAGAAATCGAGAGGATGGTGGCTTGCTTGTCAACACGCGAAACGTTAAGACTTCCCTTCATGCGTTTTGCGACAGTGAAGAGAGGCGCGTAACCCAAATTAAAGGTGATGTTATGGTCTTTCTTGCTGAATGACTTCATCTTGTCAATAGAGAAGCCAACATATTCATTGACATTGACAATCTGATTGAAAACGGCTTTCTTCTTCTCGCCTTTGATAGGTTTACCATTCAGATTGACAATACGATAATTGAAATTATTGTCATCCAATGGAGTCACCTCCATGGTGATAGCCAGCTGCACACTGTCGACCGCACGATTGAAAACGGTGAGGTGCATGGGGGCGTCCTTATAATAAGTTATTTTGCGGAACAGTGAATTGCGGTTGCACCAGTTGTTCAAGCCCAAGCGGTCGGCCGTCTTCATAAGAATGGGCGTCGACTTGATGATATAGATCTCATTTTCGAGCGACAGGGAGCTGTTGTCGAATCCCATATTGTTGAAGATGGCATCCATATTTTTGTTCTTGAAGCCTTGGTTGCCATCGTCGTCACGCAAAAGGATGGTGGCTGTGTCGGTGTAGGTCTTGGGCTTCGATTTGTACACGACGGCGCTTATCACCAGACAGATGACAGCCGAAATGACAAACCAGTACCAATTGTTGAGGACAATAAAAACGATGTCCTTGATGGAGATGGCGTTCTCGTTGTCCTGGACGCCATTCACCTGCTGGTTATTCAACTGATTATTTTCCATGCTATTGCTATAGATTATAGATTACAAAAGATTTTGATACGCCTTTACATATTAAAGTTGTTCACTTAACAATCATCGACCTCGCCAACATATTATTGTCTGCTGTTATAGTACTTGGACAGCGTCCAGTAGTAGAACATAGACGAAAGGACGGATACGACGGAGAGACCGCTCGAAATGTAGGTCATGACCATCGGGTCGCGGTCGGCATTGCGTTTCTTGCGGACATTGGGCTCAACATACACCACATCATTCTGATGCAGGAAGTAGTAAGGCGAATTGAAGACATCCTTCGACGAGAGGTCGATATTGCCGATGATGCGGCTTCCGTTTTCCTCGCGGATGACGGTGACATTCTCGCGCTGACCAGAAATCTGCAGGTCGCCGACCATACTCAAAGCCTCGAAGATGGTAAGACGCTCACCCTGCACCACAAGTTGTCCCGGGCGAGCCACATCTCCGAGCACACAGACGCGGAAGTTCATCAACTTGACGATGACCACAGGGTCGAGCACATGGCCTTCACTCTTCAATCGCTGCTCTATGCTACGCGCCAACTCGGCGTGGGTCAAACCCAGCACATGGATTTTGCCGAGGACGGGGAAAATGATGTCGCCATCCTGGTTCACAAGGTAACCCTGAACAGCACTGCTGCCCGGATTCATGACCGTGCCATTATACACAGCCACCTTGTTGGTCTCCTGGTTGAAGGGGACGGTAGCCTGGGTGGTTTGGCTCTCGACATAGATGTAAAGAATGTCGTTGGCCTGAATACCTTTCGAAAATTCGCCGGCAATGGTTGCTGCCGAATCTCTAGCCGCATCCTTGACGTATGCTATGTCGCGTTGCTGACGGCACGATACTGTCATCAGCAGAACCCCAACGAGGGGTAAAAGGAGCTTGAATTTGGTCTGCATTTTGTGGTTTTTTATTTTATACAATACTAATAATTCATCAAAAAAAACTGTAATACAACACAATCCGTCCCGACTGGAATAATCATTAGGGACTAATTTGAAATGCAAAGATAAGATTTTTTTAAAACTATTTAAGCGGTAAACAATTTTTTTTCAAAAAAATGGTTATTGTTGCACTCACAGAAACAGTAGTACATCTTTAATTATCCCTTTTTTTTCTGCATGACATTTCTTGGCAAAGTGGCACGGCAAATCGTCAGCGAGCATCCCGAGGGGTGCGACGACGTGTTGGTTGTCTTCAACAATAGGCGCGCAGGCCTTTTCTTGCAACGCGAACTGCAAAAACTGGGCGACAAACCTTTCTTCCTGCCCCGCATCATCGGCATAGACGACCTTGTCGGCGAGCTGGGAGGTTTACGCATAGTGCCTCACGAGTTCCTGCTGTTCGAACTCTACGACATACACCGTGGCCGCACGAAAGAGCCAGAGCCGTTCGAAGACTTTATATCGCTGGGAGAGATGATGCTTGGCGACTTCTCAGAAATCGACCTCTACGGCATCCCCGCCGACCGCATTCTTGGCAACCTCTACGACCTCAAGCAACTGGGCGAATGGAACCTTGACGAAAGACAACAGACCGAATTCCAAAAACGCTACCTGGAATTCTACAACTCGCTTCATTCCTACTACAAGGAACTGCACAAACGACTCGAGGAAAGAGGCGAGGCTTTCAGCGGAATGGCTTACCGCAACCTTGCGGAAAATATCGAAACCCTGTCAGAAAAGCTGCAGGAAAAGCACATTTATTTCGTCGGCTTCAACGCACTTTCGCAATGCGAGTCAAAGATTATAAAATGGTTTGAAAACCAAGGAGTAGGGAAACTCATCTGCGACGGCGATGACTACTACTACAACGACCCTGTCCAAGAGGCCGGTCTATTCCTTCGCCAGAACGCACAAAGGCACAACATCAGCACTGATTTCGGCAGCAACTTCACCGAAGGAGAAAAGATAATACACATCGTCAACAGTCCCGAAAACGTCCTACAGGCCAAGACCGCCGGAGCCATCATTCAAGGATCTCCCAAAAGCGAATGGGGCAGCGGCTCGGCCATCGTACTGGCCGACGAGAAGTTACTGATTCCCATGCTCAACTCGCTCCCACCAAGCATCGACGCCATCAATGTGACCATGGGTCTTCCCTTCAACATGAGCGGCGTGCATAACACTACCTGCAAAATCCTGGCACTTCTCGCCAACCGCCGCAACGAAAAATACTATCATATCGACATCACCAACCTCTTCAGCGACAACATAATATCCCGCCTGTTAGAAACCACCACAGCTCTCACAACAGTCAAGAACAAACTCATTGCAGACAAGACAATATATGCCTCCGTCGACGAAATAAGAGCCTTGGCACAACAAGTGCCTAATGCAGAGAAGATTATGTTCCTGTTTGAGTGCGGCAAGGGTGTGGATGAGACACTCTCTGTTATGAAACGGTTTGTCAGCGTCGTCAACGAGAGTGGGTGCATTGAAACGGTTGTGCGAGAACAGGAGTCGTTGGCATGCCTGCTACAGATTGTCAACTACTTCGAACAAATCCAGAAAAAATACCAGCACATACAAAACATTGAGACGCTCCAACGTATCTACATGCGGCTGGCATCGCACTACACCATTGCCCTGTATGGGGAACCGCTCAAGGAGATTCAGCTGCTTGGCGTGCTGGAGACCCGCAACCTCGACTTCGAGCGGCTCATCATCCTCTCTGTCAACGAAGGCACCCTCCCTTCGGGACGCTCATCCAACTCACTCATTCCATATACTTTGAAGCGAGCCTTTGGGCTTCCCACCCACGAGGAGAAGGATGCCGTCTACGCCTACAACTTCTACCGTCTCATACAGCGAGCCCATGAGGTGTGGCTCATCTACAGTTCCGACTCCGAAGGTATGGGCAAAGGCGAGCCCAGCCGCTTCATACTCCAGTTGCGCAACGAGATGGCATCAAAAATCCCCAACGTCAAGATTGACAGTTTCTCGGTGGATGTGGAAAACCGGCAACAGGCGAAGAGCATTGTCGACCATGCAATAAAAGATGAACGAGCCCGGAAGAGGCTAAAAGAGATGGCAGAACGCGGATTTTCGCCCAGTGCCCTGAACCGCTACCGTAACTGTCCGATGATGTTCTACCTGGGCGACGTGGTTGGGGTACACGAGGTAGAGGAACTCTCGGAAGAGGTGGAGAGCAACGAGCTGGGTACATTCATCCATAAAATCCTGTGCGACATCTACAGCATCGACGCAGATAAACGCATAAGGGTAGAGACACTTTCCGATGCCCTGAAGAGACTGCCCGATACGATTGAAAAAACATTCAAGGATGAGGTGCTGAAAGGACGCAGTGAGGAGGGCAAAAACCGCCTTTACCTCGAAGTGGCAAAGATGGAAATCAGCCACTTCCTTCGGCGAGAGATAAAAAAGCTCAAAGAGGGACACACCATCCAGATGGTACTTACCGATGACAAGCCCATAACTCTGCCTCTACACCTCGACTTGCCATTCGTCAACTACCCGGTGAACATCAACGGCATCACCGACCGCGTCGACTACTACGACGGACAACTGCGCATAGCCGACTACAAATCGGGCGGAGTCAAAGAGGATGACCTACGCATGAAGAGAGATATAGTGTCGCTTCGCGACCCCTCGGACAAATGGTTTCAGGTGATGACCTACGCATGGCTCTACTGCCGCAGTAGCGGCTACAATGGCTCATTCATGAGCGGCATTTTTCCGCTGAGAGCTCTCTCGTCCGACTTCATTGCCGCCTCGTGGCTTGAAACAAAGACGATGGACTCGACGCACATAGACCAATTCGAACAGATTCTCCGCGACCTAGTCAGCGAAATATTGGATCCCGAAACCGACTTCCTCGCCGCTCCCCGAAAAAACGCCTGCGAATACTGCCCATTCAATAAAGGATGCAAAAACCAGAACACCGAATTTGCAAAACACTAAATACAAGACACCGAAACAGTAATTAGTTTTCTGATAACTAACGTTTTTTATTGAAAGCAAAACGTTTTTTACAATTAATTGGAATACCATATAATTATTTCAAAAAAAATGTCATATCTTTGCATTTTGGATATTTTAGGTCGCAGTCTGGTTTATCAGACTGAGTGACAATTATATACAGTTCAATTATATTCAAGATAATTCATTATTAAGAGCCTCATAATATGAGAAAAAACATTTTTTACATCTTTCTGTTATCGTTTCTTCTGGTTGGTTGCAGCGGATTGTCCAAGATGAAATCGGGCAGCAACAAAGTCCGCTACCAAGCAACCCCTAACCCCGTCGAGACCCGCGACGACAAGGTGGTTGTCAAGTTCGTAGGCTCCATACCCGAAAAATACTTCATCAAGAAAGCTGCTGTTTTTGTACAGCCCATATTCACATGGGAAGGTGGCTCCATTCCGCTGAACCCCATCACCCTCAAGGGCGAGAACGTCAACGGTGAGGGCATCACCATCAACTACGAGAACGGCGGACGCTTCACCTACACCGACGAGCTGGACTTCAAGCCCGGCATGGAAACCGGTCGCGTGACGCTTGCGCCTGTGGCCTACACCGCGTCCACCACCGACGACGAGGCCAAGTTTGCCGACGAGATACAGTACAAGACCGTCACCTTCCCCACGGTGATGATCTCCGACGGTGTCAACAATACCTCCTCGTGGGTCAACATACGCGGCAACATCTCCATCTCGCCTATCAACTACAACAAGACCCAGGGCGTTGTCGAGACCGCCGACATCTACTTCCCCAATGGGCTCTCGGTTCTCGACTGGAACTTCGGGATGAACCGCATCTTCAACAGCAAAGCCCAACTTGAGGACCTTCGTCGCATCATGCTCGAAAACGGTCTGCCAAAACAGATTACCATCACTGGCTGGGCATCGCCTGAGGGTGAGGAGACCAACAACGTGGGTGTCAGCAAGAACCGTGCCGAAGTGGCAACAACGCAAATCAAGCGAGTCCTCGACGACGTGCTCAACACCATGGCTAGCCGCAAAAACGTCCCCTCGTACGAAATCGACCACTACAAATACGAGTTGCAGAAACAAATAGTCCTGTCGACACGCGCTGCCGGCGAGGACTGGGTACACTTCATCATCATGGTTGAAGAGTCGGACATCCAGGACAAACATGCCATCGTCAACATTGTCGAGACACAGCAAAACCTCATCAAGCGCGAGCAGATGATAAAGAACATGGCCGAGACCTACACACAGCTCAACACCAACATCTTCCCCAGCCTACGCCGAGCCCAGATAGCCCTCTACTACTCTGAGGCCCGCAAGACCGACCCCGAACTGGCCAAGCAGGCATCCCTCAACCCCGCCAAACTTACTTTCGACGAGCTGATGTATGCAGCCTATATCAACTACAACTACGAGACCAAGCTGAAATACTACAAATGGGCAACCGAGAACCACAGTTCCGAATGGGCTGCATGGAACAATGCCGGAGCCGTTGCCTTCTATCTGGGCGACTACCCCGAGGCCGAGCGTTACCTTAACATGGCTCGCCAGCTCAACCCTCATAACCCTGACGTGCTCAACAACACTGGTCTTCTCTGCCTGGCTCAGAAAGACTACGCCCTTGCCAAATACTATTTCGAAGAGGCTGAACGTCAGGGCAGCACCGATGCCGAAACCAATCTGCCTATACTCAACCTCAAGAAGGGCAACTACAAAGATGCACAGAAACAGCTCAAGGGTAGCACCTGCAGTTTCAACCTGGCCTTCGCACAGCTGATGAACGGCGAGACTGCCAACAGCATCCGCACCCTTGATTGCTGTCTCGACCAGAATGCAGATGTCTACTATCTCCGTGCCGTGGCTTATGCCCGTCTTGGCGACAAGGCCAACGCCCTCAAGAACCTCAAGCAGGCATGCGACGAGGAATATAATTACAAAGAGCGTGCCGCAACGGATGTGGAATTCAAGGCTTACTGGGACGACGCAGAATTCAGGCTCATTGTGAAGCTTTGGTAGTAAGCTAGAGTGTCTAGACAATCTAGAGCATCTAGACCATCTAGACTATCTAGACTATCTAGCCAACCTTGAAAAGAAAGGATGTCACAGCACATCCTTTTTTAAATTCCAGAAAACATGAAGAAACAAATCCCCAACTTAATAACCCTAGGCAATCTTTTATGCGGTGTGCTGGCTTGTTATTTAGGATCCGTGGATCACTATAAGAATGCTTCCATTCTGATATGTGCTGGCATATTCCTGGATTTCTTCGACGGCATGGCGGCTCGGCTGCTGAAAGTACCATCGGAGATAGGCAAACAACTCGACTCCCTGGCAGATGTAGTAACTAGCGGCGTTGCTCCAGGACTAATCATGATGGGCATCCTAACTCATGGGCAGTTCGAGAAGCTCTGTTTGGTGGCTTTGATGATACCACTTTTTGCGGCCTATCGACTTGCCAAGTTCAATGTCGACACTCGTCAGAGCCATAGTTTCCGCGGACTTCCCGCACCTGCTAATGCGATGATATGGGTTGGCATAGCCCTTGGCGGATGGAAGCCCGACTTGTTATTCGGCTGGCAGGATGCCGCTATACTCTTCACGATAGCGGTCACCTGCATACTGATGGTATGCGACCTTCCGATGTTCTCGCTCAAGTTCAACTTTCACGACATGAGTTGGAAACAGAACCGCACACAGTACATCTTCCTGACAGGATGCGCCGTCATCATAGCACTGACACACAACTGGTATGCCATATCAATCATAATAGGATGGTATGTCGCACTCTCAATAGCCACAATCAAATGGACGAAAGAATCAGAGCAATAGAAAATATAGCCATCGCCGACTACAACTATCCCCTTCCCGAAGAACGCATCGCCAAGTTCCCTCTTGAACAACGCGACCAGTCGAAACTGCTTGTCTACAGCGATGGCGACATCAGCGAGACGCAGTTTTCCCACCTTCCTGAACTACTGCCTGCCGACGCGATGTTGCTCTTCAACAACACCAAGGTCATCCACGCCCGCCTCTTTTTCCGCAAACCGGCTAACGCCAATGGCATGCCAGGAGCACTCATCGAAGTCTTCTGCCTTGAACCTTACCATCAGCCTGTTGCACAAGCCTTCGAGGAGAGGGAACATTGTTCTTGGCTCTGCTTCATCGGCAACAACAAGAAATGGAAAGAGGCACCTCTATCTTCACAATTCACAATTCACGATTCACAATTCACGATTACCGCTTCCCGTGGTGAAGCGGTAGGCAACGCATGGGTTGTCGATTTCGAATGGACTGGCGGCATAAGTTTTGCCGAAGTCATCGAGCATGCTGGAGTCATCCCTCTCCCACCCTACCTGCATCGCGATGCCGAAGAGAGCGACAAGGAACGCTACCAGACGGTATACGCCGACCCTGAAGGGTCTGTGGCTGCACCAACGGCAGGGCTTCACTTCACCGACAACGTGCTGGAGAAACTGAGAGACAAAGGCATAGCGACGGAATTCATAACCCTGCACGTGGGAGCCGGCACCTTCAAGCCAGTCACCACCGACACCATTGGCGGACACGAAATGCATGTCGAGAAGGTTCAAATCAGCCGTCAGAACATCGTCAATATCCTTAACCAGCTCGGCAAACGCAAAGATCGTCGTCCCAAGGCTGGCAATCACAAATCCTCAACACCCGCCTCTCCCATCATCGCTGTCGGAACCACCACAGTGCGTACCCTCGAGTCGGTCTATTGGTTTGGCGTGCAATTGGAAGAGAACCCCGACATCGAAGCAATGCATGTATTGCAATGGGAGCCTTACAACCACAGAGAGAAGGAAATCAGTGTCGAAGAGTCCTACAGCAACGTCATGAAATGGATGGATAGCCACGGCATCGACACACTTTGCGGCGACACCCAGCTGCTCATTGCCCCAGGGTACCACTATAATGTCATCGATGGCCTCGTCACAAACTTCCATCAACCGAAAAGTACGCTTCTATTGCTCGTCTCCGCCCTAATCGGCGACGCCTGGAAAAGCTGCTACCGCTACGCCCTCGACCACAACTTCCGCTTTCTCAGCTACGGCGACAGCTGCCTGTTTTGGAACAGAGACGTGCTGTGATACCGTCGTCTGGTTCCGGACACCTGTGGAACAACACTATGCACCTGTTTCGCGATTTCATAGAGCTCTTTTTCCCACGCACCTGCTGCCTCTGCGGCAGACCATTGATGGTCGGCGAGGAGGAGATTTGTCTCCACTGCCTCTCCGATTTGCCCGAGGCATTGAACGCTGAGTGCAGCAACAACTATGTGGTTCAACGACTGCAAGGTCGGGTCCCCCTAGTTGCAGCCACCACCCTACTCATCTTCAAACGCAAAAACAATACGCAAAAACTACTCCACCAAATAAAATATCATGGCAACGAACGTCTCGCTGTCATTATGGGTCGCCAGATGGGGCATGCACTGTCACGGAACAGGCAATTCGACGATGTCGACATTATCATTCCCGTCCCATTGCATCCACGCAAACTACGGAAACGAGGTTACAACCAGAGCTTTTTGCTCAGCAAAGGAATAGCAGAGGTGTTCAAACGTCCCATCAGCGACAACAACCTGATTCGCACTCGTCATACAGAGACACAGACTCGCAAAAACCGCGAACAGCGACTCGACAACATGCAAGATGTCTTTCAACTTCGCGACCCCGAAAGACTCAAAGGGCATCATGTACTCCTTGTCGACGATGTCCTCACCACGGGAGCCACCACTGAAGCTTGCTGGTTAGCTCTCAAAAAAGTAGAAAACATTAAGATAAGTCTCGCCACACTCTCAGTAAGCAACGACATCTGAAAAAAAAATCATTCTTTTAGCCAAAGAATGATTTTTTTTTCGTAATTTCGTTGTCTCAAATCATCAGCGATTATTTGGCTATTCCCGACGCAACACACTTGTTGTCAAACCAATAGTCGCAAATATCTTTTATATATCAACTTTAAACTTTTAATATATGAAATACAACCGTGTCCTCTTGAAACTCAGCGGCGAGTCGCTGATGGGAAGCCAAAGTTACGGCATCGACCCTTCCATGCTCGAACAATATGCATGCGACATACGCGAAGCTGTAAACAATAAAGTAGAGGTCGCCATCGTCATTGGCGGCGGCAACATATTCCGAGGCCTGAGCGGAGCCGCCAAGGGCATGGACCGCGTGCAAGGCGACTACATGGGTATGCTTGCCACCCTCATCAACAGCATGGCCTTGCAAGCCGAACTTGAGAAGCAGGGACTTAAAACAGAGTTGCTTAGTGGTCTCGCCATTGAACCCATCTGCAAGGAGATGAGTCGCCGTCGTGCCATCGAGGCAATGCAGGAAGGCAAGGTGGTCATCATCGGCGGTGGTAGCGGCAACCCCTTCTTCACTACCGACACCGCCTCGGCTCTGCGTGCCGTCGAAATCAAGGCCGACGCCATTCTGAAAGGCACCCGTGTTGACGGAGTCTACACCGCCGATCCCGAGAAAGACCCCACGGCAACAAAATATACAACGCTGACATTCCAGGAGGCGCTGTCCAAGAAGCTCAAAATCATGGACCTTACCGCCTTTGCCCTTTGCGAGGAGAACAAACTGCCCATCTATGTCTTCGACATGAACAAACCTGGCAACCTGCTAAAAGTAGTCACTGGAGAACCCATTGGAACAGAAGTGAACGCATAGCTTCATCTCGTTAGAGTGGTGCAACCCCTGTTCCGGAAAACAAAGACAAATAATTTTAAATCCAATCATAATGAACGACTTATCGAAAGCTTGTATTGACGAAGCAAAACAAAGTATGCAGAGTGCCATCAACTTTCTTGAGAAAGAGCTGGCAAAAATCCGCGCCGGCAAAGCCAACCCCGGCATGCTCGACGGTGTGAAAATAGACTATTACGGTGCGCCCACCGAACTAAGCCAGGCCGCCAACATCAGCACCCCCGACGCCCGCAACATCATCATCCAACCTTGGGACAAGAGCATCATCGGGGCCATCAACAAAGCCATCCTCGATGCCAACCTTGGCTTCACGCCGCGCCACGAGGGCGACATCCTGCGCATCGTTGTGCCTCCACTGACCGAGGAACGCCGCAAAGAGCTCTCCAAGGCTGCCAAGAGCGAGGTAGAGAACGGCAAGGTGAACATCCGTAACGCACGCCGCAATGTCATGGACAAAGTCAAAAAGCTCAAGGACAAGTCAGTACCCGAAGACGAAGTAAAGCAGGTGGAGAAAGAAATCCAGGACATCACCGACAAATATGTCAGCGAATGCGACAAAATCTTCACTGCCAAGGAAAAGGAAATCATGACCGTCTGATGATGGAGCCATTCGCGCATGGCGGGTGGGACATCACTCCTTGATGAAAAATGTGTTCAAAAATGGACATCCGTTTTTTCGACACTCTAGAATCTACAAACGCATACTGCAAACTCCTCGACCCTAAGAGCCTCGGGGAGTTTACTGTTGTCTGGGCAGGCAACCAGACCGCCGGCATCGGGCAAAAGGGCAATGTATGGTGCAGCGAGCCTTACAAGAACCTCACCTTCAGCATTATTCTAAAGCCCTCTTTTTTGAAAGCCTCCGACCAATGGCTATTGAGCATGACCCTCGCCCTCGCCATCACCGACAGCCTGATTGGAGCCGGTCGCGGTTTATTGAACACTTGCGACGAAAGGCAAACTGAAGACAATGCACCCTGTCGCAACAAAGTGTCCGTCAAATGGCCCAACGACATCTATATAGGCGACCGCAAAGTCTGTGGCATACTCATCACCAACCAGCTTACAAGCACTTCAATAAGCCAATCAATATGCGGCATTGGACTCAATGTCAACCAAACCACCTTCCCTGACTGGATTCCCAATCCCACATCAATAAGCATCGAGACAGGCAAGCACTACGGTCTGAAAAACGCTCTGGATAACGTCCTCGGCAAGATAGAGTCACGCTATTCGCAGCTCAAAAGTCATCCCTCCAGCATCAAGCCCGACTACATGAATCGCCTCTACAGACTGAATAAGCCATCACCTTTTCTATATGATGAACGTCGAATCACAGCCACCATCATCGATGTCGACTCCTTAGGACACCTACATCTCACAACAGAGGATGACCAAGAAATCGTCTGTGACCTGAAGGAAATCAAGTTTGTCATCTAAATTTAGTATTCAGTTATCCTACAAGCCAGTCTTTGATGTTCCACTGGTCGAGGTCGAAGCTTACGCCAATTTTGACTACAGGGTTTGGTGCTGTAGCAAAGGGGTCGGAATAGTGTTTCTCGTCGATTTGCTCCAAAGCACTTTGGGCGGCACCGTTCAGCTTGAATTCGAAAATGTAGGTTGTGGTGGCAGAGAAGACAGCCATGTCGATGCGTCCGCCGTGGCAACGTACCTGGGTCTGGACGTAGATGTTCATCATCGACAGGATGAGGTACATGGTGTATTCCCAGAAGCCCTCGCGTGTGGCGGCCTCGGCAAGCTTCTTCTTGAAGCCGTCGACGTACGGCACACCGGCAAGGAAAGCCTGCAGCTCGCGCATGGCCTGGTCCACATTGCCTGTGTTGAGGGCCTTGTAGATTTTGAAGGCACAGCCCAATTTGACGCTGTCGCTTCGGATTCCGGAATACATGGGAAGTAGCCCCCGGGTCAGGCCTACCATCACTTCCTTGTTGGGGATGCCCAGCCTGTAGGCTTCGGACTCTTTGCTGTACCCTTTAATGGTCAGGTATCCGGCCTGATAGAGCAAAGGCAGGGCATTGTCCAGCACTTCGGTTGGCAGGTAGAAATCTGATTCGGAAGCCTCAATGTTGTCAAGGCTTGTTATGTCGGTTCCAAAATGCTGTATTTGTCTGAACAGGAAGGATGAGGTGCCGCTTTCGAACCAGTAGTCTTTGACTCTTTTCTGTGCGAAGCAGTTCATCAAGCTGTAGGGGTTGTAAATATCCTCGGATTTCTCGGAGAAGTGATACCCGTCGTACATCAGCTTCAACTTTTGGTGCATCTCCTCGGTGCTGCATTCCTCATACTCGGCAAGCATGGCAATATCCTCCGCCATGTCGCTGGCCAGCTCCTTTTCCGTTATTCCGCAGATGGCTGCAAAGTCGGGGTGCATCGAGAGGTTCATGATGTTGTTGAGCGTGGAGAAGATGCTCAGCTGGCTGAACTTGGTGATGCCAGTGATGAAGCAGAACTTGATCATTCTCTCGCAGGCCTTCAGCGGCTGGTAGAACTCCTGCATGACCTTCTTGTAGGCCATCAGTTCCTCCTTCTCGTGAAGCACATCAAGCAACGGCGCGTCGTATTCGTCTATGAGTATGACAACCTGTCCTCCAAATTGTTCGGCAGCACTAGTTATTATGGCCTCCAGATACTTGCCTGGCGTAAGGTCACTGCCATCCACTTTGAACTGTTTACAGTCATAGCGCAGGCGGAACCTGAGAGTTTCGGAAAGCATATTTGGATTGTCCTGGTTCTTCGCAGTACTCAAGTCCAGATGAATCACAGGGTATGATTTCCATTCCTGTTCCAGTTCCATGATTTTCAAACCTTCGAAGAGGTCCTTGCGACCCTCAAAGTATGACTCAAGAGTAGTAGTAAGCAGTGACTTGCCGAAGCGTCGGGGGCGGCTGAGGAAGACGTATGGTGCCGCATGAGCCAACCGCCACACCATATCAGTCTTGTCAATATAGACTTGTTTTTCATTGATTATTCGTTCGAATGTCTGTATCCCGACTGGATATCTTCGCCGTATCGTATTCATAACTTTGATGTTAAGATAATTTGTAGAATTGCTTACTGACTTCTATAATACAACTTTGTATTTATCACGTTTTGTTTGAGTTAAGACGGAGCCCAAAACTCAATGGATGCTGCAAAGTTACATTTTTTGTTCAAAAAGAGCTATTTCCCGTCGCCATCATTTCACCGGCATGAAGCTCTCGCGCATGCCTTCCTCGTACCATATCATGTCATCGAAATAGTTATATGAAGGGTTGTAGATGAAATAGTGGACGTTGCTGCCCTTCATACTTCGGATATAGTTGGTTACCAGACGTTCGACGTAAAGTGTGGCACAATGGCTGCCCAACTGTCGAGCCAGCGAATAGGCATGGTTCACGTCAATATGCTCATAGTCGACCTTCATCTTGGCAGTGCCATCACCCAGCGACACCACCGTGCCGTGGAAGTTTTCATCCATACCGTCTCCGACAAAAAAGACCTCCGCCGAGTCGCTCACGTCGAAGCGCAGCCACAGATTGAGGTTCAGATGACGCAACTCGTAGTCATAATAGTAGTAATAGCCCTTTCGCGTCGAGAAATCGCTTCGCTGAGGCTCCAGGTACTCCTCTAGCTCGAGTTGCGCCAGATCGACAACAAGATGCTGGTCGTCAGCCTTTGGCAGTTGCGATACATCGTCGACCAACACGATGGGGATGTTGGCGCGACTGAGGGTATAAAGAAAATATGAGTTGAACTGAGACAAAAAGATGTTGTCATCAACCTTGTCGAGGATAGCCGTCTTGCTGGCAATCACCGAATCCTGCTCATGCTCAGACATCAACATGAATCCCGGTATGTCGTTGAGCGAACTGTTGGTATGGATTACCTCCTTAGGCAGAGAGACATAGATGCGTTCCGTAGCATCGTCACTCCCCCTCTGGAACTTGTACAGATAACTACTGGCATAGTATGTCTCGGAACTGCAGCTGCTCAATGCCAAAACAATAAGCAGAGGATAAAAGAGAATATGAGCTGTTTTTTTCACGGTATAAGATTTGTTTCTGAATAACGTATTGCCATTCAAAAATATTGCATCAAAGAATAGAAATCCATAAAACTTATGTATCTTTGCAGTCCGATATTCAACAGATAAATCTATACAAAACAATATAAAACAATTAGATACAAATGGCAACACAGAAAAAGAGAAACGTAAAACAGGAGATTGTCGCCTATCTGCTCGTAATATTGGGCAGTGCCATCTTCGCAGTGGGCGATGTAATGTTCGTCAACCCCTACCACCTGGCGCCCGGAGGCGTCTATGGTGTGGCCAACGTCCTCAACGCCCTTTTCGGATGGAAAATCTCCCTTGCCGGCATCTGCATGGACATCCCCCTGCTCATCATCGGCACCATCATCCTCGGTCCCCGCTTTGGCATAAAAACCATCGTGTCAGTGATTCTCATCCCCTTCTTCACCTACATACTGGAGACCACATGGGGTTATGCACCACTCATCTACGATGGTGAGTTTCTGACCGAAGGCACCGCCACCATGCTCTCCTTCATGGATGGCGACACAGAGGTCTTCTTCAACCCCGACTTCTTCCTCAACACCATCGTTGCCGGCATCATCTACGGTATTGCCATCGGTGTCATCTTCCGTTCCGGTGCCACGTCCGGCGGCAGCGACATCATCTCTATGATTATCCACAAGTACACCAAGATTTCCCTTGGCACCCTGGTCATCATCGTCGACAGCCTCATCTCGCTCACCACCCTCATCATCGGCAACATCCGACTGCCAATATACTCCATCATACTTATATATATAGAAGGCAAAATCATCGACCTCGTCGTTGAGGGGTTCACCACCTACAAGACCGTCTTCATCATCACCGACAAAATCGAGGCTGTCAAGAACTATATCATCAAAGACCTTGAGCGTGGCGGCACCTGCTTCCCCGGCATCGGTCTCTACCAGGGCCAGGAGCGCAAGATGATCTACGTCACCCTCGACCGCAGCGACCTTGTGAAGCTGAAGTCCAACCTCCATCACCTCGACCCTAATGCTTTCGTCAACGTAATAGAGAGTTCTGAAATCATGGGCCTCGGATTCAAAGCCCTACCTGAGGAATAACGATGCGGATATTACAGCTCTGCTATAAGCCCCCCTACCCCACTGTCGACGGTGGCACGATGGCTATGAACGGCGTGACGCAAGGCCTACTGGCATGCGGACACGCCGTCCGTGTGTTGAGCATGTGCAGCGACAAGCACCCCGTCGGCAAGCAAGTGGCATCGTCAGACTATGCCCAACAGACGCATTTCCAAGCCGTTCACATCGACCTCTCAATCCATCCCGTCGATGCCGCCGTCGCGCTGCTATGCGGTGAGTCGTACAACGTCAAGCGCTTTTATAGCAAAGAGTTCGACAGAAAGCTGGCCGAAATACTCGATGCCGAGGAATTCGATGTCGTGCATGTGGAGAGCATCTTCCTTGCCCCATATCTAGCCACCATACGCCGTCACAGCAAGGCGCGCGTGGTGATGCGTGCCCACAACATAGAGCACCGCATCTGGCAACAGATGACCCGAAGCGAGAAGAACCCACTGAAACGTTGGTATCTGAAGCACCTCGCACTAGCACTGCGCCACTATGAGTTGGAGCAGATCAACCTCTTCGATGGCATAGTGTGCATAACCGACAACGACGCCGAAGGGTTCCGCCAGCTGGGATGCCGCAAAAAAATAGCAAGCATCCCCTTTGGCATCGATCTCAAGCCACTGCCAACAGCCGAGCCAGAACCCAACAGTCTGTTCCATATCGGTTCGATGGACTGGCTTCCAAACCAGGAGGGCATCCGATGGTTTCTCGACAAGGCATGGCCACTGATTCACAAGGATATGCCGCAGTTGAAGCTCTATCTCGCAGGACGCAAAATGCCCCAAGAACTGCTACAGCTCGACAGCGAGGGAGTCGAGGTAGTCGGCGAGGTATCCGATGCGTCCGACTTCATAGCATCAAAGCTCATCAACATCGTGCCGCTTCTCTCCGGAAGCGGAATCCGCATCAAGATTATCGAGGCCATGTCGCTCGGCAAAGCTGTGGTTTCCACCAGCGTTGGAGCCTCCGGCATCGACTATGCCGACGGAGAGAACATACTTATCGCCGACACACCTGAAGCTTTTGCCGCTCAAGTGCGTCGCCTGGTCGATAACCCCAGACTCTGCTCTACGCTTGGCGACAACGCACGACGACTGGTTGAAGAACACTACAGCCAACAGGCAATGGCAAAACAACTTATATCATTCTACGAAACCCTTTTGCAATAAATACGTAAAAAGAGTTACAAAATAATATATCGAACAGATTGGTATATCCTTTTTAAGTGCAAAAAAGAATAACATTAAAACAACAAACAGATAATGAAACATATTAGAATCATCATCCTTCTCGCACTGCTTGGCGCATTCTCTTTCGCTTCCGCTCAGGCCATCAAGATTCCCGAAACCAATGTCAGCTTCTCGTTCCCGAAAGGCGGATGGAAATACCTGAACACCCAGAAGGTGAACAACAACGTCACCGTTTATCTGTATTCCTACTCAAAAAAATATGTAGTAGACAGCAAGGGCGATACCACCATACCGTTCATGCGTGTTTACATCCACAAGAACTACAAAGGCACTGTCTACGACATGGCAATGAAACGCTACACCAGCCAGCCCTTCCAGTCGCTGGACGAATACCCGTTCAAGGACGGCCTTGGCTACTGGGGAGCCTACACCAGCAATGAAGACGGCAAAGACTACCTCTTCCGTATGGTTTATCTCAAAGATGGCAGCACCGGTATCGAGATAAGGCTGGAAACCACTCGCGACAACTATAACGACTTCGATGCAGAATTCAAGTCCATACTGAATACCATCAAACTGAAATAAATGTCAATGAATAAGATAATAGCCTGTTTTGCCGTACTGCTCTTCGCAACGAGCCTGTCGGCCCAGGTGCATGACGAAAGCTACTATTCAAATCAATACAACAAGATTTACAAAGCTTACGTCCGGCAACCCGACGATGTCGCCAATCTTCTCACGATGGCATCGTTCTATGCCGACACCGTCAACCCCATGAAGGACTACCCCATGGCTATGCGCTTCGCCACCGAGGCCGAGTCGCTCTATGTCTCCATCCTTGAGGACCGCGACAGGTATCGCGAAGCCAAGAAACTCATCAAGAAGAACATCACCGTCACGCTGGTACGCCAGACCAAAAGGGATGTCATCGTTCGTGCCCGCCGCGAACTTGCGAGCGACGAGCCAATCTCTGATGCCGTTCTCGACAAATACGCCGAGGCTTTCAGCGACGACCCAAACACCTTGCGCTACGTCGAGAGCAAGCGTCTCCAATCCAGGTTTCAACAGGCCCGCGCGACCAACACTCTTGCCGCCTACCGCTCATTCGTGGAGAGTTACGGCAACACCGACGAGGGCGAGAAAGCAGCAAACGAGATGAGCGAACTCGCCTACTCGATTGTTGAGAATGCCAAGAGCGAAACCGAAGTAGACCGCCGTCTTGAAGGGTTTCTCGACATGGAACCCGTGCGTAGAGCCGCCTCACGCAAGAAGAGTGCCATAGCCTACAATGCCCTGATGGAGAACCCCTCGCCCAAAGCCTGTCGCGAATACCTGAAAAAATATCCAGGCAGCGACGGCTACTCCGCAGTCTTGGCGATGATGGACGACGAGCTGAACCAGGAGTTTGAGGACATGCACACCGCACGCCAGTTTGCCGACTTTGCAATAGAAAACTCCGACAACCCCCTTGCCGACGAGGCCATGTCGCGACTCAAAAGCCTCATCACCGACAAGAGGGACATGGAAGCTCTGCGGATTTACCTTGCCGAGTTCCCCCTCGACGTCAGCTACAACGAGATTTACCTGGAAGTGTTCAACTGGCATACCGAGGAGGGCAACCTTGCTCCCGTCATGATGTTTGCCGAGCGGTTCCCCGACTTCCCCTACAAGATGGCCCTGCAGGATGCCTTGAACAACGCACGTCGATTCGACTCCATCGAAATACCACGTACCTTTGTTGAAAAAGACTTTAGCAAATGGGCATCGAAAATCTACCATCTCACCGGCAAGAAGGAGTCTTTCGTGGCACTGCAACGCACCATTTCGGAACAGATAGCCTCGGGACAATGGAAGAAAGCCCTTCAGCGCATCGACTATTTCAACCTCAGCTTCGAGGACAACTGCGTCGACGAAGTGGCCGAACTGCGCGACATTCTGGAGGCTCCTGTCGACCATCGCTTGGCATCGACGCCCATCGTCCGTCCTGCCTACAACCTGACGCATCCCGTCATGCACCCCGACGGCAAGCAGCTCTTCTTCTGTCGCACTATCGACGGACAGCCGCACATACAGATTGCCGTCGCAAAACCATCCAAGAAAGGCTCGGTATGGCGTAGCCAGGGCGATGTCGTTTTCACCAACATCGTCAACAGCGGCATTGAGATCTACAGTTTCTTCGACAATGGCAACAAGATGCTGCTGGGCAGCAACGGCGAGATAATGGTTGCCGAGCTGCTGGACGACGGCACATGGATTGTCTCCGAGACTCTTCCTCAGCCAGTGAACGACCCCACAGCCTTCGACTTCGACGCCTACATGATGCCCGACGGCAGCGGCATACTCTTCGCCAGCGACCGCAAAGGCGGACACAACCTGCAACCCTCCTACGCATTCTTCCACGGCGACAACGCGCTGGCCTCCGACATCTACTTCGCCCCATATTCCAACGGCCAATGGGGCAAGCCCATCAATCTTGGCATCGGCATCAACAGCCCCTATATGGAGTGCAGCCCCGTCATAAGCGACGACCTCAAGACCATCTACTTCATCACCGACGGACGAGGACTGGGCTTTGGCGACATCTATTTTGCCTCACGCGACAATGTTGACGACTGGACCACATGGACCAAGCCTGTCAACTACGGCAAGGGCGTCAACAGCGGACGCAACGAGAAGAGCATCTCCATGTCCGGCACAACCGGCAGCCTATTGTACTGCAGCGATGCCGACGGCCACTACGGTTGCTACTCCGTCCCCCTCTATCACACTGTCAACGCCGACTTCACGCATGTGGAAGTCTCCTCAACGACCGTGGGGTTCACCGCCGACATCGTTGAACTGGCAAGCCACAAAAGCATCGGCAACCCCATCCCCATCAAGCAGGGGTCCTCATGGTCGGGCATGCTGCGTTCCAACAAGACCTACGTTCTTTACGCCCACCAGAACGGTGTATACATCCCCGCAATGGTCTTCACCCCCTCGCAGAACGACAAGCCCGAGCCACAGATATTCACGGCTTCCAGCCTTCTCAACCTCGCCGACGACGAGCAGCTGCTCATTCTCAACGGCATCATCTTCCAGGAAGGCAAATCCACTTTGGAGAATTGTTCTGCAAAAGAGATAGACCACCTGGCCGACTTCCTGAACCGCAACATGCAAGTGGGCGTCGAGTTCACCTGCCATGTTGACGGCGACGACGATGCCGAGTGCTACAAGTTGTCGCAGGAGCGTGCCAACCGCATCAAACAGGAGCTCGTATCCCGCGGCATACACACAGACCGCATAGCCACCTCTCCCTACGGCAACAGCCAAACCAAATTGGGCAAAGCCAAAACATCAGTCGGACTCACACTGCACCGGCTGGAATAGCCCTCGATTACACACTAATCATTTATTAACAATCCATTGAGGATTTCTTTTTTAGCCTAAGTACTTCCAAAACAAATATTGGGAGTACTTTTGTACTTTCTAATCAATGTCACCATACTATGGAGAAGCATAAGGTTATACTGTTCGAAAACAAAGAAATACACTACTGGGAGGAGGGTTGTGGCAAAGCCGAAACATTAGTACTGCTCCATGGATTCCTGCAAAGTCTCGACGTGTGGAGTTCCATCATGCTGTCCTACATGCGCACGATGCATGTCGTGACCATCGATTTGCCAGGCCACGGTCACAGTGCCACCTATTCCGATGTACACACCATGGACTTTATGGCCGATGCCGTCAAGGCTGTCCTCGACAGTATCGGAGTAGAGAAATGCACCATGGTGGGCCACTCGCTGGGCGGCTACGTGGCGCTTGCCTTTGCCGACTCCTACGGATATATGCTCAACGGACTAGGACTTCTCCATTCGCACGCCCTGGCAGACGACGAACAGAAGCAGCATCAGCGCGACGAGCTCTGCCGCCAGGTCCACACCAACCGCGCCGGCTTTATCGTCGATTTCATCACCAACCTCTTCGACGAGTCGAAGCGCACCCTGCTGGCCTCCGAGATCAGAGAGCTGCGCGACCAATGTCTCGAGACACGCGAAGAGGGCATCCTGGCAGCCCAGCGTGGCATGAAGGCACGCCCCTCTCGGGTCAAGACCCTCGCCCGCGCAACCTGTCCGGTGCTCTTCGTCTACGGCAAAAACGACCGTCGCATCCCCATCGAGTTGGGATTGTCGCAAGCCATGCTTCCCCAGCGTTCCGAGGTACTTTTGCTCGACAATGTAGCCCACATGTCATTCATCGAAGAAAAAAAATACCTCAAATTCAGGCTGTATAACTTTGTACATCAATGTTATGCAATTTTATCATAAAAATAATTAAAAAAAACTTTTCCCATTCCAATAAATTGTAGTACATTTGTTTTCTCAAAACAAATAACTATTATTATCATAAATCATTAAATACCATGAAAGTAAACGAAATTATGGCCAACCTGGAGGCCAAACATCCGGGCGAAAACGAGTACTTGCAGGCTGTCCGCGAGGTTCTTGAAACCATCGAAGAGGAATACAACAAACATCCCGAATTCGAGGCCAACAAGATTGTCGAGCGTATTGTCGAGCCCGACCGCATCTTCACCTTCCGCGTGACCTGGGTCAACGACAAGGGCGAAGTTTGCACCAACCTCGGTTACCGCGTTCAGTTCAATGCTGCCCTCGGTGCATACAAGGGTGGTCTCCGCTTCCACAAGGCTGTGAACGTCTCCATGCTGAAGTTCCTCGGTTTCGAGCAGATTTTCAAGAACAGCCTCACCATGCTGCCTCTCGGCGGTGGTAAGGGTGGTTCCGATTTCGACCCCGTTGGAAAGAGCGATGCTGAAATCATGCGTTTCTGCCAGGCCTTCATGTATGAGCTGTGGCGCAACATCGGTCCCGACCAGGACAGCCCCGCTGGTGACGTGGGAGTTGGCGGTCGTGAAATCGGCTACCTCTACGGTGCCTACAAGAAACTTGCCCGCGAGCACTCCACTGGTGCCCTCACTGGCAAGAGCTACGGCTGGGGTGGTTCCCTCATCCGTCCCGAGGCTACCGGCTTCGGCGCCATCTACTATGTCGAGCGCATGGTGAAACAGAATGGTGACAAGATGGAAGGCAAGCGCATTGCCCTCTCCGGCTTCGGTAACGTTGCTTGGGGTGCTGCCATCAAGGCCACCGAGCTTGGTGCCAAGGTTGTCGCCATCTCCGGCCCCGACGGTGTCTGCGAGATTGAGAACGGCATCACCAAGGAGATGATCGACTATATGCTCGTCATGCGTGCTTCGAACCGCAACAAGGTTCAGGACATGGCCGACAAGTTCCCCGGCCAGGCCAAGTTCACCGCTGGCAAGAAGGCTTGGATTGTCAAGTGCGACATCGCTATGCCTTGCGCTTTCCAGAACGAGCTTGCTGAGGAAGATGCCAAGATGCTCCTCGCCAATGGCGTGAAGTATGTTGCTGAGGTTTCCAACATGGGTTGCCAGCCCGCCGCTATCGCTGCCATCCAGGCTGCCAAGGTTCCCTTCGGTCCTGGCAAGGCTGTCAACGCCGGTGGTGTTGCCACCTCTGGTCTCGAGATCTGCCAGAACGCCGAGCACCGCAACTGGACTGCCGAAGAGGTCGACAAGAACCTCCATACCATCATGAACAACATCTACGACATGTGCGTCGAGCACGGTCGCGAGGCTGACGGCCACATCAACTACGTGAAGGGCGCCAACATCGCCGGCTTCATGCGCGTTGCCAAAGCCATGGTTGCTCAGGGTATCATCTAATTTGCCCGTCAAACCGTTTTTTATACAGAAAGCCGCCCGTGAGGGGCGGCTTTCACTTTTTTATGCACTACCCTGTTTTTTTCTCTCAATAATACCTTTTTCTCACTCCCATGAAAAAAATATCAATCATCAACGGCCCCAACCTCAACCTCACCGGCAAACGCGAGCCCGAAGTGTATGGCACCACCACAATGGAACAACTTGTGGACAGCCTCCGCACCGCGTTCCCCGATGTTGAAATCTCATATTTCCAGAGCAATATCGAAGGCGAACTCATCGACCGCATCCAGCAAGATGGGTTTGTCACTGACGGCATCGTCATCAATGCCGGTGGCTACAGCCACACCAGTGTCGCCATCCACGACGCCCTCAAGGCCGTCCCCGCACCAGCCATCGAAGTGCATATCAGCAATATCTTCGCACGCGAAGAGTATCGTCACCACTCCCTCATATCGCCTGCCTGCCGAGGCATGATTTGCGGCTTAGGACTCAAAGGCTACCACCTTGCCATAGATGCCTTGAGTTGTTGAAAACATGCTGATAACATCTGTCTTCGACAGTAGTGAAATAGCGAAATACTTAGTACTTTTGTTCGGTTGCTGTCACCGCGAAAGCCGATGCCAAATCGGTGACAACCATTCTGTTGTATATGCAAAAGAAGAACAAAGACCGGTTTAAAAACTACGAAGAAGACGTAAAGCAACTCGTACTCGACTTCGAGAGGATGCAGAGAAACGGCGAACGCCGCTATTTCGACCTCGACGAGATGGAGATTATCATCGATTTCTACCTCGACAACTACGACGGCGAGATGATTGAGAAGTCGGTGCTGCACGGCGAATATCTCTTCCCCGCCTCCTACGAAATCAAGTTGCGTCGCGCCCACCTGCTCTGCTTCAAGGAACGTTTCAACGAAGCCCACACCCTGCTGAAGCAGATTGAGCGCGTCCAGCCCGACGACACCGACGTGTTGTATGCCATGGGGGTGGTGTTGAGTGCTTTAGACCAACCTCGCAAGGCCATACAATACTACACAAAGGCTGCTGCCGACGGCTATGAACTGGGCATCATCTACGGCAACATCGCCGACGAATATGTAAAGATGAACCGTCTCTCCGAGGCTCGCAACTACTACCGCAAAGCCCTGAGACTAAAGCCCGAAGACGAGCATTCCCTATATGAGCTTGCCAACTGCTACGAAAACGACGGACTTATCGACAAACTGGTAGACTACTACCAGCACTTCGTCGAGGAACACCCCTACTCGAAAGTGGGCTGGTTCTGTCTTGCCGAAGGCTATGCCTCGAACATGCTCTATGAGAAAGCCATCGATGCATACCAATATGCCATCGCCATCGATGCCGACTTCTATTATGCCTACAACCAGATGTCGTGGTGCCATCAGGCACTTGGCGACTACAAGGCCGCCGTCGACGACCTGCACGACGCCGTCGAACACACCGAAGACAAAGCCCTGGTCTACTATCGCATAGGCGATATTTTCCGCTTCCAGGGCAACTCAGCCACAGCCATTAGCTATTTCCGCAAGGCCACCAAGGAGGATCCCTTCTATGCCGACGCATGGCATGCCATGTCGACCTGCTACACCATGACGATGGATTTTGGAGAGGCTGTAGACTGCGCCCGGAAAGCCATCTCCATCGAACCCGAGTCGCCCATCTACCTCACCACGTTGGCACTCATCTATGCCGACAACCGCGACTTCGACAACGCCGACCACTACTTCCAAAGCGCCATCCCCCACTACACCGACTTCGAGCAGGGTTGGATAGCATACGCCGACTACCACATCATGCGCGGAAACTACGATGAGGCCATCGACGGACTCAACAAAGGCGTGACCAACAGCGAGATGGCAATGGAATTCTACAAAAGGCTTGCGCTCTGCTACTACATGACCAGACGACGCAACATGCTCTTCAACGCCGTGCGAGCCTGCATCTACGACAACCCCGAGGGGGACAAGGAACTGCTGAGCTATGTCCCCGAACTGGAAACCGACCTCGAAGTAATGAATATCATCCACTCTAATTCCAAAGAATAATACCGTGAAAAAACGCCAACTACTATCCTTCATCCTTTTCCTCGCCCTTGCGACGAGCATTTTCGCACAGACCGACAGCCTGGCAGCCTCCACCGGCGAACCCGACCTCATCGAGGCAGAAATCAACGCAGCCGACAGCCATTACCACGGATGGGTAGCCCAAGTGGTTCACTGGTACAGCCAGCATGTAGGCTACACCGCCGTTGGCACGCTGATGACCATCGAGAGCTCGTTTGTGCCATTCCCTAGCGAGATTGTCATTCCGCCGGCCGTAATGGTCGCTGCCGACCCAAAGACACCCAACGACATGAAAATATGGCTCATAGTGTTGGTAGGCACTCTCGGAGCCCTGCTGGGAGCATACATCAACTATTTCCTTTCCCGCTGGCTGGGGAGACCGATAATATACAAGTTCGTCGACAGCAAGGTAGGCCATGCCCTACGGCTCTCGGGCGAGAAGATGGAGCGCGCCGAGAAATACTTCAACGACCACGGTGTGGTGAGCACCCTTGTAGGGCGTCTCATCCCCGTCATCCGCCAGCTCATCTCCATTCCCGCCGGCCTGTCGAAGATGAACATCGCCACATTCACGTTCTACACCTTCCTCGGGGCAGCCATCTGGAACTGCGTGCTGGCACTGCTCGGCTACCTCGCCGTCAAGGCAGGGGGCATGGACTTCATCTTCAAATACAGCGGCATACTGTCCAAAGTCATCATTGTACTCTTCGTCCTCGCCGTGGCATTCCTCGTTGTCCGCGCCATCGTCCGTAAACGCAAAAACAGCCCAGTGCAATGAGCGGCAGCAGCGAAAAAACAGAGGCAGATAAAGAACAAAAGTTCGATTGGCAGTCCTTTCTGCGCCGCAAAGACCGCCCGCTGCCCAAAGCAGGCTGCAGCTGGGCTTTCTACATTGTCCTTCTGCTGATTATCGTCTACCTTATCGCAATGTTTATCAAGTACAAGCAAGTCTAACAACATGAATTTACGCGAGCAATTCCACATCCTCGACCAACAGGCATACGGCCACCCGCTAGTCTACTTTGACAACGCTGCGACAACCCAAAAGCCGCAGTCGGTAATCGACGCACTGGCAGGCTACTACACCACTCTCAACAGCAACATCCATCGCGGAGCCCACTACCTTGCCGCCAAAGCCACCGACGAATACGAGCAGACCCGTCGTGCCGTGCAACAATTCATCAACGCCCGCCACAGCCACGAAATAGTATTCACCCGTGGCACCACAGAGAGCATCAACCTCGTGGCCGCCACCTTCGGCGAGCGATTTCTGGGAGAGGGCGACGAAGTGATAGTGTCGGGCATGGAGCACCACAGCAACATCGTACCCTGGCAGCTGGCATGCGGCCGCAAGGGGGCATCGCTACGCGTCATTCCGTTCAGCGACGAAGGAGTATTGGACCTCAATGTCTACCGCAGCCTCATCAACGAGAAGACACGCATCGTGGCAGTGAACCATGTAAGCAATACCCTCGGCACAATAAACCCAGTGAAAGAGATTGTGGAGATTGCTCATAGCCACGGAGTTCCGGTATTAGTCGACGGGGCTCAGTCCATTTCGCACATGGCTGTCGATGTGCAGTCCTTGGGATGCGACTTCTACTGCTTTTCAGGCCATAAGATGTATGCGCCGATGGGAGTCGGCGTGATGTATGGCCGCGAAGAGATATTGGAGCAACTGCCTCCTTATCAGGGTGGTGGCGAGATGATAAAAGAGGTGACATTCGAACGCACCACTTATAATGAGTTGCCATTCAAGTTCGAAGCCGGCACACCGTCGGTAGGCGACGTGTTGGGACTCAAGGCTGCCATCGCTTTCATGCTTGAAGTAGGCATCGACAACATAGCAAAGCATGAAAAAGAGCTCACCGACTACGCCACCGAGCAACTCCTACAGATTGACGGTCTCCGCATCTTTGGCACCGCCCAAAACAAGGCCTCCGTCATCTCCTTCCTATTACACTCAAACATTCACACATTCACACATTCAAGCATTCATTACATCCACCCCTACGACGTGGGGACGCTGCTCGACAAGCTGGGCATCGCCGTCCGCACGGGACACCATTGCACACAACCCATCATGGACCGCTACGGCATCCCTGGCACAGTAAGGGCCTCGTTCGCAATATACAACACCTTGGAAGAGGTCGACCTCCTAGTAAAAGCCCTCAACAGAATAGCACCAATGCTTTTATAGCTGATTATCAAAACATAATTACAATCCACACCTTTGCTCAAGACACTACACATAGAAAATTACGCTCTCATCGAGCAGAGCGACATCGAGTTCGACAATTGCTTTGTTGCAATCACAGGCGAGACCGGTGCGGGCAAGAGCATCATGCTTGGCGCACTGGCGCTGTTGCTTGGTGGCAGAGCCGACAGCCATACCCTTTTCGACCCTGAACGCAAGTGCATAGTCGAGGCCGTCTTCGAGACAAAAGGACTTGCCATCGAGACACTTTTCGAGGCCGAGGATGTAGACTACGGAGATGACAGCACGGTCATCATCCGGCGCGAGATACTGCCCTCCGGCAAATCGCGAGCATTCGTGAACGACACGCCTGTAGGACTTGCATTCCTCAAGGAATTGGGACAAAGGCTAATAGACATCCACTCGCAGCATGCCAACCTCCTGCTTGGCGACAGCGGATTTCAGACATCGCTGCTGGACATACTGGCCGACGATTCGAAAGAGCTGGCTGACTATCAAGACTGTTACCGCAAATACACACAACTGAAAAAAGAGCTTGAGCAACTCAGCGCCGAAGAGCAGCAGAACCGCAAAGACTACGACTACAACAAGTTCCTCTTCGACGAGTTGGAGAGCGCCAACCTCAGCGAAGGAGAACAAGAGGAGCTGGAACAGGAGTCGGCACTACTGGCCAATGCAGAAGGCATCAAGGAGACACTCACACAGATTGTAGCCATCAGCGACGGAGACGATGACTCAGCCATCTCGAGGTTGAGCAGCTGCAAGACGCTGCTTTCAAAGCTGACACACATCACCACTGATTTCCAAAGCCTTTACGAAAGATTAGATTCCACGCTCATAGAGTTGCGCGACATAGTTTCGACACTCGACAGCGCCAACGAGGCCACCGTGTTCTCGCCCGAACGCCAACAGGAGGTCGACGACCGTCTGGCACACATCTACAAGCTGCAAAAGAAACATGGCGTGGAGAGCATCGCCGAGCTGCTGTCGATACAGAACCAACTGAGCCAGCGACTTGCAGCCATCGACATCACCGACGAGAGGATTCATCAGGTAATGGAGGCTGTAGACATTGCTTACAAAAAGCTGCAAAGCAAAGGCATTGCACTGACCAAATGCCGAAATCGAGGTGGGGAAACGCTACACGACCAAATCACACCTCTCCTTGCCGAGCTGGGCATGCCCAATGGAACCATCAAGGTAGAGCTACGACCATCAGACAATTACAGTCTCACAGGATGCGACCACGTCGCCATACTCTTCAACGCCAACAAGGGAGGGGAGCTGCGCGAGATTGCCAAGGTGGCGTCGGGCGGTGAGATGTCGCGACTCATGCTAGCCATCAAGTCGCTCACGGCACGTGCGGGGCTGCTACCGACCATCATTTTCGACGAAATAGACACCGGCATTTCGGGCGACATATCACTGAGGGTAGGAGATATCATGAAACGCATGGCTGCAGAATCAGTAAACGGTCATGCCGGTATGCAGGTCATTGCCATAACACACCTGCCACAGATAGCTGCCCGAGCCACACAACACTACAAAGTATACAAGGGAGAGCTAGAAGGGCGCACGACATCGAACATACGCCTACTTGCCACCGACGAACGCCGCTACGAACTTGCCGTCATGCTTTCCTCCAACCCGCCATCCGATGCCGCCCTGCAGACAGCAACGGAACTGATGGCCGAGAACGACAGAAGCCAAACAACCGACAATTGAAGACAATAAAACAAATATTATCCTTAATCTTAACCCTTTGCGTTGTGGTGATTGCCACAGCACAAGAGTACCCGAAGCCACCGCAGGTGAACGGACAGCTGCCACTACGGCTGCCCCTCGCCATGTCGGGCGACTTTGCCGAGATACGCCCCAACCACTTCCACTCGGGGCTCGACATCCGCACCGATGGCGAGGAGGGGAAGCCCGTCTACGCCCCTGCCGACGGCTACGTGAGCCGCATCAGCATCTCGGCCTGGGGAGGCGGCAAGGTGCTTTATATTGCACATCCTGATGGATATACGACAGTATACATGCACCTCAGTACATTCTGCGGCAGAATAAGCGAGTATGTCCACAACTACCAGTATAGTCACCATGTGTATGCATTCGATGCCAAGCTGCCCGTCGACTCGATCAAAGTGCGAAAAGGCGATTTGGTGGCCCTGACAGGCAACACAGGAGGCTCAATGGGGCCGCATCTCCACTATGAGATAAGAATCACTGAGAACGACCAGACAATCAACCCTCTGCATTTCGGACTACCCTACAGCGACCCCATAGCACCCACCATTGCCGGCATCAAGCTCTATCCCGCCACCATAAACAGCACTATAGATGGCCGCAACAAGGAGCTGAAAATCTATTCAGCCTCATCATCCAAAAAAGGAAGAAATATTAGCGCCCTCGGGCAGTCGCGCTATCAACCAGTATTAGTGAGCGGCCGCTTCTACACAGGCATCTACACCTACGACCAGATGGAGTACGGTTCGCACAGCAAAAACGGAGTGGAACGCATCGAGCTGTACGTCGACGACACACTATTTCATACCTATAGCGTGCCGTCCTTTATTTTCGAGGAGACACGCGCCATCAACGCCATCATCGACTACCGCGAGTATCAACGCAGTCGCGAATACTACATAGTGAGCCGTCGACTCCACGGCGACCCGACCAACTTCAACAGCGTCACCCGCGACTTCGGCTATCTACAGTTCGACGACGATAAGACGCACAGACTACAGTACCGCGTCAGCGACTACAAAGGCAACAGCACTACGCACACCTTCTACGTCCGCGACACCGGTAGCCACAACAAACAGACAGACCATGCAAGCGACATACAGGCAATAGAGCATACCGGCATACAGACCCCTGGCGAACCCATAGCCTATTACAAGCCATTCCATCTGGTGCGCGAAGGCTTTACGCTCGACGTAGAGGCCAACAACATATACGGGAACGACTACATCCTCTACAGCTGCAATGCCGATGGGGGAGGGATTACGCAGCAGCACAGCGTATCGCTACGCCGCAACCCTTTGCCGCCGCATGACCGCATCAAGATAGCCCTAGCAATACCCGACAAGGTGCCACAGGCGCTGCATTCAAAGCTAGTCGTAGTCTGCATGAATGGCAAGAAGACGACGGCATGTCCGTCAAAGAACGAGGGCAACCATGTATCAGCCACCAGTCGGTCGTGGGGCAGTTTCGCGCTGCGTCTGGACACCGTTCCGCCAACCATCAGAGCGAACGGCTTTGGGGATAACAGCGTAATCAAAGAGAACAAAATCACAGTCATTATTGGCGACAACCTCTCAGGAGTGGAGCATTACAGTTGCACCGTCAATGGCGAATGGCGGGTAGTGGAGCATGACGGGAAGAGTTCCTCATTGACTCTCAGCGCACGGCTGCTCAGAAAGGGAAGAAACACACTACAGTACACAATCACCGATGCAGTAGGCAACATCAGAACCAAAGAGTACGTAGTCTACAGAAACTAAAAGAAGACAAGGGGGAGAGAATGGTATACCTTATCGGATATAGCTACAGCGGCAAAAGCACGCTGGGACGGCGACTGGCAGAGTTGCTGGGTTACGACATTTTCGATACCGACAGAGCCATCGAAAACAGATACCATACCACGATACCCATACTCTTCGCGCGCTATGGCGAGAAGGCATTCCGCATCATAGAGCGACAGATACTCTTCAGCACTGGCGAGATGCAGCGCACCGTAGTCGCCACCGGAGGAGGGACAGCCTGTAGCGACGAGAACATCCGGTTCATGCTAGAGCATGGCACGGTGGTACACCTATCGATGACCGTCGACGACATACTGCGACGGTACGCCACATCACGCAAGGTGCGGCCACTGCTTGAAGGGATGAGCGACGAGGAGCGACGACACTACGTGGAGAAGCACCTCGCCCAACGCCTCCCCTACTACCGGCAGGCCCACATCACCCTGCCCGCCGTAGACGCCACCGCCGAATCCCTCCGCGATTTACTAAACCTGCCAATCCCCTAAAAAAATTTTCATCAAAAACGTTACTTTTTCGTTTTTTTGCGACTTATATTATATAGGGTTACCTTTTTTCTTCACCTACATTGTCCCTAACGCATGAAGCGTCGCAAAAAGACATATCTCTCTTCTGACGAACCGCCTGTCAACCAGCGCTCTTCTGACAATATGTCAGAGGAAGAGCGCTTTATGCTGATGCTGAGCAAAAATCAAAGTACCATTTTGCAAATCTGCTCCTTCTTCTCCAATCCTCATTCCGACAGCATCAACGACCTCTATCAGGACATCGCCTGCGCCTTATGGGAGTCGTGGCCTTCCCTACGTCACGAGGCCGCCACCGACTCGTGGGTGCGTCGCGTAGCCACCAACGTGGCCATTTCTGCGTTCCGCAACAACCGTAAACGACAAAAGTTTGTGCCCTTAGAGGACTGGATGTGCGATGCTGTCTCTGAAGAAACATCCAATGCCCCTCCCGATTACAAAAAAATTTTGGAAAACCTCAAACCCAAGTTCCGCGCCATTTTATATCTGCATCTTGAAGGCTATACTATTAAAGATATTTCAGAAACTCTCGGCATCACCAAGGCCGCCGTCAAGCAACGACTTTACAGGATACGACTAATAATAAACAAAACAAAAAAAACAATATATGAGTAAAACAAACATATATCCTTCTGATAAGAGTATGGATCTGCCCTCTTTCGACGATTTGAAAGCCACTTTCGATAAACAAAACCAAATTATCGATGCAATCGTCGAACGCCATGATGCCAACCCAAAGAGCCTCAATTTCGCAGGTCTCAGGGTTGCGCGTCGCAAAAAAATCCTGCTCCTTGCGTTTCTGTTTCTTGCCTCTGTTTCATTCTCCGTCTTATGGAGCCTCAACCTTGGTCAATACAACTACGACCTGGCCTTTCTAATTCTCTCCATCACCATTGAATTCGTATATATTATCCTCTCGCTCGTGTTCTTCTCCAAACTCTCCATCTATTTCCGCCACCTCTACCCATTGTGGTTTATCATGCCTTTTTCTCCTGCCAACACTTCTCGTTTCAGTCAGTTCCAGATTCCAACAGTCAGATATTCTGCCACCATCGGCGTCGCCGCCACTGTCGCCATTGCTTTCATTGTCAACAGTTCAGCTTATGCAATAACCCCCGACACAGAAGCCACACAACAACTCGTTTATATTCTCGAAAAAATATGAAAAGCCTGCGATCATCAAAAATAACAACCTCATGGCTCTTCACCTTCACAGTTTGCCTGCTGTTGGTTGGAGGTGCTATCACTGTCGTTTTTTGGCCACGACAATATGGGAGCGAAATTTACCAGTATTATTCTAACATTAAAGGAATAAAAGCCAGCTATTTCGAGAACTATCGCATCAACGACACCGTTTTTGTTGACATCACTCTTCTGGAGGCTGTCGACTCCAACGGGTGGAATATATTATGTGAAGATTTATTTATTGTAAAGTTGGATTCCTTATCCCAAAAGAAAGTTGACAACGGTAAGGATTTAATATTCACCAAACAACTAAGCATAAATGACCTCTCAAAAACCAACACTTCAACATCCGAAGACTCTGTTTTAAGAACAGTCTCTTATTTGAGAAAAGAAGTGTGTGTCTTCCATACTAAAAACGAGAAAGAAAGACATGCGGTTTATTATTACAACTTCGATAAAACCACAAAACAATAATAACATTCAATCATGAAAAAAATAATCACAACTATCGCACTCCTCTCAGTGCTCGGAACATTGGCCGTCAGCTGCCAGAAAGAAACCATCTCGGAACCAACCGCTATCATGGCTGAGGACAGCGCCATCTACAGGGTAAGTTACACTGTCGATGGAATAACCTATAATCTAACGCTCATTGGCGATGATGCTTGGCAAGACTTTGTGAAACGCATGATTGCATTAGCCGAACAGGGTCATAGAGTGACTTTCCGTAACGAGAATTCATCATCTCAGGCCGCTTCTGCCAAAGAAGTCATTACATACACAACCACCAGCCATGATGATGCCTATGAATGGGCTGAAAAAAAGGGAAAAGAAGGATACGACGTAACAATTGAATATAACGAAAGAACCGGCAAATACACCTGCACCGCCATCAAATAAACATCAACATTAACAAATAATCCTCATCATTAACAAGCAAAACACAATTATGAAAAAGTCATTGTTTATTTTATGCTGTATTTCATTCCTTGGTACAGCATTCTGCCAAAACAGCGTCGTTGTTTCGGAACAGAGCATACACGGCAACACGCTGAATTCGGTAATCAAGGAATGCCAAAACTAATAATGTATAAACATAATAATATAGGAGAACAAGACCATGAAAAGAATACTAGCAATTTTACTGTTCGCAGGTTGAGAACAAAAACCAACTCGCTATCCTTTAGACTTTACTAAACGTAATAATTCAATATTCAAACGTTAATAACATTTTTATGAAAAAAATTTTTTGTATCCTGTACTTGTCCCTTTTAGGGTGTACAGTGTTAGGCCAATATTCTGTCACGGCTTCAAAGCAGAATTTGCATGGTGTGGTAAATCACACGATTATAAAAGAATATGATTATCCCAAAACAATTTCATGTGTTTTCTCAGATAACACAAAGTCTACTTTTATCCTGTCTGACCAGACTTTACAAACAAAAGAGTTTACATTGAACAATATTAAGGTGAATGACATGATGTTTGCCAGAAAAGCCACAGGATTATATGACACACTAATTTTCTGCGGAAAGGATTTGACGACAGGTTTTGCTATGGTGGGATATTTTAATATTAACGATGTTTTTAATGGCTCTGGGCAAGTCTTTGTTCAGGACTCTATTGTTTCAGCTTATCCAAATATAATGGTCGATGAGCTAACACGAATGGCTATTTATGCTTCTGAAGTCGGCACCCATGTTGTATGCATTGGTCGGAATAAGGAGGATTATCCATGTTTGGTCGATTTTGTTTACCACACTGCTTGGGGTCCAATGGTATGGAGCTACAAATCAGGTTTTATCCCGGACCATTTTGAAACAATGTATGATATTAAATACCTTCATACGATACTTGAAGACTACCTTGTTACAGCAGGTATGGATAACACGTATGGACGATATCTTAATTTGAGGGTATATAAACTCGACAATGTTTTTTCTTCTTCTGGAATCCAGAACATCAAACATGTTTTTTGCATTGACACGACTTTCGGTGCAGAATGGATAAAGGATGATGTCCTGTTAGAGTATGTGACGGATGGCTTTTTCTCAACAGTATCATATATTAAACCTGATGAATTTCCGCAAGAAAAAACCGACAGAAGCGTTTTTATTGATTGTGTGCATATTGGAATCTACAATTTGAGTTCATTGGTTGCGGGTTCGTTGACTAGTATGGTAAAAAGCACATTGCTTGAGCCGCAAACTCAGATTAACAATAAATTGACGAGATATTGTCAAGGCAGGAATAATCGATATGTCTTTTTGCAAGAAATACGAAATCATTTGTCTGTTTTTTCAAGCGTTTTCTGTGAGTTCAAGATAGATTTGCCAAGTATGGATTTGAATGCGCTCACTAAATATAAAACAACTAATGAGATCTTTCAAGGATTAGATAATCATAATTCTGCGAGTCAGTATGTTTTAAGCGGATACAATACTGAAAACAGTACCCTTTTGAAGTATGGGATGATGACTTATAATAATCAAAATGTTTGCGCGAAAATACTAAAATGTGACATGTCCAACCCGAATCCTTACAAATCTGTTAATTCAAAGAAAGATTATATTCATATAGCCTCACCATTCAGTTTTGAGGAGTGTCGTGTGGAGATTGTGCGTGCGCCAATTACAATAGAATGTCAAATGTTTAACCAAAGTATGGAGGAATAATAATGAAAAAGATATTTACAATTATGTTTCTTGTCTTCTGCGCCGCAGTGGCCAATGCGCAGTTCCAGCTGGGAGACACTCTTGTTCTCGGTGAGCGGTGGCCCACATATTACTATTGGGGCGACAACTGGATTGACAGGTTTCCTCTCAATGGATGGAGTGTCGGGAATAGGACAGTATTGGACTCCAGATGTAAGCCGGAAATGGCTCGTTATTGTTATACGGACTCTTCTCTGCGCGTTGTGGGTATTGCTGTGACTATGGATTTCCTTTTACACCATGAGTCAGATACTTACAACCTGGAGGATGCATATAAAGACCTTCAGACGGAATATTTCCGCTTATATGAAGTGGATTCGGCAACGGACGAAATGGTACTCCTCGCCGAGAAACCGTTGATTGACACGAGTATAGTGTGTTATTTGCCGGCGGGGGATGATGGCATACTTTTTGGTCGCAGACCTAGGGGTTTGCCGACGCGTGAGGTCTATTTTGACTCTGCTATAACAGTTCATGACTCTTTCTACGTGTCGGTGACAGGCTATAATAATTATCGCAGGGAGTTAAGTCCGTATAAGGCATATTTTACAACGCGAGTGTATGGGAATGTTTGTTCAAATCCCGAAGTGTCACCCAATCCAAGACATTATCGCAAGAAACTACATCTTGTGAACGGCTACGATGTAGACCATGCTTACAATATTACTGATACAAATTGGCATGCATATCGTTTCTATTATTCTGATACCAATGTTTTTGACTGGAATGTATTCATGATGATGTTCCCTATAATTGACACGACTCTGAGTCAAGCATGGGTCCCGGAATGTCCTACTCCAAGGGACTTGTCAGTGGTGCATGCGGGGAAGGAGGTCGTTGTTTTGGCGTGGGATGACTACGGCGCTTCAGAATGGGAACTGGCGTTGGTATCGGATGGCGAAAACTTTGATGCGGCTACGCCGATGGCATGCAACAGCGCAGTGACTCCTATTTATGGGTTGGATACCGCCAGATGGTTTTCCGCTCGTGTGCGTTCCGTATGCGGTGATGATCGGCGAAGCGAGTGGAGCGATACCATACGCTTCTTCGTGCCTGGCGACACTACGTCCACCGACCCGACCGACCCGACGGAAGGTATCAGTAATGTCGTGGAACGTTACACCTACCTCATGCCCAATCCCGCAAGCGGACAGGTGTCCGTGATGTCCTCGTTCCGCATCGACCGCGTGGAGATCTACACCCTCGCCGGACAGCGCATCCTTCAGGAGAACGCCGCCGGCCTCTCCGCCCAGATTGACATCTCCGCCCTCGCCCAAGGCACCTACATCGTGCGCACCTACACCAACCGCGG
>CACZUZ010000007.1 GCA_902784465.1 uncultured Bacteroidota bacterium
GGAAATACTTTGGAGACCGTGTTTTTGACAGGCTCATGATAGCTGCGACATCGTATAAGCCGACTTTTGCACATCGGCTTTACAACAAGAACCTTTGTGCTATATGCGGATAATCATTTGATGTTAAACTTTTGATTACCGTATCTTTCGAAAGACGGGGCAAAAGTACAGTGATGGGAAAAACCAGAATCGGGCTTTGTCAGTTTTCGTGGTGCATCAAGGGGGCATTCAGGGTGTATTTGGGTGGGATTGTCACGATACTGAGAGTGGAGAAAGAGGGTAAAAATGAGTTTCGGAGGTGTAAAAAAGAGAAAAATGGCAGGATTAAGACAAAGATCCGAAAAAATCATTCAAATAATAAGAATTGATAATAAGTAAAATACAAAGTTTTTGCAAAATTTATTTGGTCAGAATTGAAAAAGTGCGTATCTTTGCACCGACAGTTTCCACCACGCTTCCCATTTGAATAGCGAACCAGGGTGGAACTTTTGTTTTTAAGAATATGCAGTACAACAAGAAACCAATAAGCATCGCAGACCAGATTGCACAACTGAAAAACAGGGGTCTGATTATCGAGGACGAAAACATTGCCGAAAAGGTATTGTCAATCATCAGTTATTTCCGTTTTGTTAATTATTTGCGTCCTATGGAAGAAGACAAAGTGACGCATAAATTCAAACCTGGTAAGAGATTCAGTAATGCATTAGATCTATATTATTTTGACAAAACCTTGCGAAGTGTGCTGTTCTCCGCGATACAAACGGTGGAGATTGCACTGCGCACGAGCGTCATTCAGCACTTTTCGATGAAATACGGGCCGTTCTGGTTTATGAAGTCCAAACTATTCAAGGATGACGAGATGCACAAGGCTTGCTTGAAAACCATAAAGACAGAGCTAAAACGCACCAAAGAGGATTATATCAAAGAGCATTTCGCAAAATATGACAGACCCAGCATGCCCCCGTCGTGGAAAACGCTGGAGGTGGTTTCGTTCGGTACACTCGGCAAACTCTATAGCAACTTTGCCGACACCTCAATAAAAAAGACAGTTGCAAGAAGTTTCAACGTGCCTAACCATGAAGTCCTTGACAGTTGGATAGCGGCATTGGCAGCACTTCGCAACTGCTGTGCCCACCATGCAAGAACATGGAACAGAAAATATCCCATGAAGCCACAGTTGCCACCAATTAAAAAAATGAGGGCCGATTGGGTGGATGTGTCGGCGGTTGACCCGAGCCGATTGTATGCTTTGCTGTGCTGCCTGATTTATTGGGTGAACAACATACAGCCTGACAACACCATCAAGGACGACATCCTGCAACTGATGAAGAAACATCCCAATGTTGACCCGTCGGCGATGGGATTTACGAAAGGGTGGGAGCAGGAGGCACTTTGGAGATAAGCGACAAAACATAAATTGAGGGCGAGGCCGTGAGGCCTCGCCCTCGGATTTTGCAAGCTCGCTTGCCGTGGCTGTGAGTGTTTAGAAAAAATCAGTAGGTTCAGTAGACGATGCGAGTTTCTTCTTGTATTCCAACTATTATTTTTTCACAATCGTCTTTACTCCGTATTTGTCTTTGGTGCGAACCACGAGAAGGTATTGTCCAGCCGCAAACGTGCTAAGGTCAATTTCGGACACCTGGCTCTCGAACTTGCTGCTCCACAAGACTTTGCCGTTTACGTCGTAAACCGATACCTCATACGGCTCCTGCTGGTTCAGCTGCAGGGTCAGCCTTCCCGTTGTGGGGTTGGGCGAGACGGAGAACTCCAGAGGGTCGACATTGTCGATGCCTATTGTTGACGGATCGACAGCGAAAATGGCTTCGAACACCGTGTCCTGTGTGACGGTGACAATGCGGGGTGATTCCTCATTGCCGTCAGTCCAGCCATTGAACACGTAGGTTTCGGCGGGAACGGCTGTCAGTGTGGCCTGCTCGCCCTCAAAGTACATACCGGAACCACTGACGGTGCCCCAATTCTCGTTGGTGCTTGCCGCCACCAAGTAATACTGTGGCAGCTCGACGAAGTGGGCCACAAAGGCGGTGTCGCAGGTGAGGTATATCGTGAGGGGGTTGTCGGTAAGGCTGTCGCCAGCGAGGGTGCTCCAGTGCGAGAATCCATACCTGTTCTCGGAGGGCACTGCGGTGATGGTATGGTTAGTGCCGCCGGGGTAGCTGCCGTCACCGGTAACGGTGCCCATCGCGGCATTGGCAGACGAGACCTGAAGCGTGAACGTTTGTTCACTGACATCCTCAAAGACGGCGACAAAGGCGGTGTCGCTGATGAGGTGAACCGCAAGGGGATTGGTTGTAATAATTGTTGAGCCGTCGCCGCTGTTCCAGTAGTTAAATCTGTGACCAGGGTTGGGCGTGGCGGTAATGGTGACATCCGAGGCGTAGTAGGTGCCACCGCCTGTGACGGTGCCCATCGTTGCGTCATTTGCTGTGACCTGTAGGTTGAACTGTTGGGCGCATTGGAAGATGGCGGTGAATGTCGTGTCACTCATCAGGTGGACGACCCTCGGGTTTTCGGTCACGCCGTCGTTCCACGAAACGAAGGCAAAGCCCGGTTCGGGAATGGCCGTGATGGTGTCGTCGCTCTCGTCGGGGAAGCGTCCGCCGCCAAGCACCTCGCCCCACCCAGTCTCATTGGGCTCGGCATTGAGGTCCCATTTGTCAACAATGACAAGATAGTATCCCACTGGGCTCAGAGGCCAGTCGCTAATCCAGTAGTTGAACATAGGACCAATCTGGAAATCCCAAAAGGCGTATGGCCTGCCTGGAAGATGACAGCTATACTGCTGCTGATATGTTGGTCCAGCGGTACCATACAAAAAATAATAATCACTAGCGTTGCAGCCATATTTGTCTGCTAACAAATATTGACCGTTGTCCATAACATCGACGTAAAATGTTGATACCATCCCATTGCTGTTAGGGGTGTTCATAGAACCGACGATGTAGAAATCGGAGTCTACCCACACTGGTTGCTCAAAATAAGCCTCATATATATAACAGTACTGGACAAACTCGTCGTTCCATCCTTGACGGAACTCCATAACGCGCGCCGTGGCCGTGTCCCACCTCACAGAGTCGAGCAGTTGAAGCCGGACTTCGACATCAATTCCCTGAATATTCCGTCCGGTCTCCGTCATTTGGTATATGTACATATACTCTGGATTTTTCAGGTTCCCCGGGGCACCGTCAACCGTCGGCGGAGTGTAATCTCTCACCATAGCTGCCAGTCCTTTTACCTTCATACGCCCGTTGTGGGCATATTCCCATTTGGCAAGCTCGCCCGAAAACAATCTGCCAAACTCATACTTAAAGCAGAAGCAACTGTCCCACACACCATTGGGCCGCCAGTTCGGACAGTCGTCAAACCATTTGGTGTAATAGTACTTGTCGCAACGGGGTTCGGCAGGGATGGTGTCATCGACATCGGATGGAGTGTGACGCATTGCGAAAAGCGTGCCTGGCAATGCAAGAAAGGCCAGACCGATGATAATTCTTAAATGTAAAGGTGTTTTCATTTTGATGAATATTAAATTTATAATTATGATGAGTTTTAATGTTAATGTTTTCTCCCCTTTTGTATATATAGACGAAGAAAATGGCCAAAACGCTGCAAAGAATTTTGCTTTTTTTTGTTTAGTGTTGATTTACAATATTTTGAAAAATGTTAAAATTTTATATTCACCTGTTGTGTAGGGTTTGCTATCCGAAACAACGGATGGGCTGACGACGTTCTGGTACGCAGGCGCCCCGCCTGCGAAAATGGTTGCCAGTCATCGCAGGCGGGGCGTATGCGTACCAAGGGTTGCGATAGTGCAAAAAAAACGTCCTTTTGGGGGACGGCTTTTTGTTCTTCACTGCCAGCCGTCCTGTTGTGGGGTTGGGCGATACGGTGAACTCCAGCGTGGCGGCATGATTGATGCCTATTGTCGGATCGACAGCGAAAAGGTGCAGAATCTAGTTTGCTCCAGCCCTCTGTACGTCTTTCCTTTGCCTAGTATTTCTCCTCCAACCATCGGGATAGGAACACGTCATTAAGGCTGTATGTGGTTTTGCCGTCAACTATGTTTTCGTCAAGGAGGTTCTTCTCTACCAATGATGGGACTATGCGGCTCACGGAGGAGGGATTGCCCAAATGGTATTTGCGAAGGAACTGGCGAGAGGTAATAAGTGAGGCTTCGCCTTCTTTGGCTATCGCTATCAAGAAATTCCATTGTCCCGCCGTCAACAGCTGCTGGTACTGACCAAACACCACGGAATCGGACTGAAGTATCTGTGCCGCAGCTTGTTTGACAAGTGCTACATCCACTTTGCCATGTGCCATATCGTACACTGTATGGCATAGCCGCTGGGTGAAATAGGTGTGTCCCCTCGTCCAATCAAGGATGTAGGCAACGGCATCATTATCAATATCAAATCCGCCATCACGGAAGTGTTTTGTGATGAACTCGGCATAAACATCGCGATTGAGTTTCTGCAAGGCGACAAATGCCGTGCTGCGGTAGAAAGGATTGCGCTCACCACCAAAGATGTCGAGCATCATGTGTCGTTTGCTGCCGCAATAGAGGAATGTGACGTTTTTCAGCGTCTGGATAATGGTGCGCAGCATCGCCTCGACGTTTTTTTCTTGATATTCGCGCACCTGCTGAAATTCGTCAATGGCCAACAATATCTTTTTGTCTTGATTGTCGAGGAAAGTGAGCAATCCCGTCAAGGTCTGCTTCTGTTCATCTTCGCTCTGAAGGGTCAGTTGTATCTGCGGTGTTGAAGTCAAAGGGTCGTAGGTGATGAGCGGACGGAGTGAGCGGATGAATTTGGCAAACTTTTTGCCTATACTGCTCTTCTCCGGTATAGCATTCATGATGGCTGTTGATAGCGTCTTCACAAAATCCTCCAACGAGCGCGTAGCAAAGATGTCGACATAGATAGGCAATACGGGAAGTTTTTCAAAGCGTATCTCATCTATTAAGCGATAAATAAGACCCGTTTTACCAATACGACGCTGCGCAATGAGAGTTGTATCAGCTCCCGAAAGCGTGTTTGTAATGAGAGTTTTAAGTTCTTCCTGCCTGTCGCAAAACAACTCTTTTGTTTGGTATACCCTGAAAATAAATGGATTATCCATGTTTGTTCATCTTGTTCGACACTGCAAATATACAAAACTTTTGGAATTTCGCAAAATGTGTACCACAAAATGTGAAATCATATCATGATTGACCGCAAGAGAACCTCCCCCGGCTTGCTGTCGAGGGTGATGTGCTTGGGAGTGGGGGGCTGTGGAGAGGATGAAAACGTTCTCCGCCGGTGAGTCAACCTATTTCAGGAAACGACATTGTGCATTATTTCCGAGGTGGCAAAATAATTTTATTTCAGGTTAAGACAAGGTGGCAATTTTTTATTCAGGTTAAAACAGACAGGTCAAGACTAGTTGCATCATTTATTCAGCGACTTGTAGATTAGCTCTTGGATGTCGGTGCGGATATTCATGTTTGCCAACTTGTTGGGCTGTGCCGAAGGATATACGCGGTTGGAGAGGAAGATATAGACAAGATTGTATTGCGGGTCGACCCACACCATGGTGCCGGTGAAGCCGGTATGGCCAAAGCTGCTCTGGCTGGCCAAGGGCGATATATGGGTGCTACGCCCCGAGATGAAAGGTTTGTCGAAACCCAGTGCCCGGCGGTTGCCTTTGTCGGCATAGTGGCGGCTGTTGAAGGTGCAGAAGGTCTTGGCCGAGATATAGCGGCGTCCCTCATATCTGCCTGAGTCGAGCATCATCTGGTACAATTTGAAGAGGTCGTTTGCTGTCGAGAAAAGGCCGGCATGACCTGCAACACCACCCAAGGCGGCGGCATTGGGATCGTGTACATATCCTCTTATCAACTGTTTGCGGTAACTGTTGTCCTGCTCGGTGGGTGCAATCCGCTTGATGTCGATGCCGTTGTCGAGAGGGCGAAAACAGGTGTTCCTCATCTTCAGTGGGCCGTAGAAATGTTGTTGCATGAAGATGTCGAGCGACTGACCGCTGACGGTCTCTACAAGGTCGGCCAATAATATGAAACCCAGGTCGCTATATAGATATTTCTCTTTTTTCTCGAGCTTGCTCTTGGCGATGCTTTCCATCATCTTTTTGTGGAACGCGGATGCCACATACATTCCCTCGCCGATGGCTACAAATCCGTCGGGTGGCGTTGTGCCAGTGTAGAGAAATTCGTCGTTGACCGATTCTTTCCAGTAGGCATCGAAGGCTTTGAGTCGGGCGATATGCGACAGTGCCTGGCGGACAGTTATCTTGTTCTTGTTGGAGTGTTTCAGGTAGGGGAGATATTTCGACAGACGGTCGTCGAGGTTTATCTTTCCGGCATCGACAAGCTTCATGACGGCCAGGTTGGTGGCGGTGACTTTGGTGAGCGAAGCCAGGTCGTAGACGGTATTGGTGTCCATCGGTGTGGCGACGGCATCGTAGGTCTGCCGTCCGTAACAGCGGTTGTATACCACCTTACCATCCTTTGCCACAAGGATTTGGCATCCAGGATAGGCTTTCTGGGCAATGCCGTTGAGGGCTATGGAGTCGATTCGCTGGAAGCAGCCTTCATCCATGCCGGCGTCACGCAGCCGGTCGTAGGGCGTGGCTTTGGGGCGACGGTGGGGTCGCAGCGACGTGCCCTCGTGGTAGCCACCTGTGGAAACGGGCAAAATGCCTTCGAGTGGGGTCTCGCCACGCAGTGCCGCGGGAACCGCATCGACAACCTCTGGCATGTTCTGGTAGGCCAATATGATGGCTGTGGGCAGCGTGCTGCTTGATGAGGGGAACGATTCAAGGATGTAGGGAGAACCATAAACGACCAGCACCGACTTGACGTCGTGCATGTCGGCAATGCTGTAAATAATTTCCACATTCTCTTTCGAGACTCCATAGTTGTTTGACGAGCCGAGATTGCCAAAGAGGGAAATCACCACATTGCCGGCGTCGGCAATCCGCTGGCGTAGAGGTTCGTTGAGGCTCTTGATGGCGGTGTCGCAGTTGCCCAACGCTATGTATACCACCTTGTTGTCGGGTTGCAGGGGCAGCACGTCGCCTTCGTCATGCACCAGGGTCAATGCACGCTGAGCCATCTGGCGTGTGATTTGCGAGCATCGCTTGGCGTCGGCATCGTTGGGGACTTTGAGATTGGTGAAATCGTTGTTGTCGAGTCCACACCGGTGTTTCTCGCGTAGTATGCGACGGCAGCTGTTGTCGACCATCTTTGCAAATTCGGGGTCTCTGTGGGCTTCGTCCAAAACAGCGTTGATGGTCTTTTCTACATCGATGGGCAGCAGGATGACGTCGCTTCCGGCACGTATGGCGCGGATGGCTCCTTCGCCGTCCTTGTAGTTCTTCGAAACGGCTTTCATGTCGATGCCGTCGGTAAAGACGAGGCCATTGAACTTCATCTCTTCCCGCAGGACAGGGGTGACGGTACGCTCGGAGAGCGATGAGGGCATATTTATGCGGTCGTCGATGGCGTTGACCTGCAGGTGTGCAATCATCATTCCTCGTATTCCGTCGCGGACGAGACGGCGGAAGGGGAAGAGGTCGACACTGTCGATGTAGGCTCGGCTGTGGTTGATGACGGGAAGGTCGAGGTGGCTGTCGACGTCGGTGTCGCCATGTCCTGGAAAATGCTTGCCCACTGCGATGATGCCTTTGCGTTGCATGGCTCGGGCGTAGATGGTCGATTTGCGTGCCACACGCACTTTGTTCTCGCCAAACGAGCGGCAGCCGATGACGGGATTGCGTGGGTTGCTGTTGATGTCGCACACTGGGGCGAAGTTGACGTGGATGCCCATCTTGCGGCACTGGCGTCCCACCTCTTCGCCGAAGCGTTCAATCAGGGTGTCGTTGGCAGGGGAGAGGGCTCCCATGAGCATCTGGCGAGGGAAGGAGTAGCAATCGGTGAGGCGCATGCCAAGCCCCCATTCACCGTCGATGGTGACCATCAGGGGTATGTGCGACATGCCCTGGTAGCGACGGGTGCGTTCCAGCTGGTTGGCGGCGGTGCCTTTGAAGAAACAGACACCGCCGACTTTGTATTTGGTGAAATTGCGTTCGAATTCGCGTTGCTGCTTCTTGGTCATCGTCAGTGGCACTCGGACAAACATCAACTGTCCAACTTTCTCTTCCAGAGAGAGATGCTTCATCTGCTTGTCGGCCCAGCGTATGGCGGCAGCGTAGCCGCTAGTGTCCTCCTTCAGGAGGGACTTGGAAGTGGCAACCCTTTCTTTATTAATGGTTTTTGAGTTCTTGGAGTTCTTGCGCTTATTCTTGTTTTGTGCCGAAGCCGTGCCTGCAATGGCCGCAAGTATAAGGAGGATGCAGAGTAATTTCTTAATCATAATCAGATGTGTGCAATAATCGCTTTGGCGGCTTTTCTACCGGCACCCATTGCAAGGATTACCGTGGCGGCGCCGCTGACAGCATCGCCACCGGCATAGACATTTGCACGCGATGTTAGACCCTCGTCGTTTACAATAATGCCACCCCAACGCTCTGTGTCGAGGCCTGGTGTGGTGGTCTTTATCAGTGGGTTGGGGCTTGTGCCAAGAGCCACGACGACGTTGTCGGCGGCCAGGTCGAACTCGCTGCCCTCGATGGCACTAAAACTGCGTCGACCGCTGGCATCGGGCTCTCCCATAGCCATGCGTATCAGTCTCACCGACTCGCAATTGCCACTGCCATCGTCGTTTATGGCCACGGGGTTGACTTGGAACAGGAATTGGATGCCCTCCTCTTTGGCATGATGCACCTCCTCGAGACGTGCCGGCATATCCTGCTCTCCGCGACGGTAGACGATGGTGACGTCGCACCCCAGACGGCGAGCTGTGCGTGCTGCATCCATGGCTACGTTGCCACCTCCGACAACAACGACATGCTTGCCGAGCACTATCGGTGTATCATATTCATCATCATACCCATGCATGAGGTTGGTGCGTGTCAGCAGCTCGTTGGCGGCGACAACGCCGACAAGTGTCTCACCAGGAATGTTCATGAATTTGGGCAGTCCGGCACCCGACGCGATATAGACGGCCTTGTAGCCATCTTCGAAGAGCTCGTCGATGCTGATTGAGCGTCCCACTATGACGTTGGTTTTGATTTCAACACCCAGTTTCTTGAGGTTTTCTATCTCGGGTTCAACGACTATCTTCTTGGGAAGGCGGAATTCGGGGATGCCGTAAACAAGCACACCACCAGGATGTTGGAAAGCTTCGAATATTGTCACCTTGATGCCGGCCTTGGCAAGGTCGCTGGCACAGGCAAGTCCTGAAGGACCGCTGCCGATGATGGCTACCTTCTTTTGGCTGCCGGTAGTCGAGGTATTCTCAATGCCCTTTTCTTCAGCGCCTTTGCCTGGGTTCTCCCTGTTCCAGTCGGCGACGAAACGCTCGAGGGCTCCGATGGCGATGGGCTTCCCTTTTCTGCCAAGAACGCATGACCCTTCGCACTGGGTCTCTTGTGGACATACACGACCGCAGATGGCTGGCAACGACGAGTCGGCGGCAATGATGCGTCCGGCTTCTGCTATGTCGTCGCGCTTGACGGCTGCGATGAAGGCTGGGATATGTATGTTCACTGGGCAGTTCTCCATACAGAGAGGACGCTTGCAATTCAGGCAGCGTGCGGCCTCCACGAGGGCCTGCTGATGGTTGATGCCGCTGGAGACCTCCTTGAAGTTGTGGATGCGGACAGAGGGGTCTTGCTCCTGGGGATGTGGACGTTGGCCTTCCTCGACGGCTATCTGATTCTCGACGGCAGAGGCGAGGTTGCAATTGTGGTCTTCGTGGCTTGTGGCGATGCGGTATTTCTTGGCGTCGGGACGCGCTAGGCGTTTCATGGCCTCGTCGAAGTCGACCAGATGACCGTCGAACTCGGGTCCGTCGACGCAGGTGAATTTCACCTTGTCGCCAACAGTGATGCGGCAGGCTCCGCACATGCCAGTGCCGTCGACCATCATGGCGTTGAGCGACACCACGGTGGGGAGGTCGTACTGTTTGGTGAGGAGCGAGACGAACTTCATCATCGGCAGGGGTCCGATGGCGACACAGCAGTCGTAGCGTTCACCCTTCTCAATCAGTTGTTGGATTTTGTTTGTAACCAAACCTTTCTCACCATAACTGCCATCATCGGTTACAACGTAGAGGTTGTCGCAAACGTCTCGCATCAGGTCTTCGAAAAAGATGAGTCCTTTGTTGCGTGATCCTATGATGACATCGCAGGGAATGCCGTTTTCGTGTGCCCATTTGGCTTGGGGATAAACAGGTGCTGTCCCTACGCCGCCTGCCACAAAGAGCAGTCTAAGAGGCTTGTTCTCAGCCTTATGCTTTTCGGCTAGTTCCATGATTTCGCCACGGCGACCCAACGGGCCGACGATGGTGAAGATGCTATCGCCCTCATTCATCTCAGAGAGTCGTCTCGTAGACTCTCCGACTACCTGATATACGATGGCTACCGTATTCTTCTCGCTATTTATATCGCTGATTGTCAGAGGAACTCGTTCGCCTTTGTCGTGGGGAATGACGATTACAAACTGTCCTGGTTGTCCGGTTCGGGCAATCCAAGGTGCCTCAATGTCCATTCGATAAATGGTGTCGGTAAGATTTACTTTTTCTACAATACGGTACATGGTGTTATGGTTTAAGGTTTACTGTTTACTCTTTAAAGTTCATTTGCTTGTCGATTAACGTGAACTGTTTAGGAGTTTGCTGTTGATGGTGTTTACTTGGCGGGTTCTGGGGTTGCCTTCATAGTTGAGAATCACGTAGTCGGCCCGGTCCATCTTCTCTTCTGCACTCAGCTGGTTTTGAATACGCTGCTCCAGTATCTCACGTGTCGTGTGGTCTCTCAGCATCAGACGCTGCAACCGTTCCTCTTTTTCAAGATAGACGGCTATCACTTTATCTAGTTGTCTGTCAAGCCGGTATTCGTATATTATTGCCGACTCCATAATCACGTATGGACTGTTCTGCTTTTTCGCCCACGAGGCAAAGTCCTGCATCACACGTGGATGGACTAGCTGGTTGAGTTTTAACAGTGCCTCGCGGTCGTTGAATACTATGGAGGCTATGCGTGCTTTGTCGGCACTGCCGTCAGGACGGAATACGCTGTCGCCCAAAAGGTTGCGGACTTCCGACAGGAATGAGGCGTCGTTGTAGTAGCCTGCGGCATGGCGGTCAGCAATAAAACAGGGAACTCCAAGTTTCTGGAACTCCTCAAGGACGGTTGTTTTGCCGCATCCTATGCCACCTGTAAGACCAATGAGTTTCACTATTCACTAATGATGATGTACTGGATTTTTTCGGGAGTGATAGATTTGAGACGCACGCATGAGGGGAATTTCGTCAGCTGGGGAGTGAGGTGGTTGTCGGTGCATTCTTTTGTGCTGGCCGTGACGACGCACTTGGAGAGGTCCAAGCTCTCGATTTTTGACTCGGGAACCAATAGATTGACAGTCACTTCGGCAGGGTAGAGGTTCCACTGGGTATTGTCGTCTTTGTCGGTCAGTGTTATGGGAAGCGTCATGCTTTTCTCAACAAATTTCTCGACAGGGATGAAAAGCGTCACTTCGTTGGTAGATATACGGAGGTCGGAATATTTTTGCCAGCTGTCGTCCAGCACGATTTGGTATTCTCTGCTCTCCTTTATATCGTTGATTGTCTGTTCTTTTGCTGCTATTGCTTCAACCTTTGAAAGAGACTCTCGGCTACCATATAGATATACGCTGTCGGGAGTCAAACGTGGCTCGCCGTTGAGACCAACCATCTTGTCGAAATTGAAGGTGACGTTGCTGATGTCGGGCAGAAAAGCCTTGCGTTCACGCAACGCATAGCTCACTTTTAGTTGTTCGCTGACTAGGCTGACTTCAGAGACACCGCGCATGTCGAGCTGGCTCTTGATGATGTCAAGATACTCTTCTGTACGCAGCGTTATCGAAAAAAGCGAGTCGTCCTTGTGCTGTTCGATAAGGTTGGCAAGATCCAGGTGAATGGTTTTGTCGTGTCCCTTCTTCTGACGGCTGAAAGTGCTGAAACCATTGCTTGAGATATCTATTGTCAAGACGTTGTCTATGTGCAATATGGCATATTTGGCAGTATCTACATTATCGTATTCGACAATGTATGACTCGCGGAATCGCTTCACTTCGGCCATTGCGGTGACAACCCATACGATGGCAACGGCCACGATGGCAAAGAAGAATGCCCTCGACTGTTTGAGTTTTTGTCGTATGGATTGGCGCATGGTCTGTCTCTGTTTGAAGTTAAAGGGGTTGAGAACAATTATTTCTTCTCTTCTGTCGTCTCGCCATTCTCGTTGGTGACACTCTGGATGAAGCCCTTTTCGACGGTGACAACCACGCCGTTAGAGATCTCGACCTCGACTGTTGTGGTGCCAACGGAATGTACTTTGCCGTAGAGGCCGCCCGAGAAGAGCACACGGTCGCCCTTTTTGAGCTGCTCACGCATCTTGGCATCCTCTCTTTCTTTCTTTTTTTGTGGGCGTATCATCAACAGCCACATGACGACAAAGAGTAAAACAATCATTAAAAGTCCGCTGCCGCCGCCACCTGCAGGGGCCTGGGCTTGAAGGAGTGTGAAAAGGATTTGCATTTTTTTTGTGTTTTATGTTTTTTTTATTCTTTTTTTATCTTACTGTTGCGGAAATTCTTAGCTTGGTATGTGATGGTTGTGTGTTGGAAGCGACGACGACCTCCTTGAGCTGCTGCCCTGACATGCCTTGCGACTTGAAAGAGACGGTGATGTAACCTGTTTTGCCAGGGGCAATCCTCTCGCGTGGATAGTCGGCAACGGTGCATCCGCATGAGGCATCGCATCCGCTAATCACCAAGTCGGCATTGCCTGTGTTGGTAAACTTGAAGCTGTATGATATCACCTCGCCAGCCATAAGTTGACCGAAGTCGTGCATGTCGGTCTCAAAAACAATTTTTGGCATTTTTGCGCTCTCATCGTAGCCTTGCGCGCTGTTGGGATTCTTGATGATGTCGGTGTCGATAGGTCTCTCCCTGTTGCCGCAAGAGGATAAGACAGCGACCGTGAAAAGGAAAGAGAGAAGGATTAGGGGGTGTTTCATGTTATTGGGGATGAACGGATGAACGGATTGTCGGATGAATGGATTGTCGGATGAACGGATTGTCGGATTGTCGGATTGTCGGATTGTCGGATTGTCGGATTTTCGGATTTTCGGATTTTCGGATGAACGGATTGTCGGATGAACGGATTAACGGATTGTCGGAGCGACGTCATCGGGTGGCACATCTCCGTCGATTTCGGGATCGTACATGCCTCGCTCGTTTTTCTGTATACGGCCGGCAACACGCAGTTCGATGAGAATCTTGTCGAGGATGCCGTTGATGAAAAGCTTGCTCTTCTCGGTCGAGAACTCTTTGGACAGTTCAATGTATTCGTCCACGGTGACACGCTCCGGGATGGAAGGACAGTAGACAAACTCGGTGACAGCCATGTTGATGAGGATGATGTCCATCATGGCCACGCGGTCAAGGTCCCAGTTCTGGAGGTGCTTGCGGATGAGTGGCTCTACGTCGTCGATATGCTTGAAGGTGTCGGCTGCCAGTTGGCGTGCAAAGTTGTAGTCGTTGCAGTCTTTCTGGTTGCGGGAATCGAATATCTGTGGACATACCATCGCTTCGTTAGTGCTCTCCTCGGTCAACTCCTTGAGTTGCATGAATACATACTGAGCCACTTGGTCGAAATCGTCTTCCCACAGCAGGTCGCGGTCGAAAATGATGTCGCGAAGGGTGTCGTCGTTCATCAGGAATTTGAAGGCTACGACAGCGATATTCTTGTCGTCGTCAAAGGTGGGCTCACCATTTGAAGCGTATTCAGCGAAATTGCGTGAACTTTTGAAGTTGGTGAGGATTTTGCGGAAGACGTCGAAATAGTTGGACCAGTCGATATGCAGACGGTTCATCTGCTGCTTGAACTCGAAGCTGCTGACCAGCTTGTTCAAGAACGAGTTGTTGGCTATCTTGGACAGGGCATCAATCTCTTTCTTCGAGGGGTTGAACTTTTTAGTTTCCAACTCGAGTACACGCTCGGCGGTGAATATCAGATAGTCGAGGGTACTCATCTGGGTGAGCCCCAAGTCGTTAAGACGCGATACGTTGTAGTCGTAGGTTTTGAGGATATCCTGTTCGGTAGTTTTGTTGTCGGATACGCCGGCATAGATAGCCTGGAGTGCTTTTGCACGCAAAAAGTGTCTGCTTAGCATACTATATTGATGATACGTTTAGGTACGAAGATGATTTTCTTGGGTTCTTTGCCCGCAGTCCATTTCTGGAAGTCGTCGGTGGCCTTGACGGCAGCGATGGCGTCGTCCTGCTGTGCATCGGCAGGAAGGTCGATGGTGAAGCGCATCTTGCCGTTGAATGAGACTGGGTATTTGAATGAGTCTTCGACCATGTATTTCTCGTCGAACGAAGGCCATGAGGCGTCGCACACTGAACTGGCGTATGATTCAGCGCCGCTTGTGCTACTGGAGGCTCTGAGGAGATGCCATAGCTCTTCGGCAATATGGGGAGCGAAGGGAGCTATCAGCACGGCGAGAGGCTCGAGGATGGCACGCTTGTTGCATTTGAGCGACGCAAGGTCGTTGGCGCAAATCATGAAAGTGCTGACGCTGGTGTTGAACGAGAAACGCTCGATGTCGTCGGTGACCTTCTTGATGGTCTGGTGCAGTATTTTGAGTTCTGCTTTAGTTGGTTCGGCATCACTGACTGAAAATGTGTTGTTTTCGTCATGATAGAGTCGCCAGAATTTCTTGAAGAAACGGAACACACCCTCAATGCCTTTGGTATCCCACGGCTTGGCCTGCTCGACCGGGCCGAGGAACATCTCGTACATGCGAAGTGTGTCGGCTCCATAGCGGGCAACAAGGTCGTCGGGGTTCTGGACATTATACATGGACTTGGACATCTTCTCGATTTCCCATCCGCATACATATTTGCCATCTTCCAGCTCGAAACGGGCATCGGCAAACTCGGGACGCCAGTTGCGGAAACGATCGATGTCGAGGTTGTCGTTGTCGACGATGTTGATGTCGACATGGATAGGCACAACGCTGTCCATGTCTTTAATCAGTCCTTTGGATATGAATAGTTTATTGTCTGTCTTTGAACGATATACAAAGTTGGAGCGTCCTTGAATCATACCTTGGTTGACAAGCTTCTGGAATGGCTCTTCGACAATCGACATTCCGATGTCGTGGAGGAATTTGTTCCAGAAACGGGCGTAGATAAGATGGCCGGAGGCATGCTCGGCACCTCCCACGTAGAGGTCGACTTTCTGCCAGTAGTTGACAGCCTCATGCGAGAAATATTCTTTGTCGTTGTGGGGGTCCATGTAGCGGAGATAGTATCCGCTGCTGCCGGCAAAGCCAGGCATGGTGCTGAGTTCAAGCGGGAAGACCGTCTTGTTGTCAATCATTTTCTTGCTGACGACACAGCGGTTGGCCTCATCCCATGCCCATGTCTCGGCATGACCCAACGGAGGCTCGCCATTGGCGGTGGGTTTGTACTCGCTGATGTCGGGCAGCATCAGTGGCAGGCACTCTTCTGGTATAGGGCATGCGATAACGGCATCACCTTCACCCTCTTTCGATGTGTTGGTAGCGATTTTTTTGTAGTAGATGGGGAAAGGCTCGCCCCAGTAGCGTTGGCGGCTGAAGGCAGCATCGCGGAGACGGTAGTTGACGGTGCGGTGGCCTATGCCCATCTCTTCAATCTTGTCGATGACAGCCTTGATAGCCTCTTTCACCTTCATGCCGGTGACAAAACCGCTGTTGACAGCGTAGCCCGTCTTGGCATCCAGGCTCTCCTGCCATGTGTCGGGGTCGCTGACCATGTCTTTCTCGAGCGAGACCACCTGACGGATAGGCAGGTTGAAGTGGCGCGCGAAGGCGAAGTCGCGACTGTCGTGGGCGGGGACAGCCATGATGGCGCCGGTGCCGTAGCCGGCAAGGACATATTCCGACACCCAGATGGGGATGCGTTCCTCGGTGAGGGGATTGATGGCGAAGGCACCTGTGAAGACACCGGAGACCTTCTTCACTTCGGCCTGACGTTCGCGTTCGGAGCGGTTCTTGGCCCATGTGACGTATGCCATCACCTCTTCGCGCTGCTCGGGAGTGGTTATCTGCTCAATCAGCTCATGCTCAGGACACAGCACCATGAAGGTGACACCGAAGATGGTGTCGGGACGGGTGGTGAAGATTTCAAAACTGGGTATGGCGTTAGGGGCTACCTGACCCATGAACAGCCCTGTAGGGCTGTCGACGGATGTTGAAGGTGCATCGAGCGGGAACCATACGGCAGCACCTTCGCTGCGTCCTATCCAGTTACGCTGGATTTCCTTGAGGCTATCGGTCCAGTCGACCTGCTCCAGGCCGTCGACCAGACGCTGGGCGTAGGCGGTGATGCGGAGGCTCCACTGGCGCATAAGCTTGCGTTCCACAGGGTAGCCGCCACGCACCGACAAACCGTTGACAACCTCGTCGTTGGCCAGCACGGTGCCAAGTTCGGCGCACCAGTTGACAGGGATGTCGGCGAGGTAGGCCAGACGGAAATTCATCAGGTAGTCCTGCTGCTCCTTCTCGTCCATTTCGTTCCACAGTTTGCCGTCGGCGACGGGCTCTGTGCTTTTCTCAAGTTTGGCAACGAGCTCGCTGATGGGACGCGCCTTCTGCTGCTCTTCATCATAGTAGTGCTTAAAGAGCTGGAGGAAAGTCCATTGAGTCCATTTGTAGTACTTGGGTTCACATGTACGCACTTCGCGATCCCAGTCGAAGCTGAAGCCAATCTTGTCGAGCTGTTCGCGATAGCGGTTGATGTTCTGCTCGGTGGTTTTTGCCGGATGCTGGCCTGTCTGTATGGCATATTGTTCGGCGGGCAGGCCGTATGCGTCATAGCCCATGGGATGCAGCACGTTGAAACCGCGCAGACGTTTGTAGCGGGCATAGATGTCGCTGGCTATGTAGCCCAGAGGATGACCGACATGCAGACCAGCCCCAGAGGGGTAGGGGAACATGTCGAGAACATAAAAATGAGGTTTAGAGGAATTGTTTTCCACATGGTAGGTCTTCTGGTCGCGCCAGAACTGCTGCCATTTGGGTTCGATTTCGGTAAAATTATAGTCCATCTTTCGGTCTTTCAAAGAGGTTTATTTGCAGTTTTTTGCATGAGAACTTTGATTGTCAATACGATATTGATATTGACATGCAAAAATACATTCTGCAAATGTACATAAAAACATTGATTATTATTATTATTGCAAACAAAAAAACTTTTATGCTGCAACCAGGAAGGTTTCTTTGGACAACAGAAAAGAATAGCCCTACATAATAAAAAAGATAAAAGTGCGTTTATGCCATTTGACGATAATCCACAAACACCACAAATCAATATGAACGGGTTTTCCCCCCGGCGAGGAGGTGATTTCGTCTTACTGTTGACATGAAAAATATGATTGCAATTCTGTTGTTTGTTGCTTTTTTTGCGGTGCTTGGCACGGCAGTTTGGTATATCGCTTCACGTACAGCCTGGCTCACTGGCATTCGGCCGCTGTGGTGCTACATTGGCTATGGTGTTGCCGTGGTATTGTCGCTCACGGCCATGTTTGGCTACGCCTCGAAGTCAACGACGGGAACCGTAATGCACCTGCTGACGGTGGTTTTCTGCTATCTCTGTGCTGTGCTGGTCATTCTGCTGCTTGCCTTTTTGCTGGTAGATCTTGTGCATCTCTTCGTCCCTTTCGGGAGAAAGGTTTTCGGGACATGCATGCTGGTGCTGACCGTGGGTGTTTCGGCTTACGGTTTCATTAATGCCGCAACCCCGAGAATGAAAGAGGTGACCGTTCCGCTGCCGCACATGAAACATGATGTCAGGGCTGTGCAGCTCACCGATGTACATATAGGCCATTTCCGCGGCAAGAAACATCTGCAACATCTGGTCGACATGGTCAATGCCGCCGAGCCGGATGTAGTATTCTTCACCGGCGACTTCATCGAGAGCTGGTACAACTGCTCGGAGGATGTCATATCGCCTATGCGACAAATCAAGGCACCGGTGTTTTTTGTCGATGGCAATCACGACACTTACGTCAATGCAGCCTATGTGAAAAGCCTGTGTCGTAAGGTGGGGATGCATGTGCTTGAGAATGAGACGGTGGAGTATGATGGGTTGCAGATTGTAGGACTTGATTACATGGTCGCTGACGACAGCGCCCGCGACGATATGCATGCAGCCCTTAGTGGAGCCACCATCCAGAGTACCATGCCGCGTATGGGTGTTTCGGACACTATGCCCACCGTCGTGCTGCACCACAGTCCCGTCGGTGCCAAATACATGGAGGCTGCCGGAGCCAACCTCTTCCTTTCAGGACACACCCACGGAGGGCAGTTTTTCCCAGTCACACTTATCAACGGAATAATGTTCGAGTATAACCGCGGGCTTTATCACCGTGACAGCATGGATGTCTACGTCTCATGCGGCAGCGGTACTTTCGGACTGCCATTCCGCTTCGGCACACAGAGCGAAGTCACCCTGCTGCATCTAACCAACGACGAAGGTGTATGTTCGCAAACACTACTTGCCACACACTAAGCTGAAGATGGACTCCTCCGAGTCCGCCGACACCGCAAAACATAAACTGAAAGCATGAATATTGAAGCATTTAGAGAATACTGCCTCTCTTTGGGCGACGTTGAAGAAAAGCTGCCTTTCGCCAAGATGGCTGGTGGCGATTCTGTGCTGGCCTTTTATGTCAACGGCCACACGTTTTGCTATTGCAACATAGAAGAATTCAAGACTGTCATCGTGAAATGTCAGTCTGAGCGTATCTGTGAATTGACGGAAAGCGTCAAAGGTATATGCCCACCCGACAACCATTTCAATACCAAATACTGGATTGGGCTTGATGTCCTTGTCGTTGAAACAGAGACACTGAAAGAACTGGTGGCCAACTCATACGATATTGTGAAATCAAAGTACAAGAAGAAGGCCTGATGCCACACTTGGTGACCCTACGCAGACTGCGTTAGCTCTCTTTGGGTATGGGATTGAGAGTGTTGAGCATTACACGCATCTGAACGTTGGGGGCAATCTCTATATATGCTTGTACTCCAACTGTTTTGATGAAAGTGGCGTGGATGCCACCGGCTGTCATAACGCGGTCGCCTTTCTGAAGGCCTTGGCGGTATTGCTCTTCCCGTTTTGCTTTTTGCGACTGTGGACGAATAAGGAAAAGATAAAAGATTGCAATCATGATGACAATCATTATACCTGTTTTCCAGCCTGTTGAAATATCGAGCATAGTTTTGAGGGATTTTATGGTTTTTTATTCATTTTTGATTGCTTTTTTGGGGAAAAGCAAAGAGAATATGATGCTGCATACAAGGATGCCTAGGATTACAGCGAGTGATGACAATGTGCTGATATGGAAGTCGAAGAATTCGCCGGCAATCATCTTCACACCGATGAAGCAGAGCAAGGTGCCGAGGCCGTAGCGGAGCAGCCAGAACTTGTCGGTAACATCGCTAAGCAGGAAGAAGAGTGAACGTAAGCCCATGATGGCGAAGATGTTGGAGAAGTAGACTATATAGGAGTCAGTCGTTACGGAGAACACGGCAGGGATGGAGTCGACGGCGAAGATGACATCGCTGAATTCAATCACCAGCAGCACAAGGAAGAGGGGAGTGATGAAGCGTTTGCCGTCGATGATGGTGAAGAAGTTATGGCCGTCGAGCTCACGGCTGACGCGGAAATGGCGCGAGGCAAAACGGACAGCAGGGTGGTTGGCGGTGTCAATTTTCTCATCGCCCTTGTCCCGGAACATCTTTATGCCGCTGAAGATCAGTATCACGCCGAAGATGGCGAGAATCCAGCTGAGACGTGTCACCAGGGCGCCGAGAGCGAAGATGAAGATGAATCGCATCACGATGGCACCAAGGATGCCCCAGAAAAGCACTCGATGGTAGTATTTTTTTTCGATACCGAAGCTCACGAAAATCATTATCATCACAAAGATGTTGTCGATAGAGAGGGACTCTTCAAGGAAATAGCCCGCAAGGTATTGCTCGGCAATCTCGTGACGATAGACGGAGAGGGCGGCATCGTAACCGCCTGTGCTGGCGGCTTGTTGTATGGCATTAAGGAGTTGTGGCTGGCTTTGGGCGTAGGCCAGGAGCGACTCCATGTCGCTGATGCCGTGTACCCATTCGGCACGGAAGAGCAGCAGTACCGCCATCCCCATGGCCATCAGTATCCAGATGGCAGTCCAGGTGGCAGCCTCTTTGATTTTGATTTCATGGTCTTTCTTGTGGAACACTCCCAAATCGAGTGCCAGCATGATGACGATGAAAATTAGGAAGATGATGAAAAACAAGTATCTAGATAGCATTACGTTCTTTTTTTGAGACTGCAAAAATAGGTATAATAAATCAAACGGCAAATTTTTTTTGGCGTAGTATGGCAATTTTTTCAACCCTGTCTACGTTAGAAGCGAACAAATGCAGGGATGTCCGAGTGGTTGATTGGCTACTGCTGACCAACATTCCCCAATCCTTATTCTTTATTTATTGTATGTACCGCAAATTATTTGTCAGCTTTTGGAAGATAGGAGCCTTCACGATAGGTGGGGGCTATGTGATGATTCCCATCATGGAGCAGGAGTTGGTTGATCGTCGCGGCTGGCTGAGCCGAGAAGAGTTCATGGACAATATTTCGTTGTCGCAGGCCATGCCTGGTGTTTTTGCCGTCAATATGGCTACTGTTATTGGTCGCAAGCTCGGAGGCGTTAGAGGCGTGTTGTGTGCCGTTCTTGGCAACGTGCTGATGCCCATAGCTTTGATTCTCCTTCTTGCCATTTTTTTCCGTTTTTTCCGCGACAATGTCATAGTGGAACGCATCTTCATGGGTTTGCGTCCTGCTGTTGTGGCCCTGATTGCCGCGCCAGTGTTCCGCATGGCGAAATCGGCCAAGATGAGCTGGAAAAACTGCTGGATCCCGATTGTCGCCGCACTCTTAATATGGCTTTTGGGCGTGTCGCCCGTCTGGGTGATTTTGGCAGCTATAGCCGGCGGCTTATTGTGGGGAGTCACCAATCGTTAATCACTAATCATCAATTCACTAATCGCCAACAATGATATTTCTAGAACTTTTTTGGACGTTTCTTAAAATTGGTATTTTCACATTTGGAGGTGGCTATTCGATGGTTGCACTCATTCAGAATGAGGTGGTTGAAAAATACGGTTGGATGACAGCGCAGGAGTATACTGACATCCTCGCCATCAGCCAGATGACCCCTGGTCCAATAGGAATCAATACCGCCACTTACGCAGGCTACACCGCCGTTGTCAACAGTGGACTCCCCCAGTGGGAGGGCGTGATAGGCTCGCTGATAGCCTCGTTTGCAGTGATATTGCTGCCTTTTGTCGCCATGCTGATTGTATGCCGATACCTCTCCCGTCACAGGGACAACCCTGTGGTAAACTCCATGTTCAAGGTGCTGAGGCTTACCGTGGTTGGCTTGATTGCAGCGGCAGCCTTGTCGTTGCTAACCACCGAGAGCTTTGGAACCGTGGGACTCAATAAGCAGTTTATTGTCAGTATCTTGCTCTTTGCAGGTGTCTTCTATTTCTCCTATTTCCGTCGCACAAGCCCTATATACCTCATTGTTGCCTCAGGTCTGATAGGCCTCGTCGTGTATTGTGTTTAGTCGCAGAGTACGTAGAGGTCTTCGCGGGGATTGATGAAAAGGATAGGAATGTTGTAGCGGTTTGTGATAGTTCGCATTTCTTGTGTGCCGATGAAGAGTTCGAGGGTGTCGCGCTCTTTGGTGGTGACACATATCAGTAGCTTGTAGCCTTGTGAGTGTGCGAAGCGAAGGGCGTTGACGTCGGGGAATGTTGATTTCGACTCGATTATGTGTGGCTGGAAAGTGATGTCGAGACCAGTGTATAGTTTGTGGAGTTGCTGCATGTTGGCATACCATTTGGTACGTAGAAACTGGTCCTTGTAGTCGTAATATAGCACATGCATGCGACTGCCGATGAAACGAGGGAAGTAGCTGGACCAGATGAACTTGTCCTTGCTCTCCTTCTTGAAGTCGACCACCATGGCTACATCATCGAAACGACAGCCAGCGATTGACGGTTGTGAACTGGTTGCGGTGTCACTGATGGGTGCTGAAAACGGTTGCTGGACGGTGAGGAAGGCGGCACGGCAGTCGGCGAAATTTCGCAAAACGTTGCGTCTGTTCACCGGACTGCGACGAGGGGCGCGTGCTGCGACTTGAGCGACGACGAGGACGGCATTCATCAGTGAGGGGAGCGAGGAGATGATTTGTCTAGTGTCGCCGGCAAGTGCCGCGTAGGTGGTGTTCTTCAGCGTGTCACAGATCTTTTTCAGGTCTTGACCAGCCTGCTCGGTAGTGGTTCTTGTGTAGCGTGGGTCGCTGATATGGAGCAGGATAAGACCTTTCTGCAACTTTTGTGACAGAAAGAGGGCATGGCTGATGACCGTATCGGTGTCAGTCAGGTCGGTGAGGTAGGCTATGACAAACTGGTCTTTTTTAGCCATCTGAGGACAAGCGCTTATTTCTTCTTTTTCAATTCGGTATCGCTGACGACCTTGGTGTCGTAGCCAATATTCTTCATGGCTTTCTTCAGGCCTTCGACATTGTTTTTCTTGGGGTCGTAGGTGATGGAGACCTCTTGAGTTTTGAGGTTGGTTTCCACTTTCTTGAAGCCTTTTTCGAAACGCATGTTGCTTTTGATTTTGTTCTCGCAGCTCTCGCAATGCATCTCAGGTGTGGGGGTTACGACGAGTACGCGGAGGTTGGCGGCGCCAATGCCCATAATAAGGGCGAGCATGGTGATTAAAAGTTTGGATTTCATGGATACTATTTTGTTTTATGGTTAACGATTAATGTTTTAAAATGTTGTGTTAAGAAAGATTAAAAGAATTGATGGCTTAGAATTTCATCCTTATGCCGGCGTAGGCCATGATGCCGTGAACGGGACCCCAGATGAGTGTTGGTTCGAAGTCGGGACTCCAAGGGTTCTCGGCATTGATGATGGGTTTCTTTTGGCGGTAGTTGGTGAGGTTTTCGCCGCCGAGATATACTGAGAAGTGACGGAATTCACGGGTGACTTGGGCGCTGAGCTGAGGATAGGCTGGGAATTCCGACTCCCATGAGGCGGTGCCGTCAGCTTTGATGTAAGGTTTCGGCATGCGGCCGCCGCCGTTGAGTGCGAGGGTGAGGTCGAATTGCCAGATTTTCATCAATGGAGTCCAGTTTAGAGTGATGAGACCTTTGTATCGAGACTGGAGCGGTTTTTCGAGCAACTCGCCGCCATAAGTGCAGCGTACATGGTTGTATCTGAAAGCAGAGAGGATGTTGAATTCGTCGGAAAAGTCGTAAGAGACATCGACTTGGAAGGTATGGGAAAATGATTTGCCGTCGAGGTCGCTGATAATGATTTTTGTTGGGTCGCTATCGTAGTCGACTACAGCCTGATGGAGGAAATCGGTATAGTAGTATTCAGCGTTCATTTTCAACTTCTTGTCGGCAATGGGGATGTAGAAGTTGAGTGAGATACCGCTATTCCAAGCCTCTTCCTGGGGCAGCACGTTGGGGGTCACGAGGGTGCGTCCTGAAGCCAGCAGAAAGTGGTTCTCTGCGATGGCAAAGGGAGTGCGGAATCCTTTACCAGTAGATAGGCGCATCGTGAGCCATTCGGCGGCAACCACTTTCATATGAAAACGCGGTGTGAAATAAGAGCGTCTATAGAGGCTGCTGTAGTCGCCTCTCAGTCCAGCCATAGCGGTCAACCGATAGGATGGCGTATAAGTATATTGTAAATAAGCACCAGGTACAACCTCGCGTGTCAGCCAGTCGTTGGAAGCCATCAGAGAGAGAGACTCGTCGACGCGGTCGCCGCTCATGCTGAGACCCGTTGAGAGGTTGTGGTCGGCATTGAAGTCGTGTTCCAGGACAAGTCGGCTGGAGAAGTTTAGGTGACCGTTGTTGTAGGTCTTGTTGCCGAAGGTGCCGTCGAGAGAGTAATGGTAGCCGTTGGCAAGAAAAGCAATATTGGTGTTATGCTCCTGGTTGAGGAGAAAAGCATGTTTCATGTAAGCATCGGTGCGATGGGCGTTGAGGATGACCTTGTATGGGTTCACAACCATATCCATCTGGCCGCCGAGACGTTCTTCCTTGAGGAAACCGGCACCGGCATGCATGATGTAGCGGCCTTTTGAGTATTTCCACCTGTTCTGCAAGTGTAGCTGTGTGATGGCGGGCGAGTCGTGCCACATGTCACCGTCATCGTCGTGATGGCTGAAGTCGCGCTCGAAATGGCCGAGCACAATGGTGCTGAGATTCTTGTTGATGAGGAATCCTTTAGAGGCATTGACCTCGCCTTTCATGCGTGTGTCGCCGTAGATGTTAATCAAGAAGTTGGTGTCGATGTCTGGTTTCAGGTATTCGACGTTGATTTGGCCGGTTATGCTCTGGGGACCGTTTTTCACACTCGAGGCGCCCTTGCTGACGGAGATGCTTTTCATCCAGGAGCCGGGGACGTAGCCCAGCGAGTATGGCATTGAGGCACCGAGGGAAGAGGGGAGACCCTCTTCGAGCATCTGTACATACTGTCCACTAAGACCAAGTAGCTTGATTTGGCGGGCTCCTACAGCGGCATCGTTGTAGTTGACGTCGACTGAGGCGCTGTTGACGAAGCTCTCGCCGAGGTTGCAGCAGGCGGCACGGAAGAGCTCGCCCTGTCCCATGGTGACACCATTCTCAGCGCCACCTAAACGACTGATGTTGGCTTTCTTGTGGGATTTGATTTTTACGGGATCAAGATTTTGGGGATTACGCGATGCGGTGTCGTGAGTTGATGAAGCCCCGCTCTTCACCTCACCATTCACCTGGGCCATGATATTTATGCTGCATAATGTCAGGCAGCACAACAAAAAAATACGTTTCATTGATTGTTCGATTTCTGATTGATAAAAGAATAAACACTAACAGTGGATTTGCAAAATGCATATCCACAAGGCTTTCAGTCTATCAAGCGGAAATCAAACTCTTAATACAACGGTGCCGACGATGTTTGCCAGCGGATGGTGGTGGCTGTCGGAAAGCCTGACTTTGGGAGAATCAAACAATCCAACGAATTGATGTACAGTCAATCCAAAGACAGGACACACTGTGAGTACTGAGGGCTGTGGGGCGTCGTTGTTGTGCTGCATCTCGTAATCGGAGAGCTGCACGATAGTGACGGACATGCAGTCGCTTTCCGTGGGGCAGCAGCCATGTTCCAAAGGCAGGACCAGTGATGTCTTGCCGGAACAATTGCATTTTGCCACACCAACACCTCCCGTACCGAATACCAACAGTATCAGCACGGTAAATGATGTTAATATTTTAGAAAACGACTTCATTCGGGCTGCAAATATACAAGTTTTTTTTGTTTGCAAAAAAAAACTAACCATTGAAAGTCTTCGACGCATAGAGTACCGTCTTTGACGATGGTGATTTTTTATGATTTTTTAATAAATTGCCGTAAAATAAATTAAGAGATAACAAGTTATTAATGCTTTAATGTTTAACTATTGATATCGAAAATGAGAAAAATTATTATATTTTTAATGGTTGCAATGATGGCCACAGCTGGATATGCCCAAGTGAATTGGAAAACAATCGAAAAGGCGTCGCAAGTAGACACCAAAAGCAACAAGAAGCTGTTTTTTGTAGATTTCAGCACAAGCTGGTGCGGCTGGTGCAAGAAGATGGATCGCGAGACCTTCAGCGACCCTGTTGTGTCGGCAATCCTTAACAAATACTATATACCGGTACATTTTGATGCCGAGGGGACAGCCTCTTTCTCATGGAATGGAACCAAGTACAGCAACACCCAGCACCCTGGCCAGAAAGCCCAGACACATCCTTTTACTCGTGCCATCCTGGGACAAAAGATTGGCTACCCGTCGTTTGCTATCTTCAATAACGCCGGTGGCCTCACTCAGATACTACAGGGTTTCCAGAACGCATACGATTTTTCGATGGTGCTTTGGTTCTTCTGCTCGGGCGACAACAACAAATACACCTTTGCCGAGTATCAGCAGATTTTCCAAGAGGAAATCAAACCGGAGATGATGAAAAAACTGGGTCTCTGATTGTTTTCATAATATACAATATCATACAACACTAATGGATAAACTAAGTTATGCCTTTGGCTGGAATATCGGCCAACAGCTGAAAGAGATGGGCTTGGAGACGAGCCTTAATATTGGCGACTTTGCTGCCGCCATCAACGACTTGTTTGCAGGCCGCGAGGCAAAGCTCTCGAGCAGTGAATCGCGCCAGATTCTCGACAGATTCTTTACCGAGATGGAAGCCCTACAACAGGCCAAAGCAGCCGAGAAGGGAAAAGCCGCCAAGGCCGAAGGAGAGCGTTTCCTGAGCGAGAATGCTAAACGTGCCGGTGTGGTTACAACTGCATCGGGCCTTCAGTATGAAGTGATTAGCGAGGGCGATGGTCCTCGTCCCAAAGCCTCCGACACTGTGCGTTGCCACTATGAGGGTACGCTTATCGACGGTACAGTCTTCGACTCCTCCTATATGCGCAATCAGCCCGCCGAGTTTGGTCTGCGTCAGGTTATTGCAGGATGGACCGAAGGCGTGCAGCTGATGAAGGTCGGAGCGAAGTACAAGTTCTACATCCCCTACAATCTTGGATATGGCGAGCATGGAGCCGGCAATTCCATTCCTCCATTTGCCGCACTCATCTTCACCGTCGAGCTTTTAGCAATACGCTAAGAGCTTAATTTCGTTGTTTCGATTAATTCGTTGTTTCGACTAATTCGTTATTTCGATATAACGTTATAACGTAATAACGAAATATCGTTATAACGTAATAACGGAATAACGTTATAACGATATTACGTAATAACGTCATTTCGAACAACAAGTTATCCCGAACATCCTCTGTCATGTTTTGGAAAGAATTGTATAAACGCTTCATTGTATGGCGAATGCGTCATGTCGGCGATCGCGTGTTCCTCCTTTTGTTGAGTGTTTTGGTGGGACTGCTTGCCGGTTTGGCCGCTGTTGTGCTGAAGACGCTGGTGCATGTCACCAACCAGTGGCTGCTCCAATTCAGTGTTCCGACATTCTTGGGTGGCAACGCCTTGATACTTATCTACCCAGCCATAGGTATAACACTGACGATACTTTTCGTGCGTTTTGTCATCAGGGGCCAGATAGGTCATGGGCTGCCATCGGTGCTCTTTTCGCTGTCGCGCAAAGGCGGCGAACTGCCTGCCAAGAACATGTTCTCGTCGATGGTGGCATCCACGCTGACAGTAGCTTTTGGCGGCAGCGTGGGATTAGAGGCACCCATAGCTTCTACAGGCAGCGCCATTGGCAGCAATGTGGGCCGTTTTTTCCGAATGAGCACGCATGATGTCAAGTTGCTTCTCGGATGCGGTGCGGCAGGAGCCATAGCTGGCATATTCAAGGCACCCATTGCAGGGGTCCTTTTTGTGATTGAGGTGTTTATGTTCGACATGACGGCAACCTCGATTTTGCCGCTCATGTTGTCGGCAATCAGTGCCTCGACGCTGGCCAACTTCATGATGGGAGGCGGAGTCCAGTTCGCTTTCACCGTGGTGGGACATACAGGGCTGTCGCAGATACCATACTACATGGTATTGGGAGTGTTCTGTGCTGCCATCTCATTGTATTTCTTGCGTATCACCGACAAGGTAGAGGAATGGTTTGCAAAACGCAAGAGCCAGGTGTCGAGGGCAATCATAGGCTCGCTGGCATTGGGCCTGATGATATTCCTTTTCCCGCCGCTTTTCGGCGAGGGTTATTCGTTCCTTACCGAGCTGCTGGGCGGAAGCGAGCGTATGCTCTTCGACCACAGTATCTTTGCCTCGTTGAGTGGCAATGCATGGCTGGTGTTGCTATATCTCCTCGTCCTTATATTGATGAAGGCAATAGCGACAGCCACAACGATAGGATGCGGAGGTGTGGGCGGCACGTTCGGCCCCTCGTTGATTGTCGGTGGAATGTCGGGCTATTTCATCTGCATGCTTTCCAACCAGTTGGGGTTGCCGGAGCAGTCGACCGCCAATTTTGCCCTTGTAGGCATGGCGGCGGTGATGAGCGGGGTGATGCATGCCCCATTCATGGCTATCTTCCTCATAGCCGAAATCACTGGAGGCTATGCACTTATAGTGCCGCTGCTGGTGGCGTCGTCGGTGACATACCTCTGCATCTCGCCATTCGAGAAACACTCCATATATGCACGCAAGCTGGCAGAGCATGGCGACCTGCTGACCCACGACAAGGACAGTTCAGCATGGCAGTTGATGGACATGAGAAAACTGATAGAGACCAACTTTGTGGTTGTACGCGACGGCGACAAGCTGCGCGACCTGGTGGAAGCCATCAAGTATTCGCGGCGTAACCTCTTTCCGGTGCTTACAGACGACGACAAGTTTCTGGGCGTGATACTCTTGGACGATGTCCGCCAGATAATATTCCGTCCCGATTTGTATGACACTACTCCGGTCACCGACCTGATGCACGATATTTCGGAGGGCGACATTGTACGCATCAGCGAACCACCCGCGGCGGTAGTGAGCAAGTTCAAGGTGGGGAACCGCTACAACCTGATTGTTATCGACGACGATGGCTATTACCTTGGTTTCCTGTCGAGAGCCAACACATTCTCAGCATACAGAAGGTTCGTAAGGGAACTGTCGGAGGAATAGATTTAGGAATAATAATCAAAAGTGATAGAGAAGGGTAGAGAACAACCATAACAATATTACATTAATATTAAAGCATTTTACACACCATAACATATCACGATGTCAGACAAAAAGGACGAAATAATACAAATGCCTGTAGATGACGGCAGGGATGGGCATAACGTGGAGAAAGATGGAGAGACCATCTCGCTTAATGCCATGTTCAGGGACTACTGGATAGACTACGCATCGGATGTGATATTAGACCGCAGTGTGCCAGACATTGATGACGGCCTTAAACCGGTACAACGCCGCATCCTTCATGCCATGAAGGAGACCGACGATGGCCGCTATACCAAAGTGGCCAACATTGTGGGCAACACCATGCAATACCATCCCCATGGCGACGCATCGATAAAGGATGCGTTGGTCAACATTGGACAGAAAGAACTACTGATTGACTGTCAGGGAAACTGGGGCAACATCCTCACCGGCGATGACGCTGCTGCTGGCCGTTATATAGAGGCGCGTCTGTCTAAGTTTGCCAACGAAGTGGTATTCAATAAGAAAACCACGGAATGGAAGCCCTCCTACGATGGTCGTAAAAAGGAGCCGGTGACGTTGCCAATCAAGTTCCCTCTCCTGCTGGCACAAGGCACCAAGGGTATAGCCGTCACGCTCACCTCGGTGATATTGCCGCACAATTTCTGTGAGCTTCTAGAAGCATCGATAAAGATATTGCAGAATGTACCCTTCGAGATATATCCCGATTTCCCGACGGGAGGCATGATAGATGTGTCGAAATACAATGATGGCGCACAGGGCGGAAGGCTTCGCATACGTGCCAAGATGCACTACGACGAGAAACGCAAAGCCATCATTATCACCGAATTGCCATATACGGTAACCACCAGCGACCTGAAAGACAGTATCGAAGAGGCTCATGAGAAGAAGAAGATCAATATCAAGAAGATAGAAGACAGCACGGCAGCGCAGGTGGAGATAGCAGTACTGCTGCCACAGGGAGTGTCGCCCGACCAGACCATCGACGCCCTTTATGCCTTCACAAACTGCCAGATAAGCTTCTCGCCACAGACATGCGTGATTGTCGACAAGAAACCTGTCTTCATGACAATATCCGACATTCTACGCCACTCCACATTCCACACGAAGGACTTGCTACGCAAGGAGCTGGAGATACAGCTGTCGGAACTTGAAGACAAGTGGCACTGGGTGTCGCTCGAGAAGATATTCTTCGAGAAGCGTATTTACAAGCAGTTGGAGAAAGACCAGGAGACATGGGAAGACCAGGTGACAGCCATCGAACGCGCTTTCGACCCTTACCGCAAGCTGTTCAAGCAGCCCATCACTCGCGACGACGTTCTGAAACTCTGTGAGAAACCGGTACGCAAGATTTCGAAGTTCGACATCAAGAAGGCCGACCAGGAGATAGCATCTATAGAGATGGACATCGACGAGACAAAGAATCATCTCGAGCACCTCACCGAGTACGCCATCGCCTATTTCCGTCATCTACTGGAGAAATATGGTGCTGGTCGCGAACGCAAGACAGAGATACGTAATTTTGAAGATATTCAGGCCGTTACAGTGGCTGTCGCCAACGAGAAGCTCTATGTCAACAAGAGCACTGGCTTTGCCGGATATGCTCTCAAGAAGGACGAAGAGGCCGACTATGCCTTCAACTGCTCCAAGATGGACGACATCATTGTGTTCCGCAAGGACGGTACAATGATTGTCACCAAGGTGCAGGAGAAGGGCTTTATAGGCAGCACCGAATGCAAGGAGATTGAGTATGTGGGACTTTTCCGCAAAGGCGATGAACGCACCGTATACAACATGATCTACAGGGACGGTGCTTTCGGCTATGTCTATGTCAAGCGATTCTCGGTTCTGGGAATCACGCGCGACAAGGAGTATGTCCTCACAAAGGGTACCAAGGGTTCCAAGATACTCTATTTCACCGCCAACCCCAACGGGGAGGCAGAAACCGTCACCATACACCATGTCTCGAAGCCCAAACTCAAGAAGACATCGTTCGACTTCAATTTTGCCACCCTTGCCATCAAAGGACGCAGCTCGATGGGTAACATCCTGACCCGCAATGCGGTACGCAATATCAACATGAAAGGTGAGGGCATATCGACCTTGGGCGCCCGCAAGATATGGTTCGATGAGAGCGTCAAACGTCTCAATGTCAACGAGGCTGGTATCTTGCTTGGCGAATTCAAGGGTCGCGACCGCATCCTCACCATCATGCAGTCGGGGCATTTCCGCACCACCAATTTCGACCTGGGCAACCACTTCGACGACGATATGGTGCTGATTCGCAAATACAATCCCCGCACAATCGTTTCGGTTGTGTACAAGGCTGCTGAGAGCGGCAGCTATTACCTGAAACGTTTCACGATAGAAGACCACGACAAGAAGCTGTCGTTTCTGGACGACAATTCCGGCGACACAATGATTACATACGCCATCGACACATTCCCCAGGCTGGAGGTGCAGTACGACGAGAGCTCGAACAAAAAGATTGAATCGGAAATCATTGAGGTCTCGGATTTTATCGCTGTCAAGGGCTACAAAGCCAAAGGCAAGCGCATAACCACATCCGAGGTGAAACAATTTAGATGGCTGGAACCATTGCCCGAACCCGAATATGAGAACGAGATTGAAAACGAGACCGATAATGGAGAAGAGGAAGCAAAGCAGTGGGAGGATGTCAGTGACAGAGAGGGTTTTGCAGAAGGAATTCAAACAGAACTTTTTTAACACATGAAAATACTTATTATTCTTCCGCGGTTTCCTTATCCGCTTGAAAAAGGCGACAAACTCCGCGCATACAACCAAATACGCTATCTGGCCGAAAACAACGATGTCTATCTTTTCGCACTCTCTCACCACATGGTGGAGAGTTCGGCCATCGAGGAGATGCGCCGCTATTGCAAGGAGATACGTGTGGCACGCCTTTCCAAGTTTAAAGGCGGTTTGCGTGTTGTTCGCAACTTTTTCAGTGTCCGTTCATTGCAGATTGGCTATTGGGATGACAAGTGCGCGCGTCGCCAATTCCGTAAGTTCGAAGAGGAGGTCAATCCCGATGTCATCTACGCGCAGATGGTCCGCACCATGAAGTATGTAGCCCTCTCGCAGCGTCCCAAGGTGCTGGACTTCCAGGACGCCCTGTCGATGAACATGGAGAGACGCATGCTCAACCATCGCTCATTGCGCTATTTCATACTCCACTACGAATTCAAGATGCTACGTTCGGCCGAGTTCAATGCCTGTGGCATATTCGACAAGCTCACCATCATTTCGGAACGCGACAGCGAGGCCATCCCACAACACAAGCATACGGTTATCGACATTGTCCGCAACGGTGTGGACTTTGACTATTACCATCCCATGCCGCTGCCCAAGGAGTACGATGTTGTTTTTTGTGGCAACATGCAGTACCGTCCCAACATCGACGCATCGCAATTCCTTGTCGACGACGTTATGCCGCTGGTGTGGAAGAGTCATCCCGAGGCGCGAGTGCTGCTGGCTGGCGCCACCCCCAAGAACGGAGTGCGACAACTCTCCTCAAAAAGAGTGACGGTCACAGGTTCGGTCGACGACATACGCCCATGCTATGCTTCAGCACGGGTTTTTGTGGCACCCATGCGTATTGGCTCCGGACTGCAGAACAAGTTGCTGGAAGCCATGTCGATGGGAATACCATGTGTGACCACCTCGTTGGCCAATGCGTCGTTGGGGGCTGAGGATGGACACCAGGTGTTGATTGCCGATGAGGCCCAGACCATTGCCGATGCTATTGTGCGGCTGCTCGACGACGAGACATTGCGCAACACGATGGCGACAGAAGCAGACCGCTTTGTACACGACAATTTCTCGTGGCGGACGGCAGGCCAAAAACTGGAGTCGGTGTTAAAACAAGCTATCAAGACATACCATAAGCGCGATGAGGAACAAGTGGAAGAAGAATAGTGGCAAATTTCGCGGTGAGACGGGCGTTTGGGAGGCTGAAAACCGTAGTGTAACCAAGCGTCAGAGTCCGCAGGAACGCAACACCTTTTCGACAGACGTACAGCCAGAACGGGCCATACTGGTGTCGGTGTGCGACTCACGCACCACGATGGAGCGTACCGAGGAATGTCTGGACGAGCTGGCCTTTTTGCTCGAAACAGCTGGCGGGGAGTGTGTGAAGCGTGTAATCCAGAAACTCGACCATCCCGATAGTCGCACCTATATAGGCAGCGGTAAGCTCGAGGAGGTGATAGAATACAAGAATGCTCTCGATGTCGACTTCCTGGTTTTCGACGACGAGCTTTCGCCTGCCCAGCTGAGAAATCTGGAGAGGGCCTTCAACTGCCGCATCCTCGACCGTACAACGCTTATACTGGACATTTTTGCCAAGCGGGCAAGAACCTCGATAGCAAAGACGCAGGTGGAACTGGCTCAGTTGCAGTACATGCTACCACGCTTGACGCGACTGTGGACCCATCTGGAGAGACAGCGTGGTGGTATAGGTATGCGCGGTCCCGGCGAGAGCCAGATTGAGACCGACCGCCGACTCATCACTGAGAAGATTACGCTGCTAAAGGAACGCCTGAAAGACATAGACAAACAGAAAACCCAGCAGAGAAAAAACCGCGAAAGCCTTGTCCGTGTGGCCCTTGTGGGCTATACTAATGTGGGCAAATCGACATTGCTTAACCTGCTTGCCAAGAGCGATGTCTTTGCCGAGAACAAGCTCTTCGCCACACTCGACACCACTGTGCGTAAGGTGGTTATCGGCAATCTGCCGTTTCTGTTGACTGACACTGTGGGGTTTATACGCAAACTGCCGCATGGACTGGTGGAGTCATTCAAGTCGACACTGGATGAGGTGTGCGAAGCCGACCTGCTGATGCACGTCGTCGACATCTCGCATCCTGACCACGAACAGCAGATAGAGTCGGTCAATGCCACCCTTCAGGAAATTGGTGCTATCGACAAGCCTACCATAATGGTATTCAACAAGATTGATGCCTATACCTTTGAACCCAAGGAGGAAGACGACCTCACGCCGATGACGCGACGCAACTGGACATTGGAGATGCTGCAAAACTCATGGATGGCAAAAACCGATGCCTCGAAGACGATTTTCATCTCTGCCGCCAACCGTGAAAACATCGATGCCTTGCGCGACATGATGTACGAAGAGGTCAAGAGGATTCACGCCATACGCTATCCGTATAACAACTTCCTGTATTAAAGAATGCCGGCTACAGACTAGAGTGTGGAGCAAGAGGGATTTACCTTCTTGGGAGAGTGATGCGGAATACCGTTCCCTGGCCCGGGACCGAGTACTTGAGGATTATTTTGCCCTTGTGGTACTCTTGGACAATGCGACGCGCGAGGCTCAGTCCAAGACCCCATCCGCGTTGTTTGGTCGAGAAACCGCTCTCGAAGACAAGTTTCTGTTGCGACTGGGGGATGCCTTTGCCAGTGTCGCAGAGGTCGATGTGTACAAGTCCCGACTCTGTTGTGACAATGGTGGTGAAGGTTCCGCGTCCCTCCATGGCGTCGATGGCGTTCTTGCAGATGTTTTCTATGACCCATTCGAAGAGGTAGCGGTTTAGAGGCACTATGACGGGTCGGTCGGGGAGGGTGGTTTCAAAATGCACTTTGCGTGGGCTACGCTTTTCCATGTAGCTGATAGTGTGGCGAATCACTTGGCACAGGTCTTCGTCGGTCAGCTCGGGGACGCTACCTATTTTCGAGAACCGGCGGGCAATGGTGTCGAGACGGTCTATGTCCTTGCGGATCTCGCCTATGTAAGGCTCTTCGAGGGTTTTGCCTTCCAGGTAGTCGGCCCATCCGCTGAGCGAGGAGATGGGGGTGCCAAGCTGGTGGGCGGTCTCCTTGGCCATGCCAACCCAGATGCGGTTCTCCTCGTCGCTGCGTGCTGTGCGGAAGAGGTTGTAAGAGATGATTATCAGTATGATGGCGAGGAACAGGTAAGCCATAGGAAGAATGCGGAGCATTCGCAGGAGGGGTGTGCTTTCGTAGTAGACGTAGGCGAGACGCTGGTTGGCGAGACGCAGAGTGATAGGCTCGTTGACATTGGTCATGTCGGTGAGTTTGCGTTGCAGTTTCTTGGGAGTGTCGAAATCGCTGTTACGTATGTTGCCGGAGCCCAGGACATGGCTTCGGGTGCTGTCGACGACGATGACAGGGACGAAGACACTGTTGTTGGTCACCTCGGCGAGAAAAGAACGTGTGAGGTTGTCAAGAGCCTCTCGCATATCGCTGTAAATCTGCGATTCGCGATACATCAGAGTTAAGGGTATGCCCCATATCTTATAGTGGAAAGGAGGGTTTTGGCTAAAGAAAAGCAGGAGGCCAGGGGTGACTTTGGTGCCAATTAGGGCGCGGTCCTCGGAGGCGGTGGGGTAGATGTTGCCGCACGAGGTGATGACGCTATCGCTGTCGAGAATCATGAACGGTGTGCGGCTGCTGTCGACAATATAGGAGACGTAGCTGAGGTAGAACTCAGCGTCGGAACCGAGGTCGGTCTTGTTGAACGACTGAAGCACATCTATGTATAGTTTCACCTTGCGGCGTTCGTCGATACCCACCTCGTTGAAGAAGGTCTCGGTGGAGGTCATTAGCTCGGATTTCTGGCTTATGGCGTTGGCCCACAGACGGACCTTCTCCTGTTCCGACTGGCGAATTTGTTTCGCGAAGGCGTTGATGGTCCACAATGCCAACAGACCCAGAACGATGGTGACAGAGAGTATCACCCATTTGCCTTTTCTAGGCTTCTTGTATTTTGTTTCTTTTTTTGTCAACTTCAATTATTTAAATGTCATCCGACAACTATTCCACCCTAACGGTGCGTGCAGGATGGATGTTAGAGATTAGGGTAGAGGGGAGGATTAGTGCCAAAAAACAGGCCAATATGGTGCCTATGTCGATTGTGATGAAATAGAGAGGGTTGAGCTCTATAGGGACAAACGACATGGAATAACTTTCGGGGTCGAGGGCAATGATGTGGAAATGGGCTTGAATGGCGGCAAAAGCGAATGCCAGCAGGTTGCCAATCAGCAGAGCCTTGACTATGATGGCCAAAGCTTTGAGTATGAATATATGGCGGATGGATCTGTTGGTGCTTCCTAGGGTTTTGAGGATGCCTATCATCTGGGTTTTCTCAAAAATCATGATGAGCATGGCGGAGACCACCGAGGCGGCACAGACGATAGCCATTATGGTGAGAATAAGGACGATATTGGAGTTGAGGAGGTCGAGCCACGCAAACATGGAGGGTTGCTCTTCGCGGATAGAGATTACGGCGAGGTCGGGTCGGGTGGCACTTTTTACGTTGCCAAGCATGGCCTCGAGGTTGCCAAAATTGTCGATAGTCACCTCGTAGCCAGCGGCTTGTCCATCGTCCCATTGGTTGAGCCGCTGCACTTGCCTTATGTCGCCAATAATGTAATGGTCATCGAACTCGTTGAGGTCGGTTTTGTAGATGCCGGCGACGCGGAAGTTGCGAGCACGGTAGTTGTTGCCCGACCAGAAATAGGTGGCGACACGACTACCGGTGTCGACCATCATGCGTTGTGCAATGCGTTGGGAGATGGCAATCTCGTTGCTGGCAGTCGAGTCGTTCATGACAGGCAGACTGCCTCGTATCATGTTGGCGGAGAAGAAATTGGTGTCGGCTTCAGGAGACAGCCCTTTGAGGATGATGCCCAGAATCTGGTCGTCGGTTTTCATCATACCGCCCTTGTAGGCATAGGGATAGACGCCGTTGACACCTGGTATGGCTCGGAGGGCGGCAAGTTCGGAGGACGACAAGGATATGGGCATCTCGTCGTAGTCGTTGACCCATCCGTAGCTTCGGATGCTGATGTGCGAGCCAAAACCCACAACCTTGTTGGTTATCTCGCGCTGGAAGCCGCGGAGGATGCATAAGGCCAAAATCATCACCACGACACCAAGAGCAATGGTTATTGTGGCGATACGAACCAAGGGGCGGGAGAAGTTATGCTCGTCCCGCCCCAGCATTCGGTTGGCTATAAGTCGTTCGTAACGCATTAGAACGCCAGTGCGATGTTGACAAAGTCTTCGGCCTGGAGCGAGGCGCCGCCGATGAGACCACCGTCGACGTCGGGGTTGGCGAAGAGCTCCTTGGCGTTGGAAGGTTTGCAGCTGCCGCCATAGAGGATGCTAGTCTCGTCGGCAACCTCTTTGCCGTATTTTTCGGCGATAAGGCCGCGGATGAAGGCGTGGATTTCCTGAGCCTGGTCGGGAGTGGCGGTCTTGCCGGTACCGATAGCCCATACCGGTTCGTAGGCTATGATGATCTGGCCGAACTGTTCGGGAGTGAGGTGGAAGAGGCCATCAGTAATCTGGCGACGGACAACATCGAACTGCTTGCCGGCTTCGCGCTCTTCGAGGACTTCGCCACAGCAGACGATGGGGTGAATGTCGTTCTTGAGTAGCTGGTCGACCTTGCGGGCGACGATGGCATCGGTCTCGCCATAATAGGCACGGCGTTCGCTATGGCCCACAATGCAGTATTCAATATCCATGGAGCTGAGCATGGTGGCGCTGACCTCACCGGTGTAGGCGCCTTTCTCGTTGTCGTTGACGTTCTGTGCGCCAACCATGAAGTAGGAGTCTTCGCTGTAGTCGCTGCACATCTCGAGGTAGGGGAAGGGAGGACAGACAATCATCAATGTGTTCTCGCCAAGCTCTTTGCTTTCGAGGATGGTCATGATGCCGTTTACCAATTCGTCAGCTTCCTCGAAGCTTTTGTTCATTTTCCAGTTGCCTGCAACAATGTTTTTTCTCATGATAAAAAGGGTTTAAAGGGTTTTATTAAGTTGTTATGGATTATCGGGGATTTGATAATAGGATTCAGTTTATATCGCTTTCTATGAATACTTTCATGCCAATGAAGGCGTAGTTCTCTTTGAGGTGAATGATGTCCTCGTCGCGGAGGCGTATGCAGCCCTCGCTGCCCCTTCCGGGGACGCTGTAGCGGTTGCTGGTGCTGCCGTGGATGCCGATGCCAGAGCCGGGGAAGTCGCCCTTGATACGCAGGAACCAGTTGCCGTAGGCCGGCATGGGTCCGCGACCGTCGCGGAAGTCATGATGCCATTGTGAGGCATTGTCTATCTGGCAGATGCTGAAGGGGTTGTCTCTTGATGACTCGGGTGTACGCATGTCGCCAACGCGGCGTTTGTTGCCGCTATTGGCTCCAAGGCATACAGGATAGGCGGCGATGAGGACATGTCCGGTAATGCGATGCTCGTAGACGAAGAGGGTGCGGTAGGGTTTCGAGATGTCGATGTAGAGGCTGTCGCGGCAATAGGCTTGGTTGTAGATGGTGCGGTCGTTGACAGGCATAGGAAGGGAAGCTATACGCTGGAGAGTGGTCTGCAGTTGCTGCGACGGTTCGCGCATCACTTGCGATGATGCGGCAAGTGGTGCGATGATGATGGATAATACCAGTAGTATTTTTCTCACAATCAATTATATTAATTGTTAATTGTCGACTATTTTAGCCCTGCGAATGCCTTCTATCTGCCATTTTGACGGGGCACGGTTGGCCTGTTCGGGATGGTTCTTCTCATACTGTTCGATGAAAGGCAAGATGGATTTGGTCGGCAGGGTCTTGTTCATTATGATTTGGCGGTCGGCGTTAAGGATAATCATTGTTGGAGCACCATGCACGTTGTAGGCTTCCTGATAGTCGATGTTGACATTAGGGCCTCCGACATTGACGAAAGGAAGCTGGTTATTGTCTACATAGTTTATCCATTTGCGTGTGTCGCTTTCATAACCGACGGCATAGACCTCGAAAATCTTGTTTCCAACGGCGGAGAGGGAATCGTAGAGCACTTTCAGTTCGGCAGTCTGCTTCTTGCAGTGGTTGCAGTCGGGGTCCCAGAACCAAAGAATCACATACTTCTGCGGGAAAGCATGCGAAGAGATCCAGTCCTTGGGGTCGGAAGACTGGTTGGTGTCAGCCATCATCAGTTCCTGGCCCATGGCACCTATGAGCGACTGACTCAGGAAGTCGACAGTCTGCCGCTTGTTAAGAAGGTTGGCCTTCGTTGCCCAGGGACAATGGCCGGCGAGGTAGTAGTCGCGAACCAGGTTGACGAAAACCTGGTCCCATCCTATGTTTTTGGTGCTTCGCTCGTAGCGAGGGGTGATGAATTCGAGGAAGTAGTTGAGCATGACGCTGTCGTCGACTATCTTGTCGAGGAGGCGGTGTGCGTAGTGGGTGATGGTGTCGGCATCCTGGTAGTATAGCACGCCGAAGAAGTAGTAGTTCATCTTGTCGAAGAGCTGCGGCGTGTAGATGAGCGAGTGGTCGGTGAGGTCAATGCGGTCCCAGAAGTGTGTGCGGTAGTAGATGGCCTGCCATTGCTGGAGGTTGGTGTCTTTGCTGCCGGCGGGAATCTCGTTGGGGACATCAACACGCATAGTCATGTCGACGAGTTGAGTGAAACGGTATTTTTTGTTGTTGTTAATATACTGCTCCTCAAAAGCTTTCATGGTTTTGGTGAGCTGCTCCAGCTCTTTGTTGACGGTGGCTTTCTGCGAGGGGTCTTTCTTTTTCTCGTTGATGGCTTTGCCCTGAGCATTGGCCCAGTCCAATTTTGCCATGTATTCATACATCAGGCTATTGGCTTTCGAGCCAGTGACTTTCATGCCTGCGTAGGTGTGCTTATCGTCGAAGGCGATAGTGAATTTGCGGCTGTCGTCGACCATGAAGTCGAAGACAAGCTTCTTTTTGTCATCGAGGAGAGCATACACTCCGGTCTTGAGGCTTTGCTTGCCGGCAAAGGTCAGCTTCTGCTTATTGGCGGTGGCAGAGTCGCAGATGATGAAGGTGTCGCGAAAGTGCTGGCCGATATAGTATTGCTTTGTTTCGAGGGCAGGAGAGGAGAACTCAATCCTGTAGCCTTGCGGAAAGACAAAGGAGGGAAACAATGCGAGGATAATAATAACGAAGCGTTTCATCTGCAATATCTTTTTTATTGTAGTTACCGATAACGCAGAAATAATATGTATTATTGTTTGAAAACATGCCGTTTTTTATTTTTTGTTTAATAATGCAAAAAGTTGGGAGGATTTTAAATATTATTTGTATCTTTGCATTTTACCAACTACTGATTGAAAATTGCTTAAGATATTGAATGCTTGGTTGTTGAAATATCTGTTGTTTCGATAACGATTGTTCTATATTAAGCTGAAAAAAACATAAAACGCAAAAACTAAAAAAATAATCATAATGAATTACGATCTTATCGTCATTGGCAGCGGTCCTGGAGGATATGTCGCTGCAGTCAAGGGAGCCCAGCTGGGCATGAAAACCGCCGTTGTTGAACGAGAGAACTTAGGTGGCATCTGCCTCAACTGGGGTTGTATCCCGACCAAAGCCTTGCTGAAGAGTGCCCAGGTGTACAACTACATCAATCATGCCGCCACCTATGGTGTTGCAGCCCAGGCTGCCGAGGCCGATTTGACAGCCATGGTGCAGCATTCGCGTGGTGTGGCTGAGACGATGAGCAAAGGAGTTCAGTTCCTGCTGAAAAAGAATGGTGTGGATGTCATTATGGGCAGTGCCAAGGTGAAGCCCAACCATCAGGTTGAGGTTACCGATGCCGAAGGCAACGCTACCCTTTATGATGCTCCCCATATCATCATCGCCACGGGTGCCCGCAGCCGCAACCTGCCCAACCTGCCGCAGGACGGCAAGCACATCATCGGCTACCGCGAGGCAATGACTCTGCCTAAGAAGCCCCAGTCGATGGTGGTGGTTGGAAGCGGCGCCATTGGAAGCGAATTTGCATTCTTCTACCAGAGCATAGGTGTGCAGGTCACTCTCGTTGAGTTTATGCCCACCATTCTTCCCAACGAGGATGAGGACACCAGCGCCAATGTGGCACGCAGCTTCAAGAAGATGGGAATGAAGGTTATGATGAGTGCCTCGGTCGAGAAGGTTGATGTCGATGGCGATGTCTGCCATGTCCACATCAAGGACAAGAAGGGTGCCGAAGTGTTGGTCGACTGCGATGTCGTGCTGTCGGCCGTGGGTGTCATCACCAACCTGGAGAACATCGGTCTCGAGGAGACGGGCATCAATGTGGAGCGTACCAAGATAATTGTTGACGACTACTATCAGACCAACGTGCCTGGCTATTATGCCATTGGCGACGTGGTGCATGGTCCGGCACTGGCCCATGTGGCAAGTGCAGAGGCTATCTGCTGTGTCGAAAAAATTGCAGGCCATGAGCCAGAGAAGGTGAACTACAGCAACATACCTGGATGCACCTATACCACTCCCGAGGTGGCTAGCGTTGGACTCAGCGAGAAGAAAGCCATCGAGGCCGGCCACGAGGTGCTGGTAGGCAAGTTCTTCTTCAAAGCCAGCGGCAAGGCTACAGCTGCCGGCAACAATGACGGCTTCATCAAGATGGTTATCGACAAGCAGACCGACCAGATTCTGGGAGCCCACATGTGCGGCGACAATGTCACTGAGATGATTGCCGGTATCGTCGTGGCTCGCCAGAACGGACTGACAGCCAAGCAGGTTGCCTCATCTATCCATCCTCATCCCACCATGTCGGAAGCCATCATGGAAGCCATCGAGGCAGCATACGGCAAAGCCATACATGGATAGAGGATGGCAACGGCCACAAAAGTCTTTATAAGCGTTAAACGTTACACGTCAAACAATCACAACAATAAATAATGAACCTGACTACAATTTTTGGAAAACGCATGACCGTTGCCGATGGTCTCCGTTTGCCTGTTTCACGCCATTTCAATTATTCAACCTTTGGAGTTAGAGGTCGTTATGCAACTGGTGCCCACGTGTTCGGGCAGTATGTATGTGCCGGTACCCCTGGCACCGGTTTCTTTATCCGCAACACCGAGAGCCACAGCTATCAGCGTTTTGTCACAGCGTGCCGCAAACGCAACGAGCAGAACCTGCTCACTTTGCTGCTCGGCAAGGAGCCTAATTTCGACAAGGAATACAAGCGTGTTGATGCGGCCTTTGCAAACATTACTGACGAGAACAAGCGCCGTATACTTTCCTGCTACCAAAATGTACTGGGTCTGGCCAAAGAGGAGGAGATGCTGCAGCGGATAGTACGTGCAGTGAAAGACAAGATGGGGCACAAGCCCAACAAGCGTCTTACCAGCGTGTTGACCCACTATAAGTCGAGTATCGCCAGCCTGGAACGCGACGTAAGGTCGGCACAGTACAACTATGCCAACCATCTGAGCGAAGAGCAGGCGGCAGAATGGCATAAGGTAATAGAGGCATTCCACCTGTTGGTCGAGTCCCGTCGTGTGTGGGCTGTCTACAACGAGAACGGTGCGCCAGCCTATCAGCAGGTCTTCTTCGACATGGGCATTTTCGACTATATCCAGTCGCCTGGCGACACCCCTGTTATGCGTGACGAGGATGGGAAATGCTACTACATTTACCCTGACGGCATAGTGGCAGCCCGTTCGTCTGTTGATTTTGATTTCCATGAGATGAAAAATGTTGACATCCAGTTTAATGTTGTTGACATCTCAACTCTTGGCGTACGTCCCAAGTTCAACTCCCACAAGAAAGGCAGCAAGCATAAAGGCAGCCATACCGACGCGCTGAGCACACTCTATGGCACCACACGTCAGCAGGTGGTGGGCGAGCTCTATTTCCCGCAGTTGGATATACGCTTCTTTGTCAACCATACAGGTCCGGCAGAGGATTTCGCAAAAGCTCTGGGAGCCTATAAAACAAAATTCAAGATGGTCTAGAGAGACTAGTCTTACTTAATGAAAAAACACCACACCTATAAGTTCAATCCACACACGCTGTCGTACGAAAAGGTCAAAACCACTTTTGCCGACAAGCTCAAGAAGGTCTCCTTTTCGGCTGCCTTCGGTGTTGTTCTGGGTGTGGTGCTGATGGTGATAGGGATGCGTGTCTTTGAGTCTCCACGGCAGAAAAGGCTTGAACGGGAACTTGATGTCATGGAACGCCAGATGGCTAATATGCGACAGGTGATGAAACGCAATGAGGCGGTGCTTGCCGATTTGGAGAACCGAGACAACAGCATCTACCGCACTCTGCTTCAGGCTGAGCCCATTACCGACAGTGTACGTCGCGCCGGTATACTCGGGCAGAGCTATCAGGATCTTGACGGCTACGACCATTCTGATGTCATCAAGCTGACCACCAAGCGTCTGGACGATTTCACAAAACGTCTGTATGTACAGTCGAAATCGTTCGACGAGGTGTATAAGATGGCCTCCACCAAGAAGGAACGCCTCGACCACGTGCCGGCAATAATGCCGCTGCGAAAGAACAGTTGCAGCATCATATCGGGTTTCGGCGAACGATACCATCCTATTCTCCACTACCGCCGCATGCATACCGGCATCGACCTCTCGGCGAAGACGGGGACACCAATCTATGCCACTGGCGATGGCACAGTGCAGGTGGCGGGGCGCAGCGACGACCTTGCAGGTTATGGCATAGCAGTGCTTGTCAACCATGGCTATGGCTATCAGACCCTCTATGGGCACATGAGCGACGTGACGGTGCGTCATGGACAGAAGGTGAAGCGTGGCGAACTGCTGGGCCATGTAGGTTCCACAGGTCTTGCTTCCGGGCCACACTGCCATTATGAGGTGTGGCTCAACGGCAAGAAAGTCAATCCTATATATTATTTCTTCAACGATCTTACGCCTCAGGAGTATGAACAGGTGATAGAGGCGGCAAACCAGGAGAACCAATGTCTGTCGTGATAGATGAAAACGCGGGATTCTGCTTTGGCGTGGTCAAAGCAATAGCCGCTGCCGAAGAGCAACTCAGCAGCAGCAACAGTCTTTATTGCCTGGGTGATATAGTTCACAACAATGAGGAGGTGCAGCGCCTGTCGCAGATGGGTCTGCATGTTATCGACCATGAGGCCATGGGGCAGTTGCAGGGGGCCACAGTGTTGATACGTGCCCATGGGGAGCCACCGTCGACCTACGAGCTGGCAGAAAGGAGTGGCATACGGCTTATCGATGCTACATGCCCTATTGTGCTGACACTGCAAAAGAAGGTGCGCGACGGCTATCAGGAGATGCAGAAGGTTGGAGGACAGGTCGTTATTTTCGGAAAGAAAGGCCATGCCGAAGTGATAGGGCTCAACGGTCAAACCAACAATTCGGCAATCATAGTATCGTCGCCCGACGACACCGAAGCCATCAATTTCAGTCGCCCGATACGACTGTACTCACAGACCACGAAAAGCCGCGAGGACTACAGTGTGCTGATTGAGAACATCAGGGCATCGATAGTGAAAGCGGGAGTGGCAGAACCGGACTTTGTGGCATACAATACAATATGTAGCAGGGTCTCGAATCGTGCTACCCAGCTAGAGGCTTTTGCCAAGAATGTTGATGTCGTGATTTTTGTGTCGGGAGCCAACTCGTCGAATGGCCATTATCTATATGAATACTGCCGCAATGTGAAGAAAAACACATACATGATTTCCTCGCCCGAGGAACTGCGGAGAGAGTGGGTCGATGGCATGGATAGAATAGGCATTACGGGAGCCACCTCGACGCCGCGCTGGCTGATGGAAGAGATAAAAATGAGGGTGGAGAGAGGACAAGCGTAGGCTGGCTAGGCTGCAATTGAACGATAAGAAAGCCACAGTGCGTGTCAGCCCCGTCCGACGACAATCCGCAAACAAAAAATGTAAACCAGAATAATGTATATTGAACGCTTACAACTGGCAAACTTCAAGAACTATGAGGAGCTTGACGTTGAATTCTCGAACAACGTCAACTGCCTGGTTGGCAACAACGGAGTGGGCAAAACCAACTTGCTTGACGCCCTCTACTATTTGTCATTCTGTAAGAGCTATTTTAATCCCGTTGACAGTCAGAATATTCGTCTGGGAGGTGACTTTTTTGCAATACATGGACACTATCGCATGGATGACATCCAGTCGAACGACACAGCAACCGTGTCATGCACATTGCAGAAAGGCCAGTCGAAAAAGCTGAAGTTCAACAAAAAAGCATGTACAACCTTTGCAGAGCACATCGGACGCATACCATTGGTTATAGTAACTCCCAGCGACCAGAACCTGATAATGGGTGGCAGCGAGGTGCGACGCAAGTTTATCGATGGCATTATATCGCAGGTGGACAAGGTCTATTTGCGGCATCTCCTTGACTATCAAAAAGCTTTAGACCAACGGAACCGGCTGTTGAAGCAGTTCTATGAGAACCGTTATTTCGAAGAGGATTCGATAGCAGTGTGGGATGAGCAGCTGGTACGCAACGGAGAACCGATTGTCGCTGCCCGTCGTACTTTTCTTGACGAGTTCTGTCCACTGTTCGAGAAATACTATTTTCTGATACATCCCGATGCACCTAATTCTGAACCGCCGACAATAGTATATGAGTCCCAGTTCGGTGAGACTTTACCGTCGATGGAGGAGCAGCTCAGGTCAAGTTATCGTCGTGATGCTCAAGTGCAGTATACAACAATAGGTCCCCATAAGGAGGACCTACAGTTCGGCATTGGAGACTTCCCTGCCAAGCGTTTCGGCTCTCAAGGGCAGCAGAAGACTTTTCTCTTGGCTTTGAAACTGGCTCAGTTTGAATATATTCAAGCCCATACGGCGACCAAGCCAATCCTGTTGCTGGATGACATCTTCGACAAGCTCGACATGCAGCGAGTCAGCCAGCTTGTGCTGCTTGTGGGCAGCGACCGTTTCGGGCAGGTGTTCATCACCGACACCCAGCAAGGCCGTGTGGAGTCAATCTTCATGCAGGCACCTGATATGCCACACAAGATTTTCAGGGTTGAGAAATCTAAACTGATTGTTGAAAGTCAAAAATGAACCACGAGCATACACTTAAAGACTTGATAGATGCGGCATTGAGGAAATACAATTTCGATGACAGCATCATGGTGGAACGGGTAGAACAGGCCTATCGGGAGACCGTAGGTGAGTTTATCGTCATGCTCACCCGTGCCGTGAACTACGACGTCCATAGCCATGCCTTGAAGGTGACACTCTCGTCGCCCGCCTTGAAGAACGAGCTTTCATACAAGACGACAGACCTTGTTAATGCCATAAACAAGCGGTTAGGCAGGGATGAGGTGAGAAAGATAGTGATGCTGTGACCTGATGCGGGCAAATTACGCGATTTGAGGGATTCCGGCTACCTGTATGGAACGCCCAGGGTGTCGCACTGGTTTATCCAAGACTGTCTGTATCGTGGCGAGTTCTGTGAGGCAATGATGAGAGTGTCGAAACAGTAGCGTTCGCGAAGCTCAGAGACGGTGATGTAAGGGCTTTCGCGTAGCAGCAGATAGTCGAGCTTGGCTATGTCGGCCGACAGTGGACGTTGACGGTAGTTGCTGCGATCGATGATGCGCATTGTCATGTCACCGAATCCTACAAACCTGCTGTCTACAAACAGGATGCCATCGTTGAACGTGGTGTCCAATGCAAGGATATGGGTTCGTTTGGCTTTATGCCAGATGAGGTTGTTGCCGGACTGATAGTCGATACTTTGTGGCGACAGGGCTATGCTGTTGTCGCACAGCAAGTAACTGTCGTGACCAGCAAAAAATTCTATGGCTGTGCGGTTGCCGATATTGTATATGGTGAAATCTCGCTGTGAGGAGCAACGGTTTTCGACAATGCGGCAATGAATAATTAGAGGTATCGCAAGTGCAAGAGCAAGAGCCAGCATGGCAGTGCTACGGCGAATAAGGGCTACCACGGCAGCAACAACTATCGCCAGGGTAAAGAAAAGCATCAGCTGGTCGAAATAAACACCTTCAATTATCGCTTTAGGCCATGAGGCTATATGGGTTGTTATTGAACTAGTTGCCGATAGTTCTGCGGCAACTATGCTGCCTAGAATATTGAAAAGCCAGGGCCACCAAGCGAAAAAAGTCATGACCATGATGCTGGCAAGCAGGAGGCCGGCGAAAGGAACAATGACGATATTGGCGACGAGGAAATACAGAGGGAACTGATGGAAATAGTAGAGGATAAATGGGGAGACTGCCAATTGAGCGGACAGGCTTACGGCGGCAAGGTCGCGTAGACGTCTCAGTAGCCAGATGGGAATCCTTGCCATTCTGTTCTTTACGTAAGGTAAGGGGGTGAGTTCCTGCAGACGATGGACAAGAACGACTATAGAGATGACAGAACAGTAAGAAAGCTGGAAGCCAATCTCGAACAGCCACAAAGGGTTGATGGCAAGCAAGATGACGGCAGATGCTGCTATGGTGTTGAGTATGGGAGGGCGATGGAAGAATGTCTGTCCAATGACGATGAGCGAAAACATCAGCCCTGCACGTGTTGTGCCTGGCGCCATGCCTGTAAGCATCACAAATAGGCAGATTGCGGCGAGTTGTATGCACCCTTTGATTATGCGGTGGCGACGGCGATTGCTGAGGAAGAAGAGGCAATAACCAACGAGCATGGCCACAATGCCAACGTGTAATCCGCTGACGCAGAGCAGATGAGTGATTCCGGCTCCGCGAAAGGAAGACTCGGTTTCGGGCGACAGATCGTCGTCCCAGCCAAGGAAGATGGCTTCGGCAATGCCACGTTGTTCGGGTGTGAGGACAGAATTCTGTATTATCCCTATAAGCTTGAGCCTTAGGGCGTTGATGTGAGCCATGATGCCTGCCTTAGAGTGGCTTAGTATGCGGTAGTTGGTGGACGGGACATAGGCCGTGTGTGTTATTCCGCGTCGGAGCAGGTGTTTGCGGTAGTCAAACTGGTGAGGATTGTCGACCGATGAGGGTACAGATGGACGGGCATAGACCAGAAGCTGGTCACCGATGGAAGGCAGGCTGTCGGAAGGGGAGAGGTACAGCAAGATTTTTCCACGGCAATGGTGGAAAGAACTGCAACTGTCATCGCCAATCTCGACAACCTCGGCAGGAACTTTCATCGACTTGGTGCCGTGGGTGGGAATGGCGCTGACCTCGACGAGCATCCAGTTGTAGTCGCCGACAAAATGGCTATAGTGAGCGTCGTTGCGAGAGGGGTCACGCAGCGAGGAGAGTAAACCAAAACAGCCCTCGCACACTAGGATGACAAGTGCTACGAGGGCTGCAACAGGTATTAAAGGCTGCTTCAAGTCTTTCTTGAACTAATGATTGACTGATAGCTGATTTTCAATAAGTCTCTATCAACCTTTTTCGAGTTCGGTGAAATATTCATAGAAATACGGAATGGTCTCGATGCCTTTGAAGAAGTTGAAGAGAGGGTAGTTCTCGTTGGGAGCGTGGATGGCGTCGCTACCAAGGCCGAAGCCCATGAGGATGCTCTTGATGCCAAGGATGCGTTCGAAACCGGCGACGATGGGGATGCTTCCACCGCTGCGGGTCGGTATGGGGCGTTTGCCGAAGGTGGTGGTGAGAGCTTTCTCGGCAGCTTTGTAGGCGTTCATCTCGAGAGGGCTGACATAGGCGGCGCCACCATGGGATGGGGTGACTTTGACGGTGACACAGTCGGGTGCGGCAGCTTCGAAATAGTCCTTGAAGAGCTTGCTAATCTTCTCGAAATCCTGGTTGGCGACGAGACGGGTGGAGATTTTTGCATAAGCCTTGCTGGGAAGGACAGTCTTGGAACCTTCGCCAGTGTGGCCGCCCCAGATGCCGCACACATCGAGGCAAGGACGGATACCGGTGCGCTCGGTGGTGGTAAAGCCTTTTTCGCCGTGAACATCCTTGATAGAGAGGCTCTTCTTGTAGTTTTCGAGGTTGAAAGGAGCTTGTGCCATAAGTGCGCGTTCCTCGTCGCTGATTACCAGCACGTCGTCGTAGAAACCAGGGATGGTGATATGGTTGTTCTCGTCGTGGAGACCGGCAATCATCTTGCAAAGGATGTTGATGGGGTTGGCCACAGCGCCGCCGTAGATGCCGCTGTGGAGGTCGTGGTCGGGGCCGGTGACTTCGACATCCCAGTAGCAGAGGCCGCGGAGACCACTGGTGATAGAGGGAGTGTCCTGTGCTATCATGCCGGTGTCGGAGACAAGGATGACATCGGCTTTGAGCATCTCTTTGTGCTCCTCGCAGAAGCCGTAGAGGCTGACGCTGCCAATCTCCTCTTCGCCTTCGAGCATGAACTTGACGTTGCAGGGGAGTTGGTCGGTCTTGACCATGAATTCGAAAGCTTTGGCCTGCATGAAGCTCTGTCCTTTGTCGTCGTCGGCACCACGTGCCCAGATTTTTTCGTCTTTGATGACAGGCTCAAAAGGCTCTGTGTTCCAGAGTTCGAGAGGAGCCACAGGCATTACGTCGTAGTGGCCATAGACGATGACGGTGGGTTTGGAAGGGTCGATGGTCTTTTCGCCATAGACGACAGGGTTGCCGGCAGAGGGCATGACCTCGGCCTTGTCGCAGCCGGCAGCAAGGAGCAGCTCGCGCCAGCGGTTGGCACAGCGCACCATGTCCTCCTTGTGCTCGCTTTCGGCACTGATGGAAGGGATGCGGATGAGAGAGAAGAGTTCTTCAAGGAAGCGATCCTTGTTGGCTTCGATGTATTGTTTTACGTTGTTCATTATATTGGGGGTTAATTGATTTAATAGATTATATAGAAGCTCTAGAAGCTCTAGATTATCTAGAAAGCTTTAAATTATTTGATGAAACCTAGTTCCTTGGCCTTGGCATAGCTGATTTCGGCATTGGTCTTGTCGCCGAGCATCTCGTAGGCGACACCCTTGTTGTGGTAGGCCTCAGGGAATTGTGGGTCTATCTCTAAAGCTTTGTTAAAGAAGTCGATGGCGGCATTATAGTCTTCGTATAGTTCCAGTTCAAGACGGCCACGGTTGAACCAAGCGTATTTGAAATTGGGGTCGATTTCGAGAATCTTCACATAGTATTCGTTGGCTATGTCGGCTTCCTCGGCATCCTGATAGAACTGGGCGATGCCGTAGAGGATGTTGACATTGCCAGGGTCGAGGCTTAGTGCGGTGGTCAGATATTCGAGGCCGAGCTTGTTGCTGTTGTTGATATAAAGCATTCCAAGTTGTTCGTAAGCAGGTGCATAATCGGGATAGAGCTCGGTCAGATGGCGGAAATAGTAGACTGCATTGGTGGTATCGTTGTTCTCCATGTAGATGAATCCCTTCATGAAGAGGGCGGTCTTGTTGTCCTTGTCTTGGGCGAGGACCTTGTTGAGGTTCTCCATGGCAAGTTCGTAGTTGCTGCTGTAGAAAGCTATCTCGCCCATTTTCATGCATGCCTCGAAGTTGTTCTCGTCAAGCTTCAGTGCTTGATTGAGAGCGGAATAGCTTTCGTCGACATTGCCGAGGCTGAAATAGGCGTCGCCGAGGGCTGTATAGTATTCGGTACGCTTGTTGTCGAGCTCGGTGGCTTTTTTCAGGTCGGTGATGGCATCCTTGAAATATTGCGACAGGTTTTTCTCATTACCAAGGCTGATAAGCAGTTTGCCGCGTTGGTAATAGAGGTCGGCATCATCGGGAGACTTCTTTATCTTGTCATCCAACATTTTAAGAGCGTCTTCCCGCGGCATATTGTCAGTCTGGTTGTTAGCGCAAGAGGCTATGATGGTGGCGGCAAAGACTATAACAATGAGACGTAAAAGGTATTTCATGTAAAGAAAAACTATATATCTGTAAAAAAATTATGTAAAAATGAAACTTTTTTGGTCAAACAGCGTAAACAGAAGCGTGCTTACTTATTTCAAAGATGTATTTTTGGCGGGACCCTCGAACGAGAGTCCTGCTTTTTTCACTATCTCGGCCAATGCGACGGGAATGGCGAGAGCCAGTATTGATGAAGCGGTAAGGAACAATCCAAACGGCATGGTCCCCTTCAGTCCGGCTTTCAGAGCCACTATGGAGCAGCCCCAGATGACAAACATCTGCAGAAGGTAAATCCAATAGCAGTCTTTGGAAATGAGTGTAAGTATCTTAGAGGTGATTTTCAGTTTCTTTATTGCGCAGGCAATCAGGTAGAAGAAAGGTATTGACGATACGCCTGTGACTATGTGCCACCATCCTAATTGGGGGTGTTCGAAACCAATATCCATGCCTTCGCCGAATACCCATGCTGTCCAAGAGACAAAAGGTATGGACATCAGTCCCCATTGCCATATTTTCACACTGCGTATTTCGTCAATCCATTCGGCGCAAAGCACACCAAGGCAGTAGAAGAAAGAGTACTGGCAGAAGTCGTAGGCCGCGAGGAATTGGGATTGTGGCAGCATGGGGAGAAACAATGTGGCGACGCAGGTAAGCACACGTCCCCATTGGGGTAGGCGGAAGAAGAGAGGGGAGATGAGATAGTAGCCGAAGAGGATGTAAATGTACCAGAGGAAAGAGGTCTCGCTCAGGCGGGGAGAGAGGAGGAGGGTGCGAAGCGACTGCCATACATATCCGCCCGAGAATGGTACTCCCTTGAACAGGCACGCCAGAAGAGCAGCAGTCATGCCAACAACGATGAACCAAACGAAGAATTTCTTGATTTTACGCCAAATATAGTTGGCGTATTCAAGTGGAGATTTAATCTCTTTGTATGTGTATCGAATAAGGAAAGCTGAGAGGAAGAGGAACAACTCCATGTGGAAGGAGTAGATCCAGTTGTGGAGACCGTGCGAGTACCAGTAGGGTTCGCTGCCGACGCTGGAATGCCCCAGTACGACAAGTGTCATCGCCAAGCCAATCATCATGTCGATAGCCACAAGACGCTGTTTGTCATTTCCGGTTTTTGGGGAGTGCTGTTTTTTTTCTTTTTTTGCCATTTTGATTTGTTCAGCCGTGAAAAATACCTATAATCAACTGTCAACCAACTAGACGGTGTCGATGAAGTTGCGTTCAGCCCGTGAGAAGAGCAGCAATCCGATGAACATTGTGACCACCAGGCATCCGAGGCAGTAGAGCAATCCGCCCCAGTCCATAGCACCGATACCGGTCAGCGAGTAGCGCCAAGACTCGAAAATGCCGCTGAGAGGATTGATGCGTATGAGCCAGCCATAGCTTTTGCCTTGGGTGATGCTCATAGGGTAGATGATAGGGGTGGCATACATCAGCAGGCTTATGCCGAATCCGACCAGATTGTTAAGGTCTCGGTACTTTACAGTCATGGATGAGATAATCATTCCCCAAGACATGGCAGTCAGTGCGATAAGTATAAGGTAGATGGGGAATAGCAGCAGCTCCCAACGAGGCATGAGAGGTGCTCCCGTGATGAGATAATAGACATAGACGATGATGAGCAACAGAGCCTGAATGCCGAATGTGACCAGCGATGATGTCATGCCGGCAAGCGGGATGATGAGACGGGGGAAGTAGACCTTGCCGAAGATGCCGGCGTTGGCAGCGAGGACGTTGCTGTTCTGTCCGAAGCAGGCATTGAAATAGTTCCACATAAGGATGCCGCTAAGATAGAATACAGCCTGAGGAACGCCACCGGTGGATATTCCGGCCAGTCCGCCGAAGACGAACATATACATGATGGTGGTGAAGATGGGACTGATGAAGAACCATGCCAGACCCAGGACGGTCTGTTTGTAGACGGTTACTATGTTGCGTCGCACATAGATGGAAAAGAGGTCACGATAGTCCCACATCTCTTTGAGGTTGAACTCCATGAACTTTTTTCTTGGCTCAAGAATGGCAGTCCATTGTTCCTGTGCAGATGAGTTTGAGGTGCTGTTAGAAGTTGTATTATTCACTGATGTTGTTGATATTAGATTCTTCGGTTTTTATGACAGATAAGTTTTTTCGAGTTGTGTTCTAGAAGTCAAAAAGCAAGAAGGAATCGCCGTAAGATACCAGATAACGATTGTTGCTGATTATTATTGTCTGTCGGCAGTGGCAAAGAGGTTGTTTTTCTGGATAGTTTCCGAAAGAGCAATGCCCACAGCATGGGCTGTTTTTGGAGTCCAGTGAGTGTCATCGGAATAGAAGATATCTAGGGTGCCGCCATCCGCCAACCGACGCAATAAGGGAAGTGCATTGTAGACGAAGGGCATAGTGTCGAAGAGGGTTGTTTCGTCAAGAGGAGTGTAGAAATAGTGATTATCAATTATATGGTTGGCATAAAGGGTGGACTTGTTGGGGATGGCAAGGAAAACGAGTTTGACGTAGCGCCTGGCGGCAAGTTCGTGAAGACGGCTGATGTTTCTTGTTGCTTCTTTTAGTTGAATGTCAGTGTAATGAATGGTGTCCTCGTAATAACTATACAGATAATCAGGGTGATACTTTTCGGAAAAGAAAGACTGGTTCAAACAGCTGCGTATGCTTTTGGGTTCATTGACAGTTAGCCGTTGATAATAGCTGAGCATTTCTTCGTCGATGTGTTTTCGAGGGGAACTGGATGAGTGCTTTTTGCCTCTTGCCATGGCCTCGAGCGATGGAGGATTATCGAAATTTAACCAGTAGAGCCATGGAACCATCGCGCGTTCAATGTTTTCGACGATAATTAGCTTTGGCAGCTTGTTTTGGGGTGCATAGGTAAGAAAGGACAAGGCTGCATCGTCCGGACTATAATCCTTGTTGTATAAAACATTAAGAATATTGGTGTTGAGGCAGACACCTATGGGTTCTTGGTAGCGGTAGGGATGTTTGTCGGAAAAGCTGTCGCCAAAACAAAGGACATCGCAACTGTCGGGTATGGAATCGATTTCGATGTTGGAAACGTGATAAGATGTGTCGAAATTATTCAGCCTGTCATGATAGCCCTTCTCAAAGAAGATGTAGTCCATGCGGGCAATGTCGCCTTCCCTGTCGCGAAAACAGTCCAGCAGAATATAATTTGCAAATAGGAGAATCAAGGGTATTGAGAACAGAAGAGTCTTGACAACGAAGTTTCTCATGACGATTGCAATTAGAACTGGAAATAGATAAACGACTCACTCTGATGGGAATAGAAAATGATGGCGAATACCAGGGCATAGTATATAATGTATCGCAACCATTTTTTATTGATGGCATTTATTGCCAGTCCGTGCTCTTTTGTACGGTTAATCCATTCAACAATAAGCATCAAAAGTGCAAACAGTAGAGACAATCCCGGAAACTCGGATTTTGAAACAGTACTTACATGCATCATGTGCGAAATAAAGTCGCAGGCTTGTGAAATGCTTATCGAGCGGAAAATAATCCACCCTACGACGGCCAGTGCAAACGTCAGCGCCATCTGCACGAATTCCTTGAGGGAAGGCACCAATCGCCCCTCGGCGACAGTATTGGTGTAACGGCGGTTTTTGCCCAGCAGTATGAGGGGCAGGAACAGCAGTGCGTGGTATGCGCCCCAAGCAACGAAAGTCCAGTTTGCACCATGCCATAATCCGCTGACAAGGAA
>CACZUZ010000008.1 GCA_902784465.1 uncultured Bacteroidota bacterium
TTGTTCCTCCGATTGTTATGCTGTCGCGTGCAAGTGTGTCTGTTGTCGAGCAATGGTTGATAGTGAGGTGCAGCGTCACGGTGCTGTCGCACCCTGCGGAGTTGCCGCCGACAAAGGTGTGCGTCAGCATTTCTGTGCTTTCCGTGATTTCTGTGTGACCGTACCAGGAGAAGCTGTTGCAGCTCACGGCGGTGGTGTCTCCTGTGGTGCTGTAGTTGACAGTGAGGTGCAGTGTCACTGTGCTGTCGCAGCCTGCGGCGTTGCCGCCGACAAAGGTGTGCGTCAGCATTTCTGTGCTTTCCGTGATTTCTACGTGCTCAAACCATGTGAAGCTATTGCAGCTCACGGCAGAGGTGTCTCCTACGTTATGATATGCTGGCGTTGCAATCTTGATGATGTTGTTTGTCGTGTCGCACTCTGTCGGCTGTTGACCGTGTTGTGCTATGCCGATGCCCAAGTCGTTGAGGGCGACGATGATACTGTCGCTTTGTCTAAGACTGCAGAGCAATGCGAGCGGCATACGGAAGCTGCGAGTTTCGCAACTGTCCACTCCGAGCTGTGAGCTGACGGTGTCGACCCATAACAGGGTTCCGCGATAGCTGTTTTGGTAGACAGCGATGCCGTAAGGGGCTTGCAGATGGTTGTCGCCCTGGTTGCAGTAGTTGAGGGTGACGGTGATGCTGTCGCCGTCGGCGGTGAATAACGCTGATGCGGTGTTTGATGCCACGTCGGCTGCCGGGTTGTGCAGATTGCCGTTGCGGTCAAGGTAAGGCATCTGTTTCAGGAAACCGTTGAACGGCTGCTTGCCGTTGGGGAAGCGTGTGGCAGGGTCGAACTGATACTGCGGCACGGTCATGTCCTCGTTGATGTTGACCGAGTTGTAAGCCCACTGGTTCCATACCTTGCGGGCTGATGACCAGGCTCCCGGAGTGGCACTCCCGAAGACTCGGATGGAACCCTGAGGGTTGCTGAGGTTCCAAGGGGCGGGGGCGCTGGCAACGACTATCTCGGCGTGACCGTCGCCGGTGACGTCTGCCACCACGGGGTATTCTGCAATAGTTCCTGAATATGATGTGATGGGAGCACAGAGAGTGTCCAGCGTGATGTCATCGACAATAAAGAGCTTATCGGTGCCTCGGTATACTATTTCATCATGACCATCCTGATTGAAATCAAATAAAGTGGCACCTGTTGCTCCTCCAAAGGGGGCGTAGCTGTGTTTCAGTCTCATGTTGCCCGGCTGGGTTGCATCGTAGGCATAGGCCTGCATGCCCACACCGCTTACCGAGAAAACCATCTCGGGAAGGCCGTCACCGTCGAGGTCGCCGCCAAAGGGAATGGAGGTTCCCATGTTGCTGTTCACCGAAAGGCTGGAGTAGGCAATGATCTCGCTGGTCTGCCCGTCCCAGACGTAAGGATATATGGTGTGAGCGGTTGCCGGTGACGATGCGTTGGCAATCTCATGCGTTGTTCCTACAACACAGACGTCCAGGTCGCCGTCGCCGTCGAAATCGAGCACGAAAGTCTGGCCGTCATAATTGTCTATCGATGCATTGTCCGCGGCCTGGCGCAGAAGGCTGAAAGTGTTGCCGATTGTGCCGGCGTCGTTGTTGATGTTGATTTTGTAGATACTGTTGCCGGCACAGAGCTCCAGCGTGCCGTCGTTGTCGATGTCAGCAAGGGCGTACAGATAATAGGGAATATGGAGTGACGAATTATAGCCGCGAGGAGCCCCGAAGCCTCTGCCAGTCTCTTGTGTTGTGCCGAAAAGAAGCAGGGTGCCATTCTGGGCATTGAGTATATAGCTGCCGCATACCAGCTCGGGGGTGCCGTCGCCCATCAAGTCGGCGACAGTGGGCAGATAGTTCCACCCAATGGCAACCGTTGTGTTCACCCATCGCTGGGAACCGCTGTAGTTGTAGCAGTGAAGGTATCCACTTCTGTCGAGCATAAAAATCTCGGCTTCACCGTCTCCATCGATGTCGGCAATGGTGATGAGCTGTCCGTGAAGGACATATTCTGATGTGTTGATTGTCTTGATTAGTGCGCCTGTCTGTCCGCTGAATACCAGCAGGTCGTTGGAATACCAGGGCGAATTGCTTGTGTTCTTGCAGGCTATGATTTCAGGCAGTCCGTCGCCGTCCATATCGGCCACCATCGGTGTCGACATACTGTTGACGGTGCCGCTGCCACAAGAGAATAGTTCCACTATGTCGAATGCATTGCTGTCTTGCGGAAGCGTGCAATCGGCATCGATGACGTTGTCAGGAAAGGATGCGACAAGGATGTGAATCCACGACGTGTCGCAGTCGTCACCACAACACACCGCAATCTGCAGACTGTCTATGCCAACGAAAGCATAGTACGGTGTATAAGTTACAAATGGATCGTTTTCAGTGTTTTTAGAATCGTTTTTACCCACTCCTCCTTTTATTCCGGGAGACCAAAGAGGTGGGTCATCAACACCTTCATTCGACCCACTTCCTACCGTACCATTCTGAGGCATAGTAACGACACTTACTATGGGATTATCGCAAGGCAAACTATCGTTAAGGGTAGGGTGAATAATGATAGATGTAGATGGTGTGGTGACGACATAGTCATTAAGAGCCACAATACCGACACTACCACCTACCGATTCCAGAGTTTTGGTATAATCACCAGTTTTATAACATGCCGCACCATGCCATGTAACACTATCGCAGACAGATGAATATACTTCGTTGACAGAAATCTTCTTGATTGGTTGGCGCACACCTTCTCGTATTCTGGGACAATCGGCAGGGACAGTTTTTACGAATGGCTGTCCGATGGTGTACCCAATTATGTATGCAGTATTACTAACTGTACCATCAGATGTTGCCGTAGTACTATGTGCAACAGCAGATGATTGAAGCAGTAAAAAAATAATTACTAAGAAAAAACTATTTTTCATTATCCTAAATTCTGTAAGCGCGGTGTTTATTAATTTTGCGACAGGTTGTTGATATTTTTCAAGGCCTGATTGAATAATTGTCTGTACTTATTGTATTGCATTAAGAACCAACAATTATGGGTGCAAAGGTACAAATAAAAAATTATTCCATAAATAATTACGGCTGATTATATTTCTGCATTGCCCATTTCCGCAAGTCAGGATTGGCTGACCAAAAATAATAACACATTGTGTATCAACAACAATCTCACATCATTCAGTTACTCGGAAATAGTGGAGCTTTGATGTCGACATACCTCACTGGAGGGTATCGGATAGATGATGCGAAGCGACTTTCCGCCCCTTTTCCCGAAAAAAAAGCGAGGATATAAGCTGTGCAGTCCCTGACACTGTGCTTTTTGATCTACATAAAGTAGTTTGCGGATATTAGGCAGATTAAAATATTTAGTTTTGCTGAAGAAAACAAGATGTTTGACTTCGTGGATAATTTAGGTTCATCATAAAGTTTCGTGTCATAGGGCGTTTTTATTTGGAAATTATGTCCCCGCAAAAGTCCTTCCTCTTGCATTTTGCACAGTGTATACCCTGCCACACACTATCAAGATGGTCGGCAGCAGCATCCACCAACGACGGCTCATCCGTCAGTATTCCAGCCTCAAAGTTGCGGTTCCGTATGATTCGTTGGGTGACGAGCAAAAAGGAAAAACGCTGCAAGTTATTGATATTTCTTTTCTTGCAGCGTTCTCTTGGCGGAAAGGAGGGGATTCGAACCCCTGAAGCGCTTTTAACGCTTACTCGCTTTCCAGGCGGGCCTCTTCAACCACTCGAGCACCTTTCCGTGTGTTGATTTTGCAGGAGAATGAATCTGTCTTTATCCACTGTTGACGATTAATCTTCAACCATTTGCAGATAATAAATGATTTAATTCATCTCTCTTTTGCAGTTGCAAAGATACGAAGTTTTTTTATTCTGCAAGAAAAAAGAGGAAAAATTATTAGAGGGGGGAGTGAGGAGGGGAGTAAGGAGTGGGAGTGAAAGGGGGGGAGTGAAGGGGTTCTGCGATTGCACCCTCTATGGGGCTGCTTCGGAAATGTGCGGATAATCATAATATTTTTTGACACTTGGCGTTATTCGAACATCATGGATACACTATCAAATAATCGGTTGAAAACGTTGGCTGCCTACCGCCAGCAGAAGAACTGCGAGGCCGACGGCCTTTTTGTTGTCGAGGGCGTAAAGATGGCTGGAGAGGCCCTGCGTTCTGGCTGGACAATACGTACACTGTGCACAACATCTGAGGCTCTGACGTCTTTGCGCGATGTGGACATTCGTGCAGGGGAACTCTATCAAGCTAGTCCCGAACAGATTGACAGGCTCAGCTCGCTACGAACGCCTCAGGGGATATGGATGCTCGTTGAAAGAGAGCGTCCCCTCGAAGCCTCGCAATCGCGAAGCGACGATTTCATCCTGATGCTGGATGGCATCCAAGACCCAGGCAACATGGGTACCATCCTCCGCACAGCCGACTGGTTCGGGGTTCGCATGGTGATCTGTAGCCAGGGGACGGTGTCGTGCTACAACCCAAAGGTGGTCCAGGCTTCGATGGGTGCAATATTCCGCACTCGCGTCATTTACTGCGATTTGGCCGAGACAATCACCCAGTATGCCGCCGAGGGTTACACCGCCTATGGTGCCATGCTCGATGGCGACGATGCCTTCGCCTCGCCAAAAGTGAAACCCTCGCTACTTGTCATCGGCAACGAGGGTCATGGTATCTCGGAAGAGGTGTCGGCCGTGGTCGGCCACAGACTCACCATCCCCAACATCGGAGGGACGTGCGAGTCGCTCAATGCTGCAGTGGCTACAGCGATATTGATGAGCGAGTTTTACAGGTAGATGTCGTCGGTGGCCAGAAAGCCATTGACGTATTTCTCCACGCCTTCGGGAACGGTAAGGAACGGCTTGTCGTAGCCGGCGGAGCGTAGCTTGGTGAGGTCGGCTTGGGTGAAGTACTGGTACTGGTTACGCACCGAGTCGGGCATGTCGACATACTCGATTCGGGGTTCAATCCCCATGCTGCGGGCGATGCTCTCGGCAACGACATTGTATGAAGTGGCGTTGCCGGTACCCACGTTGAAGAGACCGCTGACCTGCGGATGTTCCAGCATCCAGAGCATGACCGAGACGCAGTCGCCCACCCATACGAAGTCGCGCCGCTGCTCGCCGTCGGCACAGTCGTCGCGGTACGACTTGAACAGGCGTACCTTGCCGGTGCTGCGGTACTGCTCGAAGAAGTGGCGCACCACGCTCATCTGCATGCCTTTGTGGTACTCGTTGGGACCGTAGACATTGAAGAACTTGAGCCCTACAACCTGTGGGACAATTCCCGTCGACGAGGAGATCTCCCTGGCGAGAAACTTGTCGACGGCATTCTTGCTCCATCCATAGGGGTTCAGTGGCTGCAACGACGAGAGAAAGTAGAGGTCGTCGCGGTCGACGAAGCCATGTTCACCGGCACCGTAGGTGGCTGCCGACGAGGCATAGATGAGAGGGATATTGTTGGAGGTGCAGAACTCGAAGAGCGACACCGTGAACTGGAAATTGTTGACGACGATTTTGTCGACGTCTGTCTCGGTGGTTGACGAGATGGCTCCGAGGTGGAGTATGGCCTTGACCTCGGCGGCGTGAGCCGACAGGAAGGAGTCGAGCTGGTCGGGCAGGACAAAACGTAATGCCCCACGCTTGGCGATGTTACGCCACTTCTTTTCGCGGCCGAAATCATCCACTGCGACGATGTCGTCGTAGCCATTCTGCTGCATCGCATAGAGTAGGTTGGAGCCTATGAAGCCTGTGGCGCCGGTGACGATATACATAGCAGACAGTTTATCGTTGTTTTATTGTTTAACTGCCACCATGTCGGCGATGCCAGTGATGGTGAAGCCCATTGCCGTGGCCACGAGGCTGGCCTGGCAGGTGGCAACACCGTCCGTGGGCTTGGCGATGACAGGTATGGTGACGGTGAATCTGACATTGGTGTTCAGTATTGGATAGTCAACAGTGATGGGGTCGACATGCAGTCCGCTCTCGTTGACGTAGCCTTCCGTGGTCTTCTCGTCTACGGTAATCTTCACGTCGCCCTTGTTGCCTTTGAGGGCAACGTTGAGGTTCATCTCTTCGATGGGCTGCTCTAACTTGTCTGTGCCTGCCAGAGCCGCCAAAGCCTGCGGGATGTCGATGATCAGGGTGCCGGTGGCAACATAGTCTCCCTCGAAATCTTTGGCGGGATTTACCTGCTCTTGTTCAATTGGTTTTGCTTCTTCGTCGTCTTTTTTGCATGAGACAAATGTCAGTAACGACACGGCCAATAGGCATAATAATAAACGTTTCATGATAATTTTCAATTGGTTATTGTATTTATGAATTAGTGGTTGGTTTTGCAAATATACTAAAATTCAGCGATTGGTGATCGGCTCTACTATTGTTTCCACTCCAGTGTTTCCAGCAGGTGGTCGATGTCGGCTTGCAGGTACTCCAGAACGGGGGCCAGCGAGTCGTTGTTGGGCACACAGTCGATGTAGAGCGAGCCACGCAGGAAGTGTCGCACGCTGTCGGTGGCCCAAAACTGGTAGGTGGAGGCGACATTCTGACCCTGGAGACGGAACGTGGAGGCGTATACGTGTCCGGCTTCGTTGACAAAGGTGCGCTCGTCGACACCCGACGAGAAGTCGAAGTGCTGCGACAGCAACCGGTAGGAGGTGTCGACCTCGCCAGCCAGGTCGCCGGGACGGCGTAGAGGGATGTAGCTCAAGAAGATGATGCCGTTGAGGTCGGCGTATCGCAAGTCCACCCACTTCATGCGACGGTCGTCGCGTTTCAGGTCGGCGGTGGCATCGGCGGCACGCTCGAAACGGAAGGGGAGGGCTGCAGTGTCGTATGCCACATACCTCTTGGCGGGCAAGTCGATGCGCATATATCCCTTGGGTTTGGGCGTGTGGCTATTCCCCGCCCCGCCACACGACGCGAGCAGCAGAATGATAAATATACTAATCGTCAGGGTTGCTGTATTGGGCTTCATTGCGTTTATCTGTTTTTCTGTATAACGTGTAATGTTTAATTTTATTATTTTTGCAAAATAAAAGCATGTATCTTGAACCGCCTGCAATATATCTTAAAAGCTAAGACACAGTATGATATCCAGTCGCCCTTCTTGTTCGAACTCTACAGCGAAGTGCTGAATGCAAGGCTGGCGAAGGAGCAGCGTGTGCCGCTTGGCGATGCCGTCCAAGGCCGCTATGCCGAAATACGTTACATGCTGGGCGACCATTATGCTGCCCGACCTGTCGAGAGGGCGGGATGGGATGTCGACGACCTGCTCGACTCGCACGATGTGGGGCTGATAGGTCTGGTGAAGTCCCCTCATCGCGACAGCCGGAGCGAAAAGTGCTGGGAAAGAGTGTCGAAAAGGGATGAGGTGACGTTGTCGGTAGACCTGTTCGACATCGGCATCCTCTTCACCTGCAGCAAGCTGTCGAGGCAGCACATTCTCCTGCGTTGCCAATGATTGTTTTTTTATTTTCACACCTTCACAATAAATATCATAAAACATAGTTTTCATATAATTAATATAATCGTAATAATTCAAAAAAACACAAAAAACCAAAAAAACATGTCACAAATTATAGGTATCAGGGGCCGTCAGATTCTCGACTCTCGCGGCAATCCCACAGTCGAAGTCGAAGTATACACCGAACAGGGAGCCATGGGCCGTGCGGCAGTGCCGTCGGGCGCATCGACCGGCATCCATGAGGCTTGCGAGCTTCGCGATGGCGACAAGTCGCAGTATCTGGGCAAGGGTGTGCTCCAGGCAGTCCAGAACGTCAACAACGTCCTCAACGAGGAGCTTCGCGGGATGTATGTCAACGAACAGCGTGCCATCGACCAGAAGATGATCGAGCTCGACGGCACCGACAACAAGTCGCGTCTCGGAGCCAACGCCATCCTCGGCGTCAGCCTGGCCTGCGCCAAGGCCGCTGCCATGGAGAGCAACCAGGAGCTGTTCCACTATCTTGGTGGCGTCAACGCCTTCACGCTCCCAGTCCCGATGATGAACATCCTCAACGGCGGCTCGCATGCCGACAACAGCATAGACTTCCAGGAATTCATGATTATGCCCGTGGGTGCTCCCACCTTCACCGAGGGTCTTCGCATGGGTGCCGAGGTGTTCCACAACCTCCGCTCGGTGCTCAAGAGCAAAGGCATGTCGACCAATGTCGGCGACGAGGGCGGCTTCGCTCCCAACCTGAGCAGCAACGAGGAGGCCATCATGTGCATCCTCCAGGCCATCGAGAAGGCTGGCTACCGTCCTGGCGAGGATGTCTATATCGCCCTCGACGCCGCCGCATCGGAGTTCTACCTCCCCGAAGAGAATGTCTACCACCTCAAATGGAGCAGCGGCGAGAAACTCACTCCGCAGCAGATGAGCGACTTCTGGAAAGACTGGGTCAACAAATACCCCATCATCAGCATCGAAGACGGCATGGCCGAGGACGACTGGGATGGCTGGCGTATCCACACCGATGCCATCGGCGACCGTTGCCAGCTGGTTGGCGACGACCTCTTCGTCACCAATGTCGAACGCCTCAAGATGGGTCTTGACCGCAAGGTAGCCAACTCCATCCTCATCAAGCTCAACCAGATAGGTACCCTCAGCGAGACCATCGACGCTGTCACTCTGGCAATGCGCAACAACTACACCGCCATCATCAGCCATCGCAGCGGCGAGACAGAGGACACCACCATCGCCGACCTCGTTGTGGCCCTGAACACTGGTCTTATCAAGACCGGCTCCGCCAGCCGTACCGACCGCATCTGCAAGTACAACCAGCTGATGCGTATAGAGGAGAGCCTCGGCGACCAGGCCTACTATCTCGGCAAGGATTTCAAGTTCATCAAGTGAATGGAATCCAAACGTAAAACGTAAAACCAACCTCAAACGTCAAAACATAATAACCAAACGTCAAACGTCAAACGTCAAACGTCAAACCTTCAAACCAGCAATGGACAATCTTGAATATCAAGAAGGAAGGACTGAACTCAATGCCCTTGGTCAGTACGCTCTCATCGAGCGGCTGACCGACGGCTTTGAAGTCCGCAACAAGTCGACCGTCAAGACCGCCGGCGACGACTGTGCTGTCATTGGAGCGGAAAGCGGAGAACAGAAAGCGGGTAGTTTTTTGCTGACTAACATACAGACATTGGCTGAAGGGGTGGACTTCGACATGATGTACACTCCGCTGAAGCATCTAGGCTACAAGGCTGTAGCCCTGGCTCTTAGCAATATAGCAGCCATGAATGGTAATCCCCGTCAGATCGAGGTGAGCCTGGCGGTGTCCAACCGCTATTCGCTCGAAGCCCTCGAAGAGCTCTACTCCGGCATCAGGCTCTGCTGCGACCGCTACGATGTCGACCTCGTGGGCGGCAGCATAGGCAGCAGTCGGTCGGGCATGGTCATCACGGTGTCGGCTATAGGCGATGTCGATGAGTCGCGCATCACCTACCGCAGCGGCGCCAAACTCCACGACCTTATCTGTGTCAGCGGTGACCTTGGCAGTGCCTATTCCGGCTTGCTTGTCCTGGAACGCGAGAAAGTCACCTATCAGGCCAACCCCGACTTCCAGCCCGACCTCGACTCCTACGATTATGTCCTGGAACGTTACCTGAAACCGGAACCTCGTCTCGACATCGTCCATACGCTGGCAGCAAAGGGGGTGGTACCCACCTCGATGATTGACGTGGGCGACGGCCTTGCCTCCGAGCTCCTGCAGATATGCCACGCATCGCACTGTGGCTGTGAAGTCTATGAGGAGCGCATCCCCATCGACTACCAGACGAGTCGCGTGTGCAGCGAGATGAGCAAGAACATGCTGCCCATCTCCAACGCCCTCAACGGCGGCGGCGACTACGAGCTGCTCTTCACCATCGACCAGAAGGACTACGACAAGGTCAAGGACATGGATGGCGTCCATATCATTGGCCACATCACCGAGGAGGGCATGCCCTCTGTCATGGTGACACCTCAAAACAGTACTATAACCCTTGTTGCACAGGGATTTAGACAATAATTAATATTCCTTACATTAAACATTACAGACAATGAAAAAAATATTTGTTTTTGCTTTTGCAATGGTATTTTGTGGTTTTGCTGCCAACGCACAAAACAGTCTGCCAAAGAAAGTGATAAAGAAAAACGTGAAAGTCGAAAATGCCAACAACACTGTCGGGCAGCAGAACGCCAGTGAGGTTGCGCCTGTCATCATAACCAACAAATCGGCAGGACCGCTCGTCATAGGCCAGAAGATGGTCGAGACAGCCCCGGAAGGAGCTTTCTTTGACATGGTGAAATATGTAAAGGGCGAATATGGCTCGTCTTACACTCTGTATAAGAACAACAAGAAAATAGGAAGAGTCAGTGTGAACAGCCGTGGCGAAATAGAGAACATAACTGTCGACGGCAAATGCAATGTGCAGACAGAGAACGGCATTACGATTGGGATGCCTTATGGCGAAGCTATCGGCAAACCCGGTGTCAAGGCTTTGGCCGAACGCATGGACGGTGGCTTTATGCTGACCATTGAATACAACGGCTTGGGGATATCCTGCAACTACGACTCGGATGATTGCTGGTCACAGCAGGGCAAGGCAAGACTGAAAAAAGCTCCCGAAAACCGTGACGGCTATCTGGAACTTAAATCCACCGATTTCAAGAAAGATGCTGTCGTGGATTCTTTCTTTGCCAATGGCATGGATTGACAATGTGTTGAAAATAAATATATAACAAGTGCAGGATACTTTCAAACATCAGGGATGGCGGATGCAGATGGTCAAGCAGCTGCGCGAGAAGGGCATCTTCAGCGATGCCGTGCTCGACGCCATGTCGAAGGTGCCGCGTCATCTTTTCCTCGAGACGGCTCTCGACTATATGGCCTACGAGGACAAGGCTCTGCCCATCAGATGCGGACAGACTATCTCGCAACCCTCCACGGTGGCTTTCCAGACCGAGCTGCTCGACTGCAAAGCCGACATGAAAGTGCTTGAGGTGGGTACCGGCAGTGGCTATCAGACCGCTGTGCTTTGCGCCATGGGACTCCGCGTCTTCTCTGTCGAGAGGCAGATGGAGCTGTACGACATCACCAAACCTCTCCTCGCGAAGCTGAAATACCGTGCCAAATGCTTCCTCGGCGACGGCTATGCCGGTCTGCCCGAGTATGCACCCTTCGACCGTATCATCATCACCTGCGGCGCCCCCGAGGTGCCGCAGGCTCTGCTCGACCAGCTCAAGACCGGCGGCATTATGGTCATCCCCATAGGAGGCAAAAACCAGGAGATGACTCGAATAACCAAGAATGGCGACAAACCCGAAGATCTTCTTATACAGCACTATGGCGACTGCAGCTTCGTCCCGATGCTGAACAAAACGGTCCCCGTCGACCGAAAGACAAAACTTCTCAACGATTAATCTTTTTAACCCTTTTTCATTCTCATGCAATTCAAGGATATTGTTGGACAGACAGCTATCGCAAACAGGCTGACGGAAATTATCGACCAGGGAAGGGTCAGTCATGCGCAGATGTTCCTCGGCGACACCGCCTCGGGGTCGTTGGCTCTTGCTATCGCCTACGCCCAGTATCTGAGTTGCACCAACCGCCAGCACTTCGACAACGGGGGACAGGCCACCGACAACGTCGCGCTCCGCGCCGACTCATGCGGACAGTGCCCCTCATGCAGAAAGTTCCAGCAACTCTCCCACCCCGACCTGCACCTCTACTTCCCCAATGCCGCCATCGAGAAGATGAAGAACGCCAGCAACGTCTCGTCGGCCGACTACCAGGGAGAGTTCCGCGAGTTTCTGCTGAAGCACAACCAGACGGGCTCCGTCGAGTTGTGGTACCAGCACCTCGACATCGAGAAGAAGCAGGCCATCATCCGCGACAGCGATGCCAACGACATGGTACGCGCGCTCTCGCTCACCTCCTACGAGGGCAACTACAAGATGGTTGTCATCTGGATGGCCGAGAAGATGAACGGCACCATGGCGAACAAAATCCTCAAGACCCTCGAAGAGCCCAACCCGCAGACCCTCATCCTGCTGGTTGTGGAGAACAGCGAGCGCATGCTCAGCACCATAATCTCGCGCACCCAGGTTGTAAGGGTTCCCGACCGGAAGGGCGCTGCGCGTTTTGTCGGCGAAGACTTCCCGCAGCTCTACGTCACCTGGATGCGACAGCTCTTCAAACTCAACATGTACACCCTCTCGCAGTGGGTCGACGCCATGCATGCACGTACCAGAGAGCAGCAGAAGCAATTCCTCTATTTCGCACAGGACGCTCTACGCCAATGTTTCCTGCGAAACAATGCCGGTCTGCCGCTCAATATGGATTTCGGGGATGAGAAATTCAACCTCTCGTTCCCGACGATGATTACCGCAAACAATATCGAGAAACTCAACGATGCCTTCGACCAGGCCATCTTTGCCGTCGAACGTAACGCATACGCCAAGATGCTTTTCATGGAACTGTCGTTCCGGATCAGCAAGGCATTGAAGAAACGATAACGAAAAAAAAGAAACCGATAACGAAAACCGACAACGAAAACGTGGATAACAATAAGAAAGACAATAGAAAACCCAAGACCAAGAACGAGAACCTTGACGAGAAGACGCTCCCGACGACTCCTGCGGCACAGGTGGACGAGAATGTAGCCACCGCCGAGGAGATAGAGGAATTCATACGCAGCCGCAAGAAAGAGCGCGAGGAGGGCCGCAACCGCGACTATCGCCACACCGACGAGGAGGTCCCCACCGACCTCGCCGCCAACGAGAGTGCCATGGACCCCTACCTCGAGCCAGACCCCACGCTGCCCAAAGTGGAATACAAGGAGCCCATCTATCTCTCGCGAGGCTGCAACCACTGCCCCGAAGCATACGTGCCGGTGACTGAAACCGAGCTTCGCAGCTGCTGCAAGGTGGGCTCATGCAACTGGATGAAGGACATACGCCGTCCCATGGAGAAGCCCTTCAGCTGCGTGGAGGTACGCTTCAAGAACAACCGCAAGGAGTTTTTCCGCCTGCCCGACGGCATTGACGTCAGCGACGGCGACGTGGTGGCTGTCGAAGGCATCCCGGGCCACGACGTGGGCATCGTCAGCCTCACCGGCGAGGTGTGCCGCATACAGATGCTCAAGAAGAAAGTCAACCCCGACTCCGAGAACATCAAGAAGCTGTTCCGCCGCGCCAAAGCCAGCGACATCGAACGCTGGACAGCGGCGATAAAGGATGAAGATGCCACCCTCAAGAAGACCCGCATAATAGCCGAGGAACAGGGCCTGTCGATGAAAGTCAACGACGTCGAGTTCCAGGGCGACCACTCGAAGGCCATATTCTACTACACTGCCGACGACCGCGTCGACTTCCGCAACCTTATCAAGGTTCTTGCCGACCAGTTCCATGTCCGCATCGAGATGAAGCAGATTGGCGTACGCCAGGAAGCCGGCAAGGTGGGCGGCCTGGGCACCTGCGGACGCGAGCTGTGTTGCAGCACCTGGCTCACCAACTTCAAGTCGGTGACCACCGGCGTGGCCAAAGCCCAGCAGATACTGCCCAACCCGCAGAAACTTGCCGGACAATGCGGCAAACTGAAATGCTGCCTCAACTTCGAATACCCCGTCTATGTCGATGCCCTGAAGGACTTCCCACCTGCTAACACGCCCATACGGTTCAAGAAAGGTCTGGCCCTCTACAAGAAGACCGACGTCTTCCGCGGCATCATGTGGTACGCCTACGAAGGCCAGAACGACCTCTACGCCCTCAAGGTAGACGACGTTAAGAAGATTATCGAGATGAACCGCAACCAGGAGTACCCCGAACAGCTCGAGGACTATGTTGTCGAACTGATGTCGACAGCAGCCCTCGCACAGGAGTCGAGCACCGCCGAGTTCGAGCGCGAAATCCAGCTGCTTGCCGACGAGGGTGGAACGCCAAAAGCGGAGAACGCCACCTCAAAGAATCCTAACAACGCGGAGAGAAACAACTACGGCGACCAGCGTAGGCAGGGCAACCCCAAGAATGGCCAACGCCCGGCAAAGAGACAGCCGAGAGCAGAGGACGGCACACAGAGGAACGCCAATGCCCATCGCCCCAAGGGGCCAAGAGAGAACCGCGAAGGCCGTGAAGGCCGTGAAAACAAAGAGAATCGCGAGAACCGTCCGCGTGGACCCCGCGACAACAACCGCCAGCGGCAGAAATAGTTAATCGTTGAAAACGCCAACCGAAAATGAAAAAACATTTTATCATACGCTATGCTTCATGCCTCTTGCTCCTGTTCCTTGCTGCCGCATGCGACCGGAGCGTGGTCTACGATGAAGAGCGACGTGTTGACGATCAGGGTTGGAATGCCGCCGACAGCCTTGTGTTCAACTACGAGGCCGAAGACACCAGCAACACCTACCTGTGCTGCTTCGACATCCGCAACCGTGACGACTATCCCTATTCCAACATCTATTTCAATATCAAGACTATATACCCCGACGGAGCTGTGGCGGTGGACACAAACCTACAGTTCATTCTTGCCGAGAAAGACGGCCGTTGGCTGGGTCGCGAGAGCGGCCACTATATCGATGGCCGTTACCCGTTCTGCTACTTCAAGTTCCCACAGAAGGGTGCCTACCAGTTCGTCATCTCTCACGCCATGCGCGACACACTCCTCCCTGGTGTCAAGAATGTCTCCTTCGTGATATTGAACCAGAAGTGAACAGCATCCGCAACTAATTGTCAATTAATAATTTTCAACTACATTTTTCATAGTGGCTCAGTATAAGAAAAAAAGCAAGAAAGGTTCCAAGAACGACGAGCGTAAAGGCATTCGCATTGTGTGGATGACCTTTGCGGGCTTCTGGGTACTGCTGACCGTTTTTTTCTTCATGCTCTCGATGGGTTGGCTAGGCTTCATGCCGTCGTTCGAGGAGCTGGAGAACCCACGCTCTAACCTTGCCACCGAGGTATGGTCGGAGGATGGGCAGATTATTGGATATATAGGTGTCGAGAACCGCTCGAGCCTCACCTACAGCCAGATAACCGACCATGGGCGTAACATGAACCTCATCAATGCCCTTGTCGCCACCGAGGATGTCCGCTTCTATCAGCATGCCGGTATCGATGCCCGAAGCCTTGTGCGTGTCTTCTTCAAGACCCTCGTGGGACGCCACAGCAGCAGCGGCGGCGGCAGCACCATCACCCAGCAGCTGGCCAAAAACCTCTTCCCGCGCGAGCGTAAGTCGAAACTGGGTGTCGTCTACTCCAAATTCAAGGAGTGGATTGTGGCCGTCAAGCTCGAGCACAACTACTCGAAAGAGGAGATTCTGGCGATGTATCTCAACACCGTCGACTTCGGCAGCAATGCCTACGGCATAGAGACAGCGGCGCACACCTTCTTCGACAAGACACCCTCGAAGCTCACCGTCGACGAGGCCGCAGTGCTGGTGGGTCTGCTCAAAGCCCCCACGAGCTACAGTCCGGTGCTTCACCCCGACAACGCACTGCGTCGCCGCAATGTCGTCCTCAGCCAGATGAACAACTACGAGAACCCTGCCACCGGCGAAAAATACCTCAGCGACGAGGAGTTCGAGAAGCTGAAAGAGAAGCCCATAGACATGGCCCATTACCGTCCCATCAGCCACAACGACGGTCTTGCGCCATACCTGCGCGAGTATATCCGCAACTACATGAAAGACTGGTGTGGCAGCCACAAGAAGGTCGACGGCACCTACTACGACGTCCACAAAGATGGCCTGCGTATCTACACCACCATCGACTCCCGCATGCAGCTCCATGCCGAAAAGGCTGTCGAGAAGCACATGAAGGAGGTCATCCAGCCTGCTTTCTTCAAAGAACTGGCACGCCGTGACGGCAACCCCTTCAACAAGCTCACCCCCGAACAGGAGGAACGATTCCTGACCCAGGCCATGAAAGCCTCCGACCGCTACTACCAGATGAAGCAGGACGGTGCCTCGGAGAGCGACATCAAGAAGTTCTTCAAGGAAAAGAAGGTCGACATGCGCGTCTTCTCATGGGACGGGCCCAAAGACACCGTCATGACCCCTTGGGACTCATTGCTTTATGTAAAGAAATTCCTCAATGCGGGACTCATGTCTATCGAGACTGGCACCGGACATGTCAAGGCCTACGTGGGCGGCATCAACTACCGCTACTTCAAGTACGACAACGTCATGCAGAGCCGCCGCCAGGTGGGTTCCACCTTCAAGCCTTTTGTCTATACCATGGCCCTGCAGGACCTCGACATGAACCCCTACACGCTTGTGCCCAACACCGAGGTCTGCATAGGCGACTGGTGTCCGCGTAACTCGAGCCATCAGCGCGAGGGCGAGCTGGTCACCCTCAAGTGGGCTCTCGCCAACTCCATCAACTGGGTTTCGGCCTACCTGATGAAAGCCGGCGGTGCCAACGGCCCCAACATGGTCATCAACATAGCCCGCAAGATGGGTGTCACCAGCCCCATCGATGCCGTGCCGGCCATCAGCGTCGGCGCTGCCGAAATCACGGTGTTCGAGATGACGGGTGCCATGGCCACCTATGCCAACCAGGGCGAGTATGTACAGCCCATCTTCATCACCCGCATCGAGGACAACAAAGGGAAGGTGCTGGAGACATTCACTCCCGAACGCCGCGAAGCCATCAGTCCTCGCATAGCATGGATGATGATACAGATGATGAAAGGCGTTGTCGACAGCGGTACCGGCGCACGTCTTCGCGGCTCGCAGTTCCGACTGGCATATCCGATGGCGGGCAAGACAGGAACCACGCAGAACAACAGCGACTGTTGGTTTGTGGGCATCACGCCCAAGCTCACCACCGTTGTATGGACTGGCGGAGAGCTGCGTTCCATCCACTTCCGCAGCATGGAGTACGGACAGGGCGCACGACAGGCTTTGCCAATATTCGGACACTATATGAGGTCGATCTACGACGACCGTGTGCTGAAATTCTATAGGGGAGATTTCGCCAAACCCGACCTGCCCGAAGAGGACTTCATCTGGGACGAGAGCGTCTACCAGCAGGAACTTCTCGAAGAGGCCGAGGACGAAGGCTTCCAGACCACAACCAACTGGTAGCCGGCACTTATAGCCAGAGACTTATAGCCATATAATCCCAAACCACACAATACAGAACAACCGAAGACCTTGATACTTTTTGGCCAGACATTAGAACAGCTCCAGGCGCTATGCCTCGACGAGGGATTTCCGAAATTCACCGCCAAGCAGTTGTGCGACTGGATGTACAAGAAACGGGTCAACGACTTCGACTCGATGACCAACCTGTCGCTCAAAATCCGCGCGCGCCTCAACGAGATTGCTGTCGTGGGCCGCACCTCCCCCATCGACTGCCAGACCTCGGTCGACGGCACCAAAAAGTATCTTTTCTCGTGTGGCGACGATGGGTCTGACGATTGCCGATTGGCCGCCATGCCGTTGGCACAGTCGGCCGAAGCCGGTTCCCAGTTTGTCGAGTCGGTCTACATCCCCTCCTCCGACCGTGCCACCCTCTGCATCTCATGCCAGAAAGGGTGCAAGATGGGGTGCCGTTTCTGCGTCACCGGCAAGCAGGGATTCCACGGATCTCTGACGGCTGCCGACATCCTCAACCAGTTTTTCTCCATTCCCGAAAGCGAACAGCTCACCAACGTTGTCTATATGGGCATGGGCGAGCCGATGGACAACTATGAGGCTGTCAAGCAGAGCATAGAGGTGCTTACCTCCGATTGGGGACTCGGATGGAGTCCTCAGCGTATCACGGTCAGCTCGGTGGGATTGATTCCTACCCTCAAACGCCTGCTGGATGAGATGCGTTGCCATGTCGCAGTAAGCCTTCACAACCCCTTCGCCGACGAGCGTGAAAAGATAATGCCTGTCGAGAAGGCATACCCCATCGCTGAAGTTGTCAAGCTCTTGCAACGTTACGACTGGCATGGTCAGCGTCGCATCTCGTTCGAATACATCATGTTCCGCGGCCTTAACGACGACTTACGCCATGCCGCCGGACTCCGCAGCCTGCTGCGAGGACTCCCCTGTCGCGTCAACCTCATCCGTTTCCATGCGTCGCCCGACATGCCCTACCGCACAAGCTCCGACATCGCCATCGACAATTTCTGCAACTACCTCAACGACCATGGCATCACCTGCACCATCCGTGCCTCGCGAGGCGAGGACATCATGGCTGCCTGCGGCCTATTGGCTGGCAAGAAACACTAAGGAGCGCACACTAGGGAGTACTATTTGTCCTTCCCAGCCTGTCGTATGTAAAAGACGATTGAGGCTATCATATAGAAGGTGTAGACCACATAAAGAATAAGGAACGCCACAGCGAACCGTTTGCCGCCGGCGGGGTTGGTGAGCATGCCGCCCACCAACACGACGATGTGTATGAACAGCACCGCCACCGTCGTGGCCAGAAACGACTGGACGAAAGCCTTGGGGCGCTTGTTCATGCCGTTAATGGTCAGCCAATACTGCACAGCGCTGACGGCGCCGAAATAGAGGACGGCAGCCGGCAGTATCCACACCGGCAGCGGAGCAAAGAACTCCATGCCGCCCCACTTGGTGGCGAAAGCCATCAGCACCATCACGATGGTGAGCATTATAAGCCCTATGAAGTAGCGTCTCATGTCAGTCGAGGAATTTCATGGTCTCCTTGGTCATGAACTTCTCGCAGTAGTGGCAGCGTAGCTTGAGGTTCTCCTTGTCGACCACGTCGAACTGGGTCTCAATCTGTTCGAAATTGGTAATGCATTTGGGGTTCATGCACTTGATTATGTGGTTGATATGGTCGGGGATTTCTGCCTGTATTTTCTCCACCACCTCGTAGTTGCGGATGGTGATGATGCTTGCCATGGGTGCCACGAGGGCTATCTTGTTGATCTCGTTCTTGTCGAAGAACTTGTTCTTGATCTTGACGATGCCCTTGCGGCCGAACTTGCCGCTATGCAGGTAGTTGCCAATCAGCACCTCGTCGTTGTAGTGCTCAAGGCCGAGGATGCGGATTACCTGGTAGACGACATCGGTGGGTATATGGTCGATGACGGTGCCATTCTCGATGGCCGACACCACTAGTTCTTTCTTGTTTTCCATTTTTTTTCTCGTTTTCGTTATCGTTTTCGTTTTCGTTATCGTTATCTCACGCCGAGGATTGCGGCCATCAGGGCCTGGCGAACGTAGACACCGTTCTGGGCCTGCTGGAAATAGTAGGCGTAGGGGGTCTTGTCGACATCGACAGTGATTTCGTTGACGCGCGGCAGGGGGTGCAGCACCTTCATGTTGGGCTTGCAGCCTTCCAGCATCTTGGCGGTGAGTATGCAGCTGTCCTTCACCCGCTCGTATTCCAGCGGGTCAGGGAAACGCTCGCGCTGCACGCGGGTCATGTAGATGATGTCGGCGGTGGGCACTATGTCCTTGATGTCGGTATACTGGTAGTATTTCAGGCCGGCGTTCTTGATGGAAGCCTTCACCGACGAGGGCAGCTTCAGCTCGGTGGGCGACACCAGGTGGAAGGTGGCGTTGAAGTTGCACATGGCCTGGACGAGCGAGTGGACGGTGCGGCCGTACTTCAGGTCGCCGACCATGGCGATGTTGAGGTTCTCCAGCGTGCCCTGGGTCTTGCGGATGCTGTAGAGGTCGAGCATGCACTGGGTGGGGTGCTGGTTGGCACCGTCGCCGGCGTTGATGACTGGCACGGCACTCACCTCGCTGGCGTAGCGGCTGCTACCCTCCTTGGGGTTACGCATGACGATGAGGTCGGCATAGCTTGCCACCATGACGATGGTGTCGTGCAGCGACTCGCCCTTCTGCACACTGGTTCCGCCAGGGTCGCTGAAGCCTATGATGCGAGCGCCCAGCTGGTTGGCAGCACTCTCGAAGCTCAGCCTCGTGCGTGTCGAAGGCTCGAAGAAGAGCGTCGCAACGACCTTGTCGCTCAGTATAGGCTGTTTAGGATTTTTCTCGAATTCCTCGGCAATGTCAAGCACCTGGATGTACTCTTCCTTGCTGAAGTCGGTGATGGAGATAAGGTTCCTTCCTTTTAAATTTCCCATGATATTGTGTGTTTATTGTTTGCTATTAGTGTACGATTCTGTTCGTGGATTTAAAAACAGCGGCTTTCAATAGCCGCCAATCGTAAAAAAACATAGTATTTCAGCATCTTTTTTCGATGCCGCTCTGCTGGTATTCAGTCTGTTGTCGCAAATCCTCGATTCTTTCATACGTTCACAAAGATAAAATATATTTTGAAAATCTGCAAAATTTTTTTTCAACCAGCGAAGTGTTTTCCATCCACGTCGATCTATTTTCGCTCCTTTTCGAATTTCAAACTTCTCTCTCTCAATTTTTTAATGCGAAAATCATGCGAAACAACGAAAACTTTACGAAACGTCAACGGCAATTAACGTTTTTCCTGAGGTGAGCTAATTTCGTACGAGGCTGATGGTTTTACGCCAAATCTGTTTTATGCCATCTGCGTTATAGGCCTCAATGACAACAACATATTTGCCACGAGGTGAGCGGCTACCGTTGTCGGAGGTGCCATCCCAGACGATGTCGCCGCTGCAACCTATCAAAGCACCGCGCAAGAGGTGACGCACAAGATGGCCAGCGGCATCAAATATCCGGACATCGGCAGTCATGTCGCACCGTTCGAGGCTGTAGGTGATGTCCATAAGGTCGTTGTAGCCGTCGCCGTCAGGCGACAGGATGGGCACGGCGACAACGAAGTCGCCGTCGAGGAAGAGGAGTTCGTGGTTCTGCGAGTTGGCATAGGTCGGTGTGCCGTAGCCGGCGGTGCTGGCTGCCGAGTACCAGTTCGAGGCATCCTGGGTGGCAGCCTGAAAGGATCGCCGTTCGAGAGCGACTCCTTCGCGGTCGCGCAACAAAGAGCTGTGCATCTTCTCGTGGTAGTCGAAACGGTCGAGAACCGTACTGTCGACCTTGCAAACAACGACGCACCCAGAGGCATCGTTATAGGAAGGCATGCTCTTGACCTCCAGCATTTTTGCCGGATGGCGTACAACATAGTTGGCACCAACAAAAGCGGCATCGGTGGTGACAACCAAATAATCGTGAGGAAGGATCCATCCGCTGTCGGCAATCGGGAAGAGCTTTGCAATGCTGCCGTCGTCCATCTTTGCCAGTCGGAGGTTGCCGACGGCTACCGTGTCGCCCGAGGCATTGTAGAGCTCCACATAGTCGCTGCCACCAGGGATGGGATTGAAAAGTACCTCGCTGATAAGCACATCACCACGCGACTGCGAGAGGGCGTGGTGAAAAGGGATTGCCAGAAGCAGAAGGACGACAAGATTCCTCATTGCGGAGCAGGTTCAAAGCTCATTACTTCCTTCTGCCGTGTCTCTTTTTCTCTATGCTCTGCTGGAAGAGCCGGAACTGTTCAGGGGTCAGTACCGCGTCGATGGCCACCTTGGTACGATAGTACTCCTTGCTCAGTTCGGCACGGAGGCGGGCCTCGCGGTCGTAGAGCGGGAACACCTTGGCACTGTTGTCATCACGACTTTTCATGTAGAGCCTGATGCTGTCGCGCACCGTCTTGAGCTGGCTGCGATACTTTTCGACATTCTTGGATGAACGCTGGGTGATGGCATCGATGCGCGACTTCTGCTGAGGGGTGAGGTCGGTGACGATATCCTCTATTTTCTCCTTTTTGGCGCCGCCCTTGTGGGGTACCTGGGCGGAGAGCGTGAATGCAAAAGCGAGGGCAACTATAAGAAAAAGAACACGTTTCATGGCTATAAGAAATAGGTTACAGGGTTATCGTAATAGGCATCCTCTTCTTCGTAGTCCACATCGTCATAGTCATTGCAATACTCGTAGACATCGATGAGACGGGCCGTGAGGTCGCTTGAGGAGGAAACCGGCGAGACGGAGCGGTTGACAAAGAAGACTGACGAGGCGACGATTCCGGCGACACAAGCTGCCGCAGCCCAGAGCGCCACTCTCCTTCCAATGCCAACGACAGGCGTGGCCTTGGGGAGAGGCATGGTGGCAACACGCTGCATGACGGCCTCGGTGACGTCGACCTTGTGGTCTGGCTTCAAGGCCCGTATGGCCTCCTTCTGGCTTTCCAGCCAAAGGTCGGGAGCCGGTTTGCGGACATTGTCCTTCTTATCGTAGTCGCTATGTTTCATGGTTTCAACATTTTTTGCAGGTTTTTCTTGGCTCTGAAAATCAAGGATTCCACCTTGGAGAGCGAGACTTGCATCACTTCGGCGATGTCGTTGTAGGAGAAGTCGTTGAACGTGTAGAGAACCAGGGCGGTTCGTTGCTCATGTTTGAGCTGTCCAATGGCACGATGAAGTTGGCGTACCTGTTCCTCCTTCATCATCTGCTCTTCGCGCGACGACTGGTGTTCTGTCATCGGGTCGGCAACGACAGGGTCGTAGGAGACTATGCGGCGTTCGCGTTTGAGCATCTTGGAGACGACATTGACGGTGATACGGTATATGAAAGTACTCAGGCGTGATGCGTAACGGAAACGCGGCAGGGAAGTGTATAGCTCGATGAATACCTGCTGCGTAATCTCGTCGACATCCAGTTTGTTGCCCACCAGCTTGTAGCATAGGTTGGCCACAGTGTCCTGATGCTCTCTGACAAGGAGGGAGTATTTCTCCTTGTCTCCGGAGAGTATTTGCTGCACAATCTGTTGTTCTTGCTCGGCGGTCAACATAATGTTAGTATACAATGATGCAAAAAACTTGCAAAAAAAATTAAAAATCTCCGTAAGCTAGCCCTGACGCCTGAATTTGTAGGTTATGGTACCATACTGATATTCGGTGGCGTTGGGGTCGGCATTGAAGTGAGCCTTCTTGGCGGCTTCGATGGCGGCATTGACCATCGACTGGTCGTAGTTCTTTGAGCCCTTGGGCGTGAATTCGGCGTTGATGACGTTGCCGTTGCGGTCGACCTTGATGCTTACCGTCACGTCGCCATCCTTGGTGCTGGTATAGCGCGGGACGGGGAGCGTGCCTCTCAGGCTGCGGCCGCCAAGGCTGTAGCCGGCTCCGGATCCTTTGCCGCTGCCGCCCTGTCCTCCCTGGGTGCCATCGGGACTGCCGGCCTGGCCACTGCCGGTGGCGGTGCCTTTGCCCTCTCCGCCGTCGCCATTCTTGCGCCCCTTGAAGGTGGCATTGGGATTGGTGACCGGACGTGTTGGCTCGTTAGCGGGTTGCGCGGAGGTCGTTGCAGGCTTTTCCGTCTCGGGCTTGTTGACAGGCTTTGGCTTTTCGTCGGTCTTCGTGGCCTTAGCGACAGGGGTCGGCTCTTCACCCGTGGTGTAACTGTCGTCGGGGGTCGAAGCCGAGGGTGCGGCGGAAGAGCCATTGTCGAAGGTCGCCATGTCGTTGTTGCCAAAGCCTTCTATCTCGCCAAGAACCTCGCCGGCGACACCCATACCCTCCTCTTCTATCGGAGGATTGGGCAGACTGTAGCCCAGCCACGAACAAAGGAGGATGCAGAACAGCATGATGACCAGCGTGGAAACTGCCGATATGGTCTTGTCTTTCTTATCTTGACGCATATTGTGGGGAGTTTAGGTGGGATTAGTTGGATGGGCGGGTGCCGAGGACTACCTTGTGCTTGGTATTCTGCTCTTTGTTTATCTGGTTGACGGCATCGATGACATGCACTATATATTGTACGTCGACGGTCTGGTCGGCGCGTACAAACACACCTGCTTCGGCATCGCCGGGAGCCATCTTGCCAAGCTCGCCGACGAGCACGCTCTTCATCTCGTCGACGAGGTCGGTGCCGACAGAGGCGGTGAGGGGTGTCTCGTCAATCTGGAACTGGCAGCGCGAGAGCTGACTGCCATCGTCGGCGGCACCACCAAGGTCGGAGATATAAACCGTCACGCTCTCCTTGGCCATAGTCTTGTTGTTGCTCTCGGGGAGGAACAGCTTCACCGCGTTGGGACTGATAAGCGTAGAGGTGAGCATGAAGAAGATAAGCAACAGGAACACCAAGTCGGACATCGACGAAGAGCCACTCTCTATCCTTATTTGATTCTGACTTTTTATCATAGGTAAGGGTTTACGGATTAATGGTTTGAACGTTAGACAGCGAACGTTAAACAGTGGGCATTATGCGGGTTCGTGGAGAAGGTCCATGAACTCCATCGAGCGGGTCTCGAGTTCCATAACCACCTTGTTGATACGGTTGACGAGGATGTTGTAGAGGAAATAGGCGATGATACCGACGATAAGACCTCCGACGGTGGTGATCATAGCCTCGTAAATACCGCCGGCGAGGTTGCTGATGTCGATATTGTTGCCGGCATGGGCCATGGCCTGGAAGGCGCTGACCATACCCGTCACCGTGCCTAGGAAACCGAGCATGGGGCCGAGGGATGCCACGGTGGCAACAAGCGAGACACGCTTCTCGAGCTTGGCGACCTCCATTTTCCCTTCGTTCTCGACGGCTGTCTGGATGTCACCGAGCGGACGGCCAAGACGAGAAAGACCTTTGGCAACCATACGCCCGATGGAGGTGTCGGTGGCCTTGGCCAGATTTTTGGCCCCGTCGATGTCGCCGTTGTGGACATAGTCGCGGATGCTGTTCATGAAGTGGGTGGAGTCCTCCTTGAGGGCATGGTTCAAGGCGAGGAAACGCTCGATAGAGATGTAGATTGCCAACGCCAGAAGGCAGAGAAGGACTATCATGACCCATCCGCCGTTCATGGCAAGCTGCAGAAATGTCTCTTTTTCCTGAATTTTGTCGACAACAGCAGAAGTATCGACCTGTAATAAAATGCTATTAATCAATGACATATTTTTGTTTGTTATTTGTTTTTAATTCCGTAAAAGTAGAAAAGAAATCATAATTGTTTGATATTGATAACGTAAAACTATCAACAGTATTGTGTTAGTAAAGGTTTACGGATAATCAAAAGAAAAGCGGCTGCCCCGCTGACGGGATAACCGCTTGATGGAGGGAATATGGACAACCCTACTACCTGACGACAAATTTCTGCGTGTAGCCGTTGAGGCGGCAGAAGTAGACGCCAGGGGTCAGGTCGCTGACATTGACGATGGCCTGGTTGCTAACGGGAGAGACTTCCATCTGCTTGACAACGCGGCCTGCAGCATCGAAGACCTGAAGCATGGCATCCTCGTAGCCATCGAGCATATAGCTGACGGTGACCTGCGAACTGGCAGGGTTGGGATAGATGCTGCCGACGAAAGGACTGCCGGTCTCTTCAATCGACTCGGGAGTGTCGAAATGGATGCTGTCCTGCGGGGGAGTGATGCCGACAATCATCTTGTTGCTCTGGAAGAAATTGTAGGTGACGCCGGCCTGTGGGCTTCTGGAGGGCTTCAGCTGGGCGGTGTAGACATTGCACCAGGTGTCGCCGCTACCACCCCATCCCCAGTTGAAATGGAGGAAACCGCTGTCGTCCCTGTAGCCGTCGCAAACGAAAGCATGGCCTGCATCCTGGCCGCCGTAGGGCGAGAAGCCGGCGTAGTAAACGGGGCGGTTGTTCATGATTTCATTGATCATGATATTCACCCATGCCGAGTCGCGGCGGTTGGGATTGGTTTCGCGGTTGTCATTCCTGAACTCGAACGATTCGCGGCTGAGATAGTTAATGCTGTCGGCATTGTACTTGAAATAGTTGACTAAGGCATCTTTGACTTTAGCGGATTGCGTGCCACTGCCTTCGCCGCTGTAGCCCATGTCGACGGCGATGCCGCAATGCAAGCCGAGTTTCGAGATCTCGTAGATGCTCTCGGCCGACGAGTCGGGAGTAATCTCGACGGGCATCTTGTCGTAGTTGTAGATGGCTTCATCGAAATTGACGGTTAAAACGGTATCCAGACCCGCAGCGCCCTCGTTGAGATAATAGGAATGGGATCCGCTGCCCTTGACAGGGTACTTCCAGTACCTGAGAATCTGGGCCATAGCTGTAGCCACACAGCCCACGTAGGCACGGTCACGGCTGTCGTAGCTGCCGTTGGTCACCCTCGGGCAGATTGAGTTGTAAGGATAGTTCTGGTTCCACTTGGTCTCCAGAAGGCGGATAATGAGGAGCTTGGGATTTTTGCCGAAATAGGGGAGCCTCTTCTCCTCGAGGACACGCCACGACTCGACGACCTTGTCGGTAGCCTCAAGTTCCTCGTTCTGGCAGTAGGCTATCATGTTGGCCTGCTGGCCGAGCCACCACTGCATGGCGGGAGGGATATTGTTGGGGTCGAGGGGACCGTCGGTGCTGTAGGCGACGATGGGTTCGACGCATTCGGTACCGGAGACGATGACAAAACCACGGTTATCAGAGACATTGAAGGCGTAGAGCGCCGGAATGCCCTTCTCCACATTGGGTATCGTGTAGACCTCTTCGAGCGAGGCTGGAGTGATGGACTTGTTTCCGAACTGGGCGGACATAAAATAGGCGGCGACGTTGCGGGCCTTTTTACCGTCCACGTTATCGGCCATAGCCTTCGAGGCAGGAGTCATAACACACACTGCCAACAATATAGCCATAGAAATTCTGATAGCAATTTTCATTTTATACAGATTTTAAAATTCTAAAAAAGTTTTGCAAAAGTACTACTTTTTTCAAAAATAGGCATCGGGTACCCCACATTTATGAAAAATTAATGATTGTACAAACGCAGGAAAGCATTTGCCTCGCTGAGCAGACTGGCATTGCACTGCAGGATGGCAGCGATACGCATGGCTTCCTGGGGGACATCGTCGCTGTCGTCGGGCAGCAGGGAATAGTCGATGAAACGGTTGATGTTGTCGGGCGTGAGACGCTCGTCGGTGGCACCTTCAACAAATCCACGCACACGCAAACGACGACAGGGAAGACCCAGCTGGCTGTAATGGGTCGTGATGAGTGTCGTCGACTTGCGTCCATCCAGGATGCTGGCAACGGCTTGGACTATGGCTTTCCCCTCGATGGGGTTGGTGGTGCGCGCCGGTTCGTCGATGAGGAGAAGGAGATGCTCGCTTTCGGCGCGTGTGAGGGCATCGCTTATCTTGATAATCTCCGATGCGAAAGAGGAGAGTCCGTTCATCTCATTCTGCTCGTCACCAATGCATAGCACCACGTCGTCGACAAGGCATACCGCAGCCTTCTCGGCGGGGACAAAGAGGCCGAACTGCGCCATCAGCTGTATGATACCTACAGTCTTGAGCAGCACCGTCTTGCCTGCCATGTTGGCACCGGTGATGAGGCATGTGCCGTTGTGCATGGTGATGTCTACCGGCTGGTAGCGTAGCCCCAGCTCGGCGTTGCGATGTTTGAGGCGGGGGTTCCACATCTTGATGAGAGTGCTTGAATGCTTGAATGCTTGAGTGCTTGAGTGGTTGATTTCGGGGCGGACAAGCTGCCATTTTTGGGCAAGGGTAGCCTTGGCGAACAGGAAGTCGGTGTAGGCCATGCGGTCGTGGGCCTCCTGAAGGATGGGGTGGTAGGCTGCCAGCTTGTCGGAAAGCCGAGCCACAACTTGCTGCTGTATCTGGTTCTGCCTGTCGAAGAGGTCGTTGACACGACGCTGCAGGTCAAAGAGTTCCTCGCCATCGACATGCATGCTGTCGAGTCTCGTCTGCAACGCCTTGAGTTGGCGGCGTAGTTCACCCAAGTCGGGGTGGTAGCTGTCGTAGACGTAGAAATTGGGCAGCCCCGTGCCGTCAGGGTCCAGGAGAGCGAAGACCTCGTGGGTGTCGGGCAGGGCCACAAGACTGGCGACCCCCATCTCGGAAGCGGCACGCATGGTTTCGATGCACAGCAACGCAAAACTCTTGATTTCGAAGAGCTCCAGCTCTTCGAGGCGTACATGCTGACGCAAATTGTTGAGGGTGCCCTGCAAGTCATGCATCTGCATGAGCTGGTGTCGCAGATGCATGACAGGACGTTTGAAAGCCTCGTCGGAGAGGGCGGCAACGATGCGGCCTACATTGTCGAGTTCGGCATTGAGGGCGGCGGCATCGGTCAGGTATTCCTGCTGCAACATGCGGCGGCGTCCGGCAGCGCTCATGAGCTCGAGGCTGTCGACAACATACTGGAATCCAGGTTCGGCGGAGAGTTTATCTTTTAGGGTCATTGATTGGGGGGCTGATTTTCTAGTATTTCTAGTTTTACTAGTACTATCAGTCGTACTAGTTTTTTAGACTTTCATTACATCATAGACTGGGAGGCCGAGGGCTTCGGAGAGGCGTTGGCAAGCCTCTTCGGAGTGGAGCTTGAAACCCTGCGGAGAAGTGGGGTTGAGGGTGACAGCCACAAGTTTGCTGCGCTGCAACACGCTGATATGCCCGCCCTTACGTATGTAGTCGGAATAGACCTCGGGCGAGACAAAAAACTTGGTGAAGTCGCGCGCTATGAGGTGCATCTCGCTGATGTTCTTCTGCGAAGCGAGGAACTTCAGCAGACGGTCGCTCACGGCGCCAGCGGCAAAAATGGTTGTGCCGTATGCGAAGAGGTCACCCTTGTTCTTGTCGAGCAGGAAGACGGAATTGATATGCAGGTCGTGGACAACGCCATCGACATCGACAGCCCAGAGTCCCTGCCCTATGTCGGAGAGCTTCTGCTGTAGGTCGGCATCGACCTCGTCGAGGTCTATCATCCTGCAAGCGAAGCGGGTGCGAGAGATAAGCTGCGAGATATTGGTAGACACGGCGGCACCGGTGGCAAGCACCATCGACTCGGTCACCGTGGGAGAGGCCAGCGAGAGCCGCGACAAGGCTCCGTCGATAATCGAAAGGGGCACACCACGTTCGCGGAACTGCCTCATCTGCTGCCGCAGCACGCCTGTGGAGGCGGCACCGCTGAGCAACACCTTGCCCCCGCACAGCACACGTCCCGTGACAAGACGCCCCAGCGAGGTGCGTCGCGGGTCGACAGAAAGAATCTCTGAGACCACACGCCGGCTGGCATAGTGCTTCTCGGAGGTTATGAAGACCGTCCCGTCATAAAGGGTCACCTCCGGCTTGGCACTCCCGTAGACGGCATCGACCTGCTCGCCGTCTACACCTATCGAGGTTACCGCGCAGGGAAATCCTATCTCGTTGAGCCGCCGCAATATGTAGTTGAGGCACACGGTCTTGCCGGTGTTCTTCTCGAGGCCGACAATGGAAAGGCTCCGATGACGTATTATTTCGTTAATAAAAGGCAACTAATGGATGAGATTTGATAACTGATGATTGAAAAAAAATGTCTCTAATCTCTCGGCACTGACAGCCCGACACAATCCACAATCCAAAAATACAATTCACTAAACAACAACAACTTAACACTATTCACCATTCACCATTCACAGTTCACTCAATTCTGCAAAATTACAAAAAAAAACAGTCATTAATATTTTTTAGTATATTTGTAAACCTAAAAAAAAGAGCAATATTAACTTAAAAAATTAATAATAAAATGGTTACAAAGTTAGAACAACTCCTTGAACTGGTAAAAACCAAAGGTAAAAAGCGTTTGGCCGTTGCCTACGCTAACGATTCACACACCATCGGTGCTGTCAGCGCTGCTATCGACCGCGGTATCGTCGAGGCCACCCTCGTGGGCGACATCGAGACGATGAAGAAGGTCTGCGCCGAAGAGGGTATCGACCCCAACAAGTTTGAGATGATCCAGGAGGCTAACGACAACAAGGCTGGTGCCGTTGCCGTGAAGCTGGTGAACGACGGCAAGGCCGACTTCCTGATGAAGGGCCTTCTCTCAACCGACAAGTACATGCGCGCCATCCTCAACAAGGAGTGCGGCCTGATGCCTGGCAAGAAGAACGACATGCTGACCCACATGGCTGTCATGGAGGTTCCCGCCTACCACAAGCTCCTCATCTGCTCCGACATGGCCATCATCCCCGCTCCCGATTTCAAGCAGAAGACTGCCATCATGAACTTCGAGATTAGCGTTGCCAAGAGCCTGGAGAACCCCAAACCCAAAGTGGCTGTCCTCGCCGCCACCGAGCAGGTCTCCATCGGCATGCAGGCTTGCGCCGAAGCCGCATGGCTCGGAATGCAGAGCCAGCGTGGCCAGATTCCTGGCGCCATCGTCGACGGCCCTCTGAGCCTCGACTGCGCCATCGACAAGGAGAGCGCCCAGACCAAGAAGCTCACCAGCGAAGTGGCCGGTGACGCCGACTGCCTCCTCTTCCCCAACATCGAGGCCGGCAACATCTTCTACAAGGCCTGCACCAAGTTCGCCCACGCCGAACTGGCTTGCATGGTGATGGGTGCCCGCGTCCCCTGCGTCCTCACCAGCCGTGGCGACAGCATGAACACCAAACTCTACAGCATCGCTCTCGCTGCCCTGCAGTGCAAATAATTCATTAATCGATTATTGAAAGTTGAAAATTGAAAATTGGCTGACGCTGAAAGCATCATCTGGTTTTCAATTTTCAACTTTTTTTAACCATTCATTCAACAATGCCCTGTCATGGACAAATATTTTGAAAACCTGACGAATATCGCCATCACCGTGTGCGACGAGGATGGCAATATTCTTGACATGAACCAGCATTCGGCTGACGTCAACAGCCACGGAAAGAAAATCATAGGCTACAACCTCATGAACTGCCACCCCGAGCCGGCAAAGACCAAGCTGAAAGGGCTGCTCGAACACCAACAGCTGAACGCCTACACCATCGAGAAAACCTTGGCCGACGGCAGCAAGGTGAAGAAACTCATCTACCAGACCCCCTGGCAGAAAGACGACGGCTCGTTCGGCGGCCTCATCGAATACTCGATAGAGATCCCCTTCGACATGCCCCACTACGTAAGACAACCCAAACAGTGAACGAAGAACTGAAAAAAGATAACAAACAATTCAACAACTCAATACATTACATGCGACTTAGACCACTGATATTGTTTGCCGTGATGGCAATGATGGCAAACCTTGCAAACGCCCAGAAAGGCGAGATTTCGGGTAAAGTTATCGACAAACAGAGCAACAAGGGTGTGGAGTATGCCTCTGTTGTGCTGCTCAACCCCAAAGACAGCAGCATGGTGCATGGCATCGGCGCCGTCACATCGGGCAACGGCACGTTCAGCATCTCGGCTCCCTACGGCAGCTATCTGGTGCGTGTATCGTTTATGGGCTACGCCACCTACATACACCCCACGAAAGTGTCCATCAGCCAGAAACAGCCCATCGCACAGCTGGGCAAACTGGTCATCTCGCCCAGCTCCGCGGCTCTCGACGCGGTGGTGGTGACGGCTCAGCGTACCATGGTTGAATACCAACTCGACAAACGTGTGGTCAATGTCGACAAAAACATTGTCTCGGGCGGTGGCACCGCCACGGATGTGCTGGAGCAGGTGCCCAGCGTGGCCATCGACAACGACGGCAACGTGACGCTCCGCGGCTCGTCGAACGTCAAAGTGCTGGTCAACGGCCGACCCAGCGAGCTGCTCGCCAGCGACCTCAGCACACTGCTGGAGCAAATCCCAGCCACCACTGTCGAAAGCGTGGAAGTCATCACCAACCCCTCGGCCAAGTACGACCCCGAAGGCATGAGCGGCATCATCAACATCAAACTCAAGGACAAGACTGCCGGAGCCTTGGGCCTCAACGGAGTGGCCAACCTCAACATGGGTGCTCCCCTACCCTTCGCCATACCCGACCGATTGGCCGACATGAATACTGGCAGCCCCATCTCAAAGCTGATTCCCACCCTGATGGGCAACGTAAGCCTCAACTATTCGACCGAGAAATACAGCATTTTCTTCAATGCCGATGCTGGCCTTCAGCAACGTGGCAACCGCAGCAACTCGGACATCGAGTACCTTACCCCTGCCAAAAAGACCATCACTCACAACGACATAGACCAGTACAGCCTGAACCCTAACCGCATGGGCAGCATCAAAGTGGGTGGCGAGTACTACTTCAACGACAAGAACAGCCTGCTTCTGTCGTACCAGCTGCGGGGCGGCATACGCGAACGCAACAGCAACATCTTCGCCACCGACATACTCTATGACGACTCGCTCCACTATAACCAGACGGCAACAAGCGAGAACAGCAACACCAACCACTCTTTCAACCTGCTGTACACCAAGAAATTCGACCGCAAGGACGAGGAGCTGACCCTGGATGCCACCTTCAGCACACGCCAGATGGGCGGCGAGGGTGAACAGGAGCAACTATACAATGACATGGCTGCCAACTACGAGAACTACTACATGCGCCGAAGCGTCACCGAGAACCATCATCAAGCCCTTAACATCAAGCTCAACTGGCTGCGCCCCATCGACACCCTCTTCGGCAGGGCCGGTTGGCGACTCGAAAGCGGCTACGAGGGTCGCATGGACTGGCCCGACCAGCAAGCCGACTACTACCGCACCGTATACAACACCGGCAACAGCCTGTACGACTACTACGACTCTCTGTCGTCGACCCATTTCGACTATCGCCAGCAGGTGCACGCCATCTATGCCACCCTCGGCGGCAACCTCACCAATGCGCTGTCACTCCAGGCCGGTCTACGCGGCGAGTATGCAAGCATCTACGGCCACGACCTGTACCATCCTCAGACGGCAGCCATCGACAAGCCCTACTGGCAGCTCTACCCTACCCTGCACCTCTCCTACAAGATTAACGAGCAGCAGAGCGCCCAGCTGAGCTACAGCCGCCGCGTGCATCGTCCCCACATGTGGGACCTCAACCCCTACATGGACATCCGCGAGGACAACCAGATGAGTTTCGGCAACCCCAACCTCGACCCCGAATACACCAATGCCTACGAACTGAGCTACAACCTGGGCATCGACAAGGTGAACATCTTCACCTCGCTCTACTACCGCCAAACCAACAACATGATAACCCACTACGGTTTCACATGGTGTTACGACAGCGTGGCACGCTACGCATGGTGGGAGCCATACAATGATCAATACGACGGCTACCGCGCATCGACACGCCTCAACCTCAGCACGGGCTACAACTACGGCATGGAATTCATCTTCGACTGGCAGATGTTCAAGTGGTGGAAACTCAACGTCAGCGTCAACCTGTACCAGAGCTACATAGAGGGTACCGAGCTGCTCAACAACCAGAGCAGTGCCTCGTTCCAGGCCAGCGGCAAGTTCACCTCGTTCATGACGCTGCCCAAGGATTGGACCATCCAGCTCAGCGGCCAGTATTGGGCTCCCTGGCTCGACCTGCAGACCAAGATGGATCCCAGCTACTGGCTTGACTTGGCCGTGAAAAAGGATGTGTTCCAGAAACGAGGCACCATCAACCTTCGCGTGAGCGATGTGCTATGCACGGGCGGATGGGGCCACACCACCTACAGCGACACCTTCAACCGCGTTGTCAAGGCCAAACGCCTGTCGCCGGTTGTGACCATAGGCTTCAGCTGGAAAATCAACAACGGTTTGAAACAAAAAATGCAGCAGGAGGGTGAAGAAGGTGGCGACGAAAGCACAATATACTGAGCCACAGATACGCCAACTCCACGACGGACGGGCAGAGATACTCGACCCTGTACGCCGCCGCTGGGTTGCACTGACTCCCGAAGAGTGGGTACGCCAGCACGCCATAGCGTTTTTGCATGACCGGTGTGGCTACCCACTCGAACTGATGCAGGTGGAGGCGGCCATAACACTTAACGGACTGACACGCCGTTGCGACATCGTGGTATACGACAAAAGCTGCCATCCCTGGATGATAGTGGAATGCAAGAAAGAGGAGGTGCCGATAACGCAGAAAGTCGTAGACCAGGCATCGCGCTACAACCTCGTCCTGAGGGTCCCCTACCTTCTGCTCACCAACGGACGGCAGCAGCTATGCCTTCAGGTCGACACCAAAACTCAGTCTCTCTCTCAAGTCAATCTCCCTCAGCACGAATAGTTATACAAACATTAAACCCATTAAACCTCATTATAATGAAAAGAAACACCCTCATATTCGCAATCGCCTTTGTCGCCCTCACTTTTTCGGCACAGGCTCAGACGCTGGTGGGCTACCGCAGCCCTAACCCCGGCACTGGAAACATCGGCTACAAAATGGCCATCGAGCCGCAATTCGACTACATCGCCCTCGACTTCTCCGAAGGCATGGCATGCGTCCGCTTCAAAATGAACGAGTTCCACACCTACATCGACACCACGGGCAAACCAGTCTTCGACAAGAAATACGTCAACGTGGGTCCTTTCAGCAACGGCTACGCTGCCGTCGAGGTGGAACCGGGCAGTGCTAACTACTCTTTCATCGACCATAAAGGCAAACCCCTCACCGATCAGACTTACAGAATGCCCCACGACTTTAGCGAAGGGTACGCAGTTATTAAGGTCGACGTCTCCGGTGGCGGCCACTACAGATACAACTACATGGACTCCGAAGGAAAACTGGTGGGCGAACCCCGTTTCCTCGCTGCCAACAACTTCAGTGAAGGCCATGCCGCCGTACAAGGATCCAACAAAAACTGGATGGTGCTCAACAAACGCTTCGTGGCCAGCGCAAGCAACCTCCCATACGAGGAAATCAACGAGTTCCACGAAGGTCTGGCCCGCGTCAGAATCGGCGAACGCTACGGCTTCATCGACACCCTCGGCAACCTGAAAATCCCTATGACCGACGACTATTGCGACTACTCCTTCTCGGAGGGACTCTGCTTGATTAAACGCGCAGGACGCTTCGGATACATGGACATGACTGGCAAAGTCGTCATCCCCTGCCGCTTCACCTATGCCGAAGCCTTCTCCTGCAGCCGCGCCGTGGTGAGTGAATCGGCTCCCGATGAGTCGGGCATGATAACCGAACGCGGCGTGATTGACCATAACGGCAAATTCGTCATCGAAGAGAAAAAATTCGACTTCATCGAAACGTTCTCCGAGGACTATGCAATCGTATCCAAAGACGGGAAAAAAGGTTTCATCAATGTCAACGGCAAAGTGGTCATCCCGATGATCTACGAGAACGCTCGCCCCTTCCACGAGGGCTATGCCGCCGTCAGGGTAGACCGCAAATGGGGCTTCCTCAAACTCGACCGCACCGGCGAAAAACCATTCTAGTCTAATTGAGAATTTAAAATTGTATGAAAAAAATATTCTTTCTTTTGATTGCCGCGCTGATGTGCAACGCCGCATCGGCAATAACCATGCCAAGGCACATCTATGTGGCTGGACAAAACGGCAAAGAGGTGGTGGTACACAACTGCATCACCCGCGAAACTAAGACTGTCCACGGCTACCTCCGCAACATCGGGGTGGACAACAGCGGCAACGTATATATCTTGGTATGCAACACCGAAAACGGCTGGGGCAACTACTACGTCTACAAAAACTGCAACCCGCAGATCTACCTCTCGCTCGTCGAGGACCAAGGGGGCATTTACTCCAGTGCAGCGATGCGCGTGAAGGGCAACGACGTGATTGTGGCAGGCGTGCAGTCAAAGGGCTTCAACAACAAGGGCTACCAGTCACGCATGATGGGCTACGTCAACGGACAAAGGCTGTTCATCACCGGCTACGACCGCAAGTCGCTGAAATATGACAACTTCGGTGGCTACCAGAAAGTGATTGGCAAGAGTCTTCAGGGCTACGGCCAGGAGAACAACTCCGGCAACCCGCAGGGCGACTACCTTTCCTGTGTCTATCATGTAGATGACGTCGACTATTCGGGCGGAGCCATCTACACTACCGGCTGGGGCGAACGCGAATACTCCGACAAGATTGGCACCACAAAGTATTATCTTGTACGCCGCTGCCCCCGCGTCTGGAAGAACGGTGCCGAAGTGGTAGCACAATATGAGAACCGCACGGGTGCAGCTTGGAACATCTACGTCTTCAACCAAGGCGGCAAAGAGTACATCTACACCAGCGGCCACCAACGCAGCCAGGCCTGCGCCTGGGAACACAACGTTGACCAGTTCAGAAACAACTACTCTCCCTATCCCGGGGTACTTGGCGAAGCTACCTTCGCCGCAGGAATGTCTGACAATGTCCCACGATTCGGCCGTGCCTTCCTCTGCAGCAGAAACGTCGGACTCTCCATGATAGAACTCATCTTTATGGAGAACAACAAACAAATCCATACCCAGAGCTGGGGGCAGAATGCCGACGTCTCCGACATCGTGGCAGGAAAAGACGGATTCTACATCGTCCAAACCGACCATACCAACACCAAAGAGGTGCATTGCTGGAAAAAATGCAACGGAATCAGCTTCGCTGAAGAAGGATTCGTCTGCAGACTCCCCGGCGACGTGAAACTGACAAACCCCAAACTCGCAGTGTGCGAGTGAGAAGGATTTATGCAAACCGAACGCATCTTACTGCGTCCGTGGCATGATGACGATGCTGCGGCGCTATACAAATATGCCTCCAACCCCGAAGTGATTGTCCCCCAGTAATGAAAAACAGGGTGTCAAGCAAAACAGGACAGCTGTAAACAAAAACAGGTAAATGTGATGCTAAGTGTAAACCCAAACCGTGACGTTGTAAACCAGATTAGGAATATGATGCAAACAATGTAAACCAATTTAGTTTTGCTGTGGCGTCGGCTCGGCCGACAACCATTCCAAATCTGTCAACCAATTTCAGGGAAAGTCAGTCGCTTACCAACAGGCGCATTTCGCGTTCTCGGTAGATTTCAAATTCTTTCTCTGCTTTTTCTATAGCCTCTTGATGTGATACAGTACCATTGCCTTCTAAGATATTTTTTCTCAATCGCAATATATGGTCATCTAAAGCAGCAATCCAATCCGCCATAGTCATCGGATTTTGCTCCAACGCCTGAAATTCAGCATAGTCGAGGAACTGAGAGGTAAGCAGATTCAGCCGTTGCAGTTCCAATTCCGAGAGGTAGTTTTTGGCTATCTTCACATCGTCACGCGTCACGTAGTTACCCTTGAAGTTGGTCATGCCAACAAAAGGTTTCTCATTATCCACACGATCATAAATCAGCTCTGCTGCCGTATGTTCATGCACGGCATAGTGCATCTTATTCTGAACGGTAGCAAAGAACAGCTTCGTCATCTTGGCCCTTGGGTCATAGTCGGTCGATGTGGCATAGATATCCGTAACCTGCTGATAGAAGTTACGTTCGCTGCTGCGGATGTCGCGGATACGCTGCAAGAGTTCCTTGAAGTATCGGTTGCCACCTTGCTTTAGTCGCTCATCGTCCATCGTAAAGCCCTTTTGAATATACTCATGCAACCGTTGAGTAGCCCAGCGACGGAAGCGTACGGCAATGGGCGACTGAACACGGTAACCAAGGGCAATAATCATGTCCAAATTGTAATAGGTTATATCTCGTTGCACTTGACGTTTGCCCTCCTGTCGAACTGTCAAGAAATTCTTTACAGTTCGATTCTCCTCCAATTCACCATCGGCCAAAACATTGTCAATATGCTGACTTACATTCTGTTTTGTAGTGCAATAGATTTCAGCCAGCTGCTGCTGCGTCAGCCACACATCCTCGTCAGCAAAGCGCACGTTCACATTCACCTTGCCTTCATCATCCTTATAGAGTATCAGTTTGTTCTCTTTCTCTGCCATATTATATAAAGAATTTTATTTCGTTAAAAATGTTTGCTAATATCCGGTATCCCGACATCGAACAGTTGAGCCATTGCCTTTTGTGTAGCCCATATCGTCTCATCCTTGATGACAACCTGCACCTTACCCTCATCATCGGGCAGTTGGTACAGTATAAACTGTATTTATTGGTTCATATTCTTATTATGTCCTTATTTCATCCGATATTACATCTTACTTCATCCATCTCAGTTCACCTCAAATATCATTAATTCTCTCTACCTATCTGCTATGGCCCGCGAGCTTGATGAGCGAACGGGCTCTAAATCCTAAACTCTACACTTTCAAATCTTTTTCCATCTCCATAACTCGTGGATCATATCCACTCAATCCTTCTGGTTCTTTATTTATCTTTGCCTGAGCTAATTGAATACTGTCGTCAGCAAGTTTCAAATTGAATGAGAGATGGAAATCCGGTTTGACCTTGTTCCTGATATCTTTATCAGGATAGAACTCCTTTAACGGCTCAGCATAGCGTCTTTGCAGATAGCCATCGGGGGTATCTATACTAATATTGGCTGTACCCTGAACCATGTATACCTTATGGCTTTTCTTGTTAGAGTATACAAGATAGCCTACGCTGGTGAAGTCTTTGATAACCTGTGGTGTCTTGGGAGCCACAAACATGGAGGCGCTATAGCCCTTGTCGAGTTTAGATAAGTCGGTGTCATTTATATTGACAACCACAAGCGCTTTGTTGGAATCCCTGTGCGATGCAAGAGCATAGTCACTAATCTGTTGTCCTGTCAAGAACACAGGCGACCCATGCCACTCTTCTCGAAGCCATCTCTCAGAAACATCTTCGCCTATGGATTTCCTGAATGCTATCTCGTTATAGAGACCTATGTTCAGCATTGCATTTATATTAGCTTGCTCAAAATAAGCCTCTTCCGAGAACGAATACACAATGTATGGCCCATCTGGTCTTTCATAGCCATTGCTATCCATCCACTCTGTAGAACGGGTTTTCCAACTCTCAATCCTATAGATATGGTAGTCAAGCTTCTCCCTGTCATTTATTTCATACAAAACCAAATATCTTGCAGAAACAACATTCTCATCAATAATTCCATTTCTGTAACCATGTCGATTTATTTTTGCTCGAATGTTGTACATCATGTGTTCCAGAATCCAATCCAACTGGTTCTTGTCGCCACTGCGGTAGCCTCCCACTAGGAATATTTCGTCCCTGAAGTCTTCGAACTTGAATACCTTTGACTGGGTTGTCCCCACCCCTTGTCCTTTAGCAGGTCTATATGTCAAATCCGCAAACTTATTGATAACATCGCGTGGATCGGTTCCCAATGCATAATAGCGGATGTTGAAATCCATGCTTAATGTTGACAACAATTTCATATTGTCGTCATAGTATTCAGATCCTGTCTCTAAAGAAAGGTATAGGAACTCCTCTTCCCTGTAAGGTCTGAAGGCTTTGCCTAGCAGTTTGCGGAAGTACTTCTGTTCGACAAGACGATTCATCTTGTCCTTATTAGAAGAATCTTCATCTTCTTCAGGTGCTTCAACTTCAACAGGTTTCAACTGGAGCGAGAAAAATTGGTATTTCTCTTGAATATCCTTCATAATCTGCTCTCTGAACAGCTTCCTAGCTTTCTGTTTGAAAGTCTCTTGTGCCAGCACATCCTCGCTGCCATAGACAGACAAAACATACAGGAAATTGATGTCATAGTGCTGGAGCAACAAAGTGTCACGGTCGAAAAGTCGGTTCTCGAAGTGCACCTTTCGCTCCATTTCACCTTTTATCTCCAGGTCATCGTCTTCATACCCTCTGTCTTCAGGCACATGTGCTCGGATGAAGAAATTGGGAGTGATATTGTATCCTTCTGTATCTTCATCGCGATAGATCAGGAAGTCATCTCCTGGCGTATATTTTTTGTTGCCGCTGCTGTCCTTTTGGTTGAACAGGTCAAGATTCGCCTGAATCACATTGCGGGCATATGTATACTGCTTATAGACGGAATACTCCTTAGGGTCATTCTTCTGCTTGTAGTATTTCGAGTCGCCTATATAGAAGATATCGCCTTGGTTGTGCATAAGTCCGTTGTAGGCATAGATATGGTCAACTCGCTTGCCATCAGTCTGTTCCTTCAGATTCATTTTCTCCACACGCTTGTCTTTCTCACATAGCAGATGATCTATCATCTCTTCAAAGACTATGTTGAAATCCTTTGCCAGTAGATGGTCGGAATAGTGGCTGTTGTTACGTATCTGACTTTGCTTGCTGAAAAAGTCATAGCACAATTGCCACATCTGCACTTGTTTGTCTGCAAAGTAGCGGTGGCGAATCTGTATCAGCCGTATTTCCCCATAACCATCCAAGTAGTTATCAAAAGCCTCGTCGGTGATGAGTGGGAAATTGTAGTTGATTTTCACGGGAAAGCCATACCTTACCTGCATATGTTGAAGAATGGAAAAGAAGATAATGAACAGTTCTTCTTCAAAATTGGCCTGCCGTTTGCGGTTCACCACATCTATATAAACAGGAGAACCATCCTGTATGACTGCTCGGCCTTGGTTTATGGTCTTTGTCCAGTTAATCTTGTTGTAGCCAGAGTGGATGTTTTTCAGGACAAACGTAAAATAGTTCTGGTTCTCATCGTTGAAGCGATGAAGGGAAATCAGAATATCCAGAAATGTGTTATAGACCGATTGACCAGAAAGGCTGTCGGATGGGATATCACGATACAATAATATCTTTTTATGTTGGTCATCCGCAGAAAAGCGAAACACATTGATGGCACGATAGATCCATACCGACAATCCGTAGATGAATCGGTATTCTTCCTCATTGATGGTCTTGTTTTCAAGTGATTTCTGAAGGTCAATGATTTTTTCGGGATCATACTGGTGAAACACTTTGTCATCCCTGTCCATCACAACCTTAGGAAGAAAGAACACCGTGTCTTTGACATCGTTGGAGTAATAGTATTCCACCATGTCGGTACTATACACTCCGCCCTGCTCAAAGTTAAGAATTTTCTCGAGCAAGGCCTTCGAAGCCTCTTCTTTGTATTGGTATCCTTCTATAAAAAGCTTCATGCTTCTTGTCTTAAACTTACATTTTTTGTATAAATCTATTAATTAGATAACACGTTATTTTACAGTATTTTTTACCCTAAATTCGTCTTAAATTTACATTTTTCGTTTAAATCTTACCATCTAACAAAATACTGTATTTGTGAGCTTTATACAAAGAATTCGTTTAGATTTTACATTTTTCGTTTAAATCTCACTTGATCAGAACCCACTGTTTTTTCTCGTTCACCTTTATTATTTTGTGTATTCTCAGATAAGACAGAAGATTAGTTATCTTATTCTTCTTCTGCTGTTCTGACAATACATCCGACAACTTGTTCATCAGCAGTTCGTCTATCTCCGACCTACTGGCCGTTCCAAACTTCTCAAGATAATTCACAATCATTCTACGGAAGTACTCGTCGTCAAAGCTCTTGTTCTTCACATACGTCGATTTCAAGCCCACGTTGCCAGTGTTCTTGGTGATGGCTTTCGAAAGAAACAATCCATTCTTGCGACCCTCAACGTATTTCTTCTTTCTCAAATACTTAATCTCTTCGTCTTCCAATTTCTTTTGCTTCTGCACCTTGTCAAGCAGAATTAAGTCCAACATAGATAGATTGGGCACGCTGACCAATATCCTGGCAAACTGCTCATTGATGACCTTGCCCTCGATATCCACCGTCACCATTCCGCCTGAGGTGTCGTATTCAGGCATAGGAAAGAAACGTTTCTTCTGCTGCTCAAACAGCTTCTTGATGCCACCACCTTCAGTATCCACCATGTGCACATTCCTCATGGCTTCAACCAAGAACGGATTACGATAGATGGATTCAGGACTATTGTCCAACACCACTTTTTCCACCGATTCGGGAAGAAACACTCCGTGGTTACGGAACACCAAATGGTCGTTCTCATATTCAATCACCTCAATTCTAGCACCTTTCTCGTAGTCTTGATGAGCAATTGCGTTATTCAGTGGCTCACGCAAAGTGAACTCGTCATATCGGAAGAGCTTTTCTGGGAAAATGTTGCCGCTGATGGTAAACTCATACGATGTGTTGCGAATCTGATCTCCTATGTCCTCAATGGCCATAATCATAGGAATGGAGAACACCTTGAAGTCAAGATTCTCCGCCCGCTCGTTCCTCAGCGTCCACCGGACTTTGCAAACTCTCGGCAGCAGATAGTGTTCTGACTCCTCACGACCCACAAGGATGATAGCCGCTATGGTTATCTTTCCCTTGATGGTGATATGAGCCTTGTTCAGGAATGTCTTGTCGTCCCATCCGTCCACCTCCTTGTCTTTGCCTGGATGCACTTCTTTATATTTCTCTCGGGCTTTCAAGATGGCAACAGGATCAAGGTCCTCGATGGTGGCGTCCGGCAGTATCTGAGCCGTCCAGTCTTGTTGCAACATTCCCTCGCTCAAGATGACCTCCTCTCGCTCGTATGTCAAAGGAACGAGGTTGTCCTTGATTCTCTGCCAGGCTTTCTTGTGCGCATACACAGGCCTACGGGGCAGATGCTTGGGAATATGAATGACCCATACCACCTTGTGAGTGTCGCTGGTGATGTATTCGTCGATATAAAGACCTTCCGAGGAAACGTTAGTGCAATTCTCCTTAATCTTATAGATGGCTGAATTAGTGTCGAGATTGAACTGTGAGAGGTCTGTTCCAACAATCTCCAACGTCTTATCCTTGACGCCGATTACCAGCACGCCACCCTCCATATTCGCAATGCCCGACACATACGACATCACGTCCTCCCCCTCATGCCCATTGAAGGAGTTCTTCAGATTCTTCATCTCTTTCCAATCACACTTCTCATCCTCCACTGGATAGTGAGAAACCAGATAATCCCGTAATTCTTTCTCAGTCATACTTTTCTTGTGATCGCTCATGTCACTGTTCTTCGTTTTTGGCAATTACTTTGTCGATAAACTCCTTTACCAAAGAAAGGTCGATAGCTTCGGGGTTCGTAGCCTCGTCAGGAGTGATATTGTCTGGATAAAAGTCGTGGAAAGAAATCTTATTGCTATTCGCCCTTTTGAAGATGTCGCTCTTGAAGCCATAGTCTTTGAACACATCCTGCCACAGGTAGAACACCACCTTGCCCACAAAGGTCTCGGCAGAAATGATGGTGTTGTATTCGTCAGCCTCATCGGCTTTCTTGTCCGGCTTGCAGAAGAAGTAGCCCAATTTCTTGTCCTCGCTCTTGGTGGCATCTTCTATCTGTTTATTGATAGCTTTGACGAAATTCCACCATGGTACATCAACAAGTTCAGCGGGCTCCTCGTCCTTGGCTGGAATGGTGAATTTGATTCTATAATTCAAGGGCTCTCCATCCTTCTTTTTGCCCTCAGCGATACGAACATATTTCCATTCCCATCTACGTTTGAAAGCGCTGTCGATGGGGAACAAACTTTGGTCGCTAGTGTTCATCGTCGCCCAAATGTAGAGGTTCTTGGGCAGACGCAACTTTCCATCTTTTATGCCATCCTTATTGGTCAAAATATCCTTACCGTTCTCATCTTTCCCGTTAAGGTATTTGGCCAAGTCCTTATCTGCCATTATGGGATATTCCGAGCAACCGTCGCGATCTCTGTCAAGCAGTTGGAACAGGTCTCCGAAAATCTGTGCGCAGTTGCCGCGATTGATTTCCTCGATGACAAGGAACACTTTATCGTCCGGGTTGTTCCATGCCGCCACGTAGGCCTGGAGAAAAGCCTGTGGTACAAAAGAGTAGGTGATGCACTTTTCGTACACCTCTTCCTTGTCAGTGTTTTTCACTATGTCACCAGCCACATTGCGAACAGCTCTTTTATCCATGGTAGGCTTGTATGCACCCACAAATGTCGAATAGTCACTATCAGGATGGAATGTGGTGCGGAACACCAAGTTCTTTTCATCGGCAGCCTTCACGCCTGCGTCATCCTTTATTCTGTGGCTTTTGCCTGTGCCTGGGGCTCCGTAGAATATTTGTTGGAGAGCAAGGTCGTTCACTTCATTCTTTTCTTTCTCCGTAGGAACATTTAAGAACATTTTTTTTGCATACAAAAACCTCAAATAGTGTTTTAATGTGTTAGAATACTGGTTTCCACCCTTTTCATCATAATCAACAAACTTTTTTTGATTGGTCAGTTTGTTAATTACATCTTCAAACTCAACAGGATTGTCAAAATCCAGAATGGAAATTCCCTGTTTTTTGGGGAACAATAATTCAAGACACTCATTTATTCGTTTGAAATCAGAGTAATTTTTCACACTCTTTGCATTGGTTGTGCACTTGATTATGAAATCCTGATATAAATGAAGTTGCTTTTCTATGTTCATTTTTCTTGTTTTTGAAGTTCCTTGCTCATTGTTCGCTTCCACTATATCCATTGCCGCTAGAGAACAAGTCTATAAATGTATATTTTCTTCTTCGACATTTCCTTATTCTTCAAATCCTAATTCTTTGGCCAACTCTACATTTTTCAATGCGGAGAGGAGCTGTTCCATTATTGTCGTTCCAGACGAAGTAGCGTCTAATACTGGTTGTATAGTTCGTATCGTATTTCATCTGTCAAATATTAAGGTTAGTCACATATCAGTCACATAAAACAAACTCTGTTTTTCAGTAGTTTACATTTTACTACCACTTGAGTCATCACATATCAGTCACATAAGATTTCATTCATTCTTGGATTCCTCTTCTTCCACAATCTTTCCCACAATCTGCCGCAACCGCTCTGTGTCGGGCAGATAAAGCTCGTATTTCGACACGAATAGGTTGGTGTTTATACCATAGGTGGCATATTCCACCATCAGGTCGTCCTTGTAGTGCGAGAGGATGATGCCGATGGGAGGATTGTCATCGGGTTGATTCTCTTCCTTTGCAAAATAACCGAGATACATATTCATTTGACCTATGTCCTCGTGCTGTACCCCGTCACGTTTTAGATCAATAAGGACAAAACAACGCAATATGCGGTGATAAAACACCAAGTCGCAATGGTAGTGGCGATTGTTGACGGAGATGGAATATTGCCGTTTGACGAACGTGAAACCCTTTCCCATCTCGAGCAGGAACATCTGCAGGTTGTCTATGATGCGCTGTTCCAACAGCGTCTCTGAATAACGGTAGTCTTCCTGAATTCCAAGGAACTCCAATGTGTAACTGTCGCGAACCACATCTTCCGGCTTTTGGATGGTGATGCCCTCTTTGGCCAATGCAAGCACGCCCTCTTTGTCTTTGCTGGCCGCCAAACGGAGATACAAGGCCGAACTCATCTGTCGTTTCAAAGTGCGCACATCCCACTTCTGAGCGATGCACTCTTTCTCGTAAAAACTACGTTCAAGGTCGTCTTCTGCCTGCATCAATACGCAAATATGCGTCCAGCTCAAATTGTCAGTCACTGACTGACAATTGGGGTATAACAGATAGAACTTTCTCATATTCACAAGGTTGGGGCGACTGAACCCACGTCCAAAGCGCACCGTGAGTTGATGTGAAAGTTCGGTCAATGTGGAAGTGCCGTAAGCCACCTTCGCTTGCCCACCCTGCTCGTATTCCACAATGTATTTCCCAATCTGCCAATAGGCTTTGGTCATCGTGGCGTTGATATGAGAGGCAACCTTTCTGCGCGCATCGTTGATGGCCATCGATATGTTGTCAATCAACGGTTGCAGCGTAGTGATACTATCTGTGGTGGTAATGACTTTTGACATAGTCGTCATCCTTCAAATCCTGATTCTTTGGCTTTATGTATTTCTTATTATAGCAACACTTTGTAGCGTCCAAAGGAAGACCAATTCCCATCGCTGTATTGCTCCCTATAGTTTCTGTTGTTCCTCATAACTATTTCTGGTCTTTTATGGATTTATGAAAATGGTGCAAAGCACCGAGTATTAATTATTTTCTTTATTTCTTTCCCTGTTTTTTATTTAGAATTCAACAATATTATAAAACTGCAAAAATACGTTTTTTTTCTGAATCAGCAATAATAAAAAAAAGAAACCTGCTTTAAAGATCCGCTCAAATCTTGTTTTTTCCCCATTACACCATTACAGAATTACAGTTCAAAAAGGGTTATTCAGCAAGAGTATTTTTTCTGTTTTAACCTTTAGGGAATCGACAAACCGACTGTAATGGTGTAATGTTGTAATGCTTTGTTTAGCCCTATTCGCTCGCTCGACCTATAGGTGATAAAGCTACTTATCCTCAGTATTACTTACACCATTAGCTATCTAGTAAGAACTTGACCTTGCTTTGTGTTTGCGTAATCATTCTTTTTATCACAAATAAAAACTTGCTTTTATTACAAATAAAAACCTTGTATTTGCATCACTAAGTCAAACAAGAAACTTTATGAAACTAACAGAGTTAAAGGATGTTATTGAAATGCAAATGGATGCTTTGTCATCTAATTTGGGTATGCCGCGAACTTTGACACCAACTATTGAACACCAAATTGAAGGTTTTGCCACCGTTATTTCAGGCATCCGTCGATGCGGAAAAAGCACCATTATGGCCCAGGTCATAAACAAAACTCCCGAACCAAACATCTACCTGAATTTTGACACACCTAGGTTGAGCAACTTCACCCTGAATGACTTTGAACTGGTCGATGCATTAGCTAAAAAACTCAATGCAAAACATTTGTTTTTCGACGAAATTCAACTTGTTCATGGTTGGGAAAACTACGTCCGAAGCACACTCGACAATGCATCGTATGCACAAAAAACACACCTACTCTCGCCTGCCAAGTATGCTATGAACTAGACCGCGACAACGAGGCTCGCGAGATTGACGGACTGCTCAACGCTATGGAAAACCTTAATATCGCCACGGGACTTATCCTTACATTCAATCAGACCGACACTATAACAAAAAACAATCATAAAATTGAGGTCTTGCCAGCATGGAAATACTTTAGCATAAATCACCCCTGTACCAATCGTACACCATTGTGCTAATCGTTTTGTATCAATTCTATGATGCTTCTATCCGCCGGCAACCAATTGACGCTTGCAAGCTCGTCTTTCCTGAGCCACCGTGCCGCCTTGTGTTCGTTCAAGCGGAGGGTGTCCGACCGCAGCGTGCAGAGGTAGCAATGCATTGTCAGATGGAACTTCGGGTAGTCGTACTCCACCGTGCAGAGCAACGCCTCTACTCCGATTTCGGCAGAAAGCTCCTCGCGAATCTCTCGTTTCAGAGCCTCCTCTGATGTCTCGCCTGGCTCAATCTTCCCTCCGGGGAATTCCCACCAATCCTTCCACTCGCCATAACCGCGCTGCGTGGCGAAGACGCGACCCTCGGCATCGCGTATGATTGCAGCCACAACTTCGACTTGTTTCATGATAAACCCTTGTTTTTCAAATCATTTATGATAACGACAAATACAGGTGAGAAGCCTTGCGTTGCAAGAACATATTGCTCAGCAGTTTCGATCCCTGCCGAAGTGCCCGTATCAGCTCCTTTATCGACCTAAAAGCTGCCATTTTACCGTTCTTCCAATCCTTTGTCGAATTGCTATCTAATATCCAGAATTTTATGAATCTGGAGCGAGAGTCGCCACTGCGGGTTTTGCTTGACGTAATCTATTGCGGCCTGCACAATAGCGGTGTTGCGGGTTGGGTCGCCGGTATCGCATGGCTGAAGGAATAGGCGTTCCACTGTAGTGGCAGCGAGGCTACGACACTGCGAGGAAGGGTCGTGGATGCCATCGAAAACGACCTTGATCTCGTCGGCACGGGTGATGACGGGCAAGGCCCGAGCGCCGACGAAAGCATCCTTTGGCGAGAGGGTAATCCAGTCGACATTGTCGGGCAAGGCATGGGTGCCATTGGTCTCGACAGCCACATATTTCCCTTCGAAATGGAGCTTGTCGACCAGCGAGGCAGTGAGCTGCAAGGCTGGCTCACCTCCTGTGACAACCACATGACGCGCAGGGTATTGGCAGACCTCGGAGACAATGGCTTCCTCGGTCATCTCGGTACCCGACTCATGCTGCGTGTCGCAGAAAGGGCAACGGAGGTTGCAGCCACTCAGCCGCACGAAGATGGAAGGGGCTCCGCTGTAGAACCCTTCACCCTGCAGGGAATAGAATATCTCGTTTACTTTCATCGGACGATTGTCAACTGTCTACTTCGTATGTCGCCGTATTGCCGCTGGTTTCCTGCACGTCGACGCGGTAGCAGTTAGGCACCTGTTGCTGGCACCAGCGCGCAATGTTCTCGGCAGTAGGGTTGCAGCCGATGATGTCGTTTATCACTTTATGGTCGAGCTGGTCGACGATGCTTTTTTTGATGTGAGAGAAGTCTACAACCATGCCGTTGTTATCGAGCTCGCGGCTCTTGCAGTAGATGGTAATCTGCCAGTTGTGGCCATGCAGCTCGGTACACTTGCTCGGGTAGTCGAGTTCGAGACGGTGTGCACCGGAGACTTCTATATGTTTGGTTACGTAATACATTGGTGAATTGTGGGTTGTGAATTGTGAATTGACGAACGACCTGAAACTTGCAGTTTGAAACCTGAAACAAACATCTTTCAGCTCTCATATTGTGTCGGGTCGGGGATACCGGCTAGGCGGAAGGCGTCGCGCCGCTCGGTACAGGTGCCGCAGGTGCCGCAATGCCGTTCGCCGCCACGGTAGCAGGAATAGGTTTTACCATAGTCGATGCCGAGGACGGCACCACGACGGACAATGTCGGCCTTGCTGATGTCGGTATAGGGGGCCACAAGCCGCACCCCGTCGTAGGTGCCTGCCTGCATAGCACCATCCATGGCAGCCACGAAGCCGGGACGGCAGTCGGGATAGATGGCGTGGTCGCCGCCATGGTTGGCGATGAGTACCCGTTTCAGCCCGCGACTCTCGGCGAGACCGCAGGCCACGGAGAGCATGATGCCGTTGCGGAAAGGCACCACAGTGCTTTTCATGTTGGCCTCGTCGTAGTTGCCGCTGGGGATGGCGTCGGCCCCGCTGAGCAGCGACGAGTTGAAGTATCGGCCCATGAAGGCCAGCTCTATCACCAGATGCTCGATGGCGAGGGCCTCGCAATGGTGACGGGCACATGCTATCTCGCGACGAGCATGGTTGCTGCCATAGTCGAAGGTGACGGCCAACGCAATACGTGCCTGCTCCTCGTAGAGCAGCGTGGTAGAATCCAACCCACCGGAGTAGATAATTACAGAATCTTTTTCAGGCATTATTTCATTTTATTGTAGTTGTCCAGGTCGGCGAGCTTCAGGAAACCCCATTTGCCGTTCTGTCTCACGGCAGCATAACCCTCGTGGAACGACCTTACTTTTTCGTATTTCATCGGGATGACAACCTTGCCGTTGACATTGATGAAACCATATTTGCCATCCCGGGCAACGACAGCATAGCATTCGGAGAAAGACTCGATACCGTCGAACAGTTCCTCTTCGACCACCCAGTTGCCGTCGTGGTCGATGATACCGCGGTTTGCAATCATGCCCGACTCGCCGGGAGACGACTGGCTGACGACGGCACGGCTACAGGAAAACGGCTGGGCAAGAGTGTAGCGGCATGGTATCACGATGCGGCCACTCATGTCCATGTAGCCGTAGCGGTCGCCCTGTTTGACGACACAGAGTCCCTCGGAAAACTGGGGTCCGAACCACATGTCGCTCATCGGTATCTTCAGGTTGCCAAGGGTGTCGATGAAGCCATAGCGGTCGCCTATCTTGACTCGCGCAAGACCTTCGTGGAACTCCTCTATCTCGTCGTAAGGGAGGTTGCCCGAAGTGGCCTTGAACATCCTGTTCAGCACCTGCCAATTGCCGGGCCTCACCATTACGGCCGCATGACCTTCGCTGAAACTCCGGGCACCGTAGAAGCGTGGCTCGCCGACAGACTGCCCTTTGGTGTCGATATAGGTATACCTGTAATGGCCTCCGCCTGTCACATCGACGCCCACCACAGCATAGCCTTCGCTGAATTGTTTGGGGAAATGGTAATACTGCCGGGTGAGATTGTCGCCTTTCTTGTCGATGAATACATAGTCGCCATCAGTGGGATTGACCTGCACAGCGGCGAAACCATTACTGTATGGCTGCATGTTGGGGAACTGCTTGTTGAAAGCGGGCTTGCCATTGGTGTCGATGAAGGTATGGAACTGGCCTCTCTGAATCGTGACACAGGCCATCCCCTCGGAGAAATCGAGGGCCACTTCGTCGAACTGAGGTTCGATGGCCATCGTGTAGCTGGCATTGCGGTTGCCAGGATTGGGGGCACGGTAGCCCACCAACTGTGCCTGTGCAATGGATGCTAATGAAAAAAAGGCGGTAGCGATAATCAAAAATAGTTTTTTCATGACGTTGAAAATGTGTTAAAAAAGAATGAGTCTATGCTGTAGTTTGGTTTGCCGGCTATAAGCTTGGAATAGCCAACTTAAGTTTAGCAGGTGTTTTTTTTATAAAAAAGTGGCAGAAAAAAAATTGCACATATTACTGAATTTTAGTAATTTCACAAAACATTTCACAACAATTGCCCTACCATGCCACTCCGCAAAATTACAAAAAAGATTTCTGAAATCGGAAAGTATTTCGCTTCGAGGTGGGATGTCACCCCTCGTGCACCCATTCCCCTAAGGCACGAAGGTAGTCGTGGTATTCGCGCTCAATTGAACTGCCGTTGTATACAGGCCAGAGATTGGGGTCTCGTTTACAAAAGTCGATACAGCGGAGGTTATAGCGTAGAAACTCTTGCACGTTGCGGTGCCAGAATAACGTCTCATGTGGATTGAGCCACTGTGCATCCTCGAACTCGAAACCGGCATCCTCATCGGGCAATACATAGAGGGCTGCCCTCATCATCTCTTTCAAGGCCTCAAGATGGTGTCCCTGCTGCCAAGCACGGTCGGCCTCATACTCGTAGCATCGACATGTATCGCGGATTATGGCACAGCTGCCATACCAATTTTCATCGCCCTCACGCAAATCGTTGTGGTAGTTCCACATTGCTCGTCCGTAGTCGTCGACCTGACGGAACACTGACGGAATGATATTTGTTCGCTCTCCATCACTCCAAGCCATCATTTTTCGGTTAATTTTGATTCTTTTTCTTTTCATGATATTAGTTTTCTTAAAAGGTTTATAACAATTGTTTTTATGCATCACTATGCACACAGAAGGAAATCTGTCAAATTACCCGATATGTCAAAGAACTCACCTTGCAGAAAGGGACACAGCACCCCCTGCAAAAGGTTGTTTTGGGCAACCTAAACAGTAGTCATTCCTTAAACAAATGATTGATTATTAGAAAACTAACATATATTCATTTCTCTTTGACAACGATACAAAGGTAGAACTTTTTTAATAATCTCCAAAATTTCTGTATTTTTGCACCACAGAACAACTTAGTAAGATGTAAAAAATAACATGAGGAATCTGTAGTTCAATGGACTTGGATCGGATTCCGATTTGATTGTCGCCATGAAGTCAAAACACCGTGTTGTAATTGTTGGAGCAGGCCCTGCGGGGAGCGTATGCGGCTACCTGCTGAAGAAAGCCGGCATAGAATGCGTCATCGTGGATTTCGCAACCTTCCCGCGCGACAAAATCTGTGGCGGAGGACTTACACCCAAGGCCTATGCCTTGCTTCAGGAGCTGGAGCCCAGACTTCGCTACAAGTACCAAGGTGTAAACCGTTTCCGACTGATGATGGACGGCAAGACGCTTTGCGTGGTCAACCTGGACAAGGAACTGAGAATGGTGCAACGCAAAGACTTTGACTACAAACTGCTTAAACAGTACTTGGAGGCCGGGGGTGAGACAATCAAGGACTCGTTCTCTTCGTTCGAGGAGTTGGACAATGGGGGCATCGACGTGACTCTCGCTTCGGGAAGGCATCTGCTTTGCGACTACCTGGTTGCCGCCGACGGCTCCAACAGCCGTGTACGCAGGCAATTGCCGGGAAAGAATAGCGGCAACACACTCTGGATGGAGCAATATGTAGCCAAGAGCACTAACGAGTTTGTTTTCGAGTTTTCAAACAGTTACAAGAAGGGATACTTCTTCAGCTTCCCCGGAATGGAACACGACGCCATAGGCATGGGCGGATTTTATTCATCGCCAAAAGAGATACGCAACCAACTGGATAGCAATACCATAAGAACGAGTGACCGCAACCAAGGGGGAAGGCTGGTGGGAGCCAACATCTCGATCGACACCGTCGATTCGGGCAAGGACAACGTCCTACTTATCGGCGATGCCGGTGGCTTTGCCAACAAGCTGACTTACGAGGGGTTGTATTACGCCATAGCAACGGCAAGGAATGCCTGCAACGCCATCGTGGAAGGGAAAATCTTCGCTGTCGCAAACCGCCACATGTTCCGGCGCAAAAGGAAAGAAATCTTTATTGCCAACCTGTGCTACAGCCGATTGGGGCTATGGCTCTGCAAACTGGCCGCCCACAGCCCTTACATCATCAAGAAAGCATTCGAGAAATACTATTGACAACCAACAGCATATATACAAACATGAAACAGTATACAATAAAAGAAGGATACATGCCCTATCTGGGCTATCAGACATATTACCGCATCGTCGGTGAACCGTCAAGCAAACCCGCATTGCTGCTGCTCCACGGCGGCCCCGGAAGCACACACAACTACTTCGAGGTTCTTGACCGTATAGCCGACACTGGCCGCCAGGTGATTTCATACGACCAGTTAGGGTGCGGCAACTCCTATCTCGATGGACACCCAGAGCTTTGGACACAAGAGACATGGATTAACGAGCTTATCGCTCTTCGCCAGCATCTGCACCTCGACCAGATACATCTCCTCGGCCAGTCGTGGGGTGCCATGCAGGCAATAGCATATATCATCGACCAGCGGCCACAGGGCATCAAGTCGGTGATTCTCTCGTCGGGTCACGCTTCCAGCTCGCTGTGGGCAAGCGAGCAGCACCGCCTCATCAAATATATGTCGGCAGAAGACCAGGAAGCCATCAGTCGCGCTGAGGCCACCGGCAAGTGGGACGACCCCGACTATCTGCGCGCCAACGAACACTATTATGAACGCTATGTGATAAGCGTCGATGACAACTCGCCCGAATGCCTCCGCCGTCCCAAACGTGCAGGCAACGAGGCCTACCTCTACGGCTGGGGTCCCAACGAGTATCAGCCCTTAGGCGATTTGAAGGATTTCGAATACACCGACCGTCTCCACGAAATCGAGCAGCCCTGCCTGATTTGCAGCGGCACTCGCGACATCTGCACTCCTGTGGTGGCAGCATCGCTCTATGAGAATATCCCCAACAGCCGCTGGGAGGTCTTCAAAAGGGCTCGCCACACCTGCTTCGTCGAACAGACCGACAGATACTGCGAAATCCTTGAGAAATGGCTGAAAGAAAACGACTAAAGGAAACCACTACCGTTTCGACAATACTGCCATGAACATCATCAACATAACCCCAGACCAAACCTGGCACCCCACCTACTGAGACCCATAATCGAAACTATGAAGCAATGATTATCAGATTAGAACAACCACAAGACTACCGCGAGGTGGAGAACCTTACTCGCGAAGCGTTCTGGAACGTCTATCGTCCTGGATGCACCGAACATTACGTGCTCAACCAATATCGAAACAACACCGCTTTTATCCCCGAGCTGGATCTGGTGATGGAGGAAGATGGCCGCATAATTGGTCACATTATGTTTTCGAAAGCCGAAATCACGCTGACCGACGGCTCAACATTCCCCTCTTGGACTTTCGGCCCCATCAGCATCCACCCCGACTACAAGCGTAAGGGTTACGGACTGAAGCTGCTGCAGTATGCGTTGGCTAAAGCCAAAGCGATGGGCATTGGTCTGCTCTGCATGGAAGGAAATATCAACTTCTACAAGCATGCCGGTTTCGACCTCGCCAGCAAGCTGAACATCCACTACCACGACATGCCGGCAGACGACGATGTACCCTTCTTCCTTGCACAGGAGCTTATCCCCGGCTACTGGAGCGGCCGCGAGGGCACCTACTGTCCACCCAAAGGCTATTTCATGGCAGATGAAAACCCTGTGGCTTTCGAGGCCTACGACAAAACCTTCCCCAAGAAGGCGAGAGTCTTCAACAAAGGACAGTTACCGCCTTTTGCCGATAAAGCAAAACTGGTGATGCAGACCGAGCGGTTGACACTTCGCCCCTGGATGGATAGCGATGCCGAATCTCTCTTCAAGTATGCCTCCGACCCCGAAGTGGGGCCACGAGCTGGCTGGCCTCCGCACAAGAGCGTGGAGGAGAGCCTCGAGATTATCCGCACGCTCTTCCATAGCGACCATATATGGGCCATCGAACTGAAAGAGACCGGCGAGCCTATCGGCTGCATCGGCTACTACACCCATGGCGAGAGCAATATCGACATCGGCGAAAAAGATGTTGAGGTAGGCTATTGGGTGGCGCGACCCTACTGGAACCGCGGCATCTGCACGGAGGCCCTACGGCTGCTCGTTGACTACTGCTTCAACGAGAAAGAATTCAACACCCTATGGGCAGACTATTTTCCCGACAATCCCGCATCTGGCAAGGTGCTGGAAAAACTTGGTTTTCGCGACACCGGTGACATCAATTATTGCAGCCGCCTGCAGATAGGCAACGACAAACCCGTCCGCATCATGAAACTAGAAAAAAAAGACTAATAAAACTTCAGAAGTAATTATAATTTGTCCTATTTAACTTCATCTTTTACTTCCAATTTAACTCCATAAACTTGAAACTACAAAATGAACAGGAAACATTGGATTGATAATCTGCGTTGGGTGACAGTGCTGCTGGTGCTGCTCTACCACGTCATCTATTTCTACAACAACAAGGGCGTCTTCGGCGGCGTGGGCGGTTTCGGCGACGGGCCGCAGTATCAGGACGTGCTGATGTACGTGCTCTATCCCTGGTTTATGCCGCTGCTGTTCCTGCTGGCTGGCATTGGTTCGCGCTATGCTCTTGAGCGGAAGACGGCTAAAGAGTGGCTTGGGGCCAGAACCCGCAAACTCCTCGTGCCCGCCACCATCGGTCTTTTCGTCTTCCAGTGGATTACGGGCTATTTCAATACCCATGTGGCCGGCACCGACGTGATGGCTGCTGTGCCGCAGCCGGAGAAGTACTTCATGTGGTGCGTCAGCGGTATCGGGCCGCTGTGGTTCATACAGGATCTGTGGTTTTTCTCGCTGATACTGCTTCTGATACGGAAAATCCCATGCTCCGCAAGATCTTGTAAATTATTCGCTTCGCGGGAATGGCTGCTTGTTGTCGCGCTTGCGCTGCTCGGTGTGCTGTTCTGGCTCGGTCAGCAGACGCTCATCTTCAATCCGCGTCCCGAGAGTCTCGACGGCCTCTGGAACCTCTATAAGCCTGTCTTCTACTTCATCATCTTTTTGCTGGGCTACTATGTCTTCAGCCGAGACGAGGTGCAGGAGACGCTGGGCAAAGCCTGGATTCCCCTTATGGCTGCCGCCGTCATCTCCGGCACTGTCCTCACCGTCACCACCTTCGGGCAGAACAACACCATCCCGCAGTATATGAGCACCCCGCTCAACTGCCTCTACGGCTGGCTGATGTGTCTCGCCATGATGGGCTGGTTCAAAGCTAAGTTCGACAAGACCAACGCCTTTGCCGGATACATGACGCGCTCCAGCTTCGGCCTCTATATCGTCCACTACCTCGTCGTCGCCAGCCTCGGCTACAAGATGAAGTTCTACACCCAGCTGCCGCCCGCGGCCATGTACGCCATACTGACAGTGGCTGTCTTTACCCTATCGCCGTTACTATATGAGGCTCTCCACCGCATCCCCTTCGTCCGCTGGTGCGTGCTGGGAATAAGAAAAAAGTGAATAGTGACTGAGGATCTGGCAGTTTGTAATTATAAACATAATATAGGATGAAGTATCAAAAAGTATTACTATTATTTTTGGGTGTTGTGGCTCTGGTAGCTTGTGGCCCCACACAGAAGGCGCCGCAAGTAGAAGGGAACTACACCTATGAGCACGCCTTTAACTATGATATGGAGGGCAATCATTTCGACGTGAGTGAGACCGGCACGATGGATTTCTATGCCGATGGTACGGCGCTCGACTCGGCACGGCAGGTGTATACTGTCACGCTTGCTGACGGCGATACGGTGACGTGGGTGTACAACTACATTAGTCCCAGCCGCTGGCGTGTCGACGGCGACACCCTCTTCTTCGCTGGCGTTAAAGAGGGCTTCCGCATGGAAGTGATCGAGAACGAAAACCAAAACCAAAACGAAAACATAGAATTGGCGCAGAAGATTATCGGCATGTATAGCGGCAGCATCGACTACGAGTACAAGTTCCTTATTGACACTCTGACCGCTGAGAAACTGCAGTGGAGTTTCACCTATCGCGACGGCCACAGCGACACATGGACATTCTATCGTGAATTGAAAATTGAAAAATGAGAATTGAAAATTATGAGAAGTGTGTGCTGGGAATAAAAAACAAACGAGAACAATGAAACTGCTGAAAGAAATACTGGGCTACCTCCTCGGCGGGGTGCTCTTCGTGGGACTGATGCCGACGGTGATGTGGGTGGCGTCGGAGATGCCAGCGATTGTGCATATCGGAGCCTTGAGGGCCTCCATCACAGGGGTTCTGATGATGGGTGGTCTGGCGCTAAGTGTCTGGACCATCTTCTATATGAAGCGCCGCGGCAAGGGCAACCCGATGGACGCCTTCGGCCACGAGGTGGCACCGCGCACGCAGCACCTGATGACCGACGGCCCCTATCGCCTGAACCGCAACCCGATGCTCACCGGCACGCTGCTCTACCTGGCCGGCGTGGTAGTGTGGCTGTGGACCTGGCAGGCTGCAGCGGTATGGGTGGCCTTCCTGGCGGTGATGCTGGTGCAGGTCGTCAGCGAGGAGCGCCGCCTGAGCCGCGACTTCGGCGAGGAATACGACGCCTACCGCCGCCGCACCCGCAGGTTTTGAAACACAAAAACCGAGGGCGCCGGGACAACTGCCGTGATGGCATTTGTCAACTTCCGAAGTTGACAAATGCAACTTCGCGGGGATGACAAAACCAACATTGAGGAACTTTGAAAACATTACAGAGAAAGCAATGAAAAACAAAGCACTAGTCGTTATCGACATACAGAACGACATCACCAAGCACTACCGCGACATCGTCGGCAACATCAACGCCGCCATCGAATGGGCTGTGGCCGAGGGGATACATATCGTCTATATCAAGCATAACAACGTCACCGCTGCTACGCGGACATTCAAACCAGGCACTAAAGGCGAGGAGTTGGCACCTGAGATGAAGGTCGTGTCGGACAATATTTTCGTGAAGACGAAAAGCAATGCCCTTACCAGCGAGGCTTTTTCTGCTTTCATCGCGGCAAACGGCATCAATGAGTTCTACGTGGCTGGTGCTGACGCTACGGCCTGCGTGAAATCGACCTGTTTCAACATGGCCAAGGCCGGCTTCACGGTGCATGTCCTCTCCGACTGCGTCACCAGCTACGACCTGAAGAAGCTGCCGGAGATGCTTGCCTACTATGAAAGCAAAGGCGGTGAGGTGAAGAAACTTTTAGAATACAAATGAATATGTGCTATAGAGAAGAGGCCATCGAATGTGTAAAAGATCATGTTCTCCAAATACATAAGCAAATATATGCCAAGTATGAAGGGGATTTTGACAGGATATATACGGAAGGGTACAACAGCAAGTCCTATACGGGTAGGGTGATTGAGCCTGGAAAGATTTATGAACTGAGTTATCTCCGAAAAGAGCGAAAAGAGCGAAAAGGTGTTAAGATGAAACATTTCTTATTGCTACTGTTTCTGATTATCCCAACCCTGCTTTTTGCACAGCAAAAAGAGAAATATGGTGCATGCATGATACGTAATGACTCCGTTAGTGGCATTAACGAAAAGGAGCGTTTTGCCATGCACAGCGTGATGAAGTTCCCGCAAGCTTTATACGTCGCCGATTACCTGAGTCGGAAAGGACTGGCTCTTGATGACACGATCGTTGTCGATAAGACTGATTTGATGCAAGACACATGGTCGCCAATGCTGAAACAGTTTGAAGGCAAAATGGCCTTTTCGTATGCGGAACTGCTGGAGTTGTCTCTCGGACAGAGCGACAACAATGCCTGCGAACTCCTTTTCAAGTATTGCGGCAAGCCAAAAGCGGTTGAGAAGTACATGAGAAAACTGGCATCGTCTTCAGTTCAGTCAGGCTATGGATGTGGCTCCAACTACAGAAATCAGGAAGAATCCCAAAAGACAGCTTCGCGAAGCCAAGAAACAGATGCAGTTACGGGGCATTGGAACTAAGTCGCAACAAGCCCTGAAACTGCAACAGGAACAGAACAAGATGGAGCGAAAACAGCAATCAAAAGCAGAACGCGAAGCCGAAAAGCAACGCCAGTTTGACCTGCGCCAAGCCAAAAAGAAAGAGAAACATAAAGGACATTGAATATGACAATTGTATTAAACACTTTAGAAAACTTTGATGCCTCTGAACATATCAGCACCCTGATTAATGATGCTGATATGGAGGTTGTCAATACCTCTGGCATGAAGATATCGCATTGCATGGGCTGCAACCTGTGCTGGCTGAAAACGCCGGGAATCTGCGCCATCAAGGATGACTATGAGAACATAATCAAGAAACTGGTGGGCGCGGAGAATCTGTGGCTGGTTTCGGATACACGCTTTGGATTCGTGGACTGGCGCGGCAAGCGGGTGATGGACCGCATTGTGCCGATGCTGAATATGTATGTGGAGTTCCGTGACGGCTTGGAGCGTCACGAGCTGCGTTACCATCCGCTGAACTTCGGCCTTCTGTACAAAGGCAAGGCCGACCAGGATTTTCTCGAAGAATGGAGCCGTCGCGTGGCTTCAAACCTCGCCGGGCAGTCGCTGGGTGTCTATAATATTGGAAAGGAGAATAAGCCATGCATGTAGTCATTATCAACGGAAGTCCGCGTGTGCAAAAGTTCAGCAATACGGACAAGATTATCCAGTCGTTTGTCAAAGGGCTCCAAGTATCTGGTTCCACGTATGAACTCTATTCCCTGTCGAACCGCAAGGAATGGGATGCTGCAAGTGAGGCATTCAGCAGTCACGATCAGATTATCTTTGCTTTGCCACTTTTTGTGGAGTGCGTGCCCAGTATCATGTTAGAGTTCTTAGAGACATTGCCAACAGAGCGTCAGCAGCCAGCGCAGATGTCGTTCATCCTGCATGGAGGCTTCGACGAAGGGCATCAACTGCGTCTTTGCGAGCGGTTCTTGCAGTCGCTCCCGGCCCAGTTAGGCTGTACCTATGGCGGTTGTCTGGTTCAAGGTGGTAGTTTCCTGATTCGTATGCGTGACGATGAGAGGATGAAGAAGGCGATGACCAAGAAATTGGATGCTTTCTCCAAGATGGGCGAGTCCTTTGCCGCTCATGGCAACTTCCTAACTCCCGAAGCCCGCAAATTCACCGGCCCCGAGAAGAACCCCAAGATTGTCCATCTGCTGTTCCGCCTCTTCATCAAGCGCCTTGTCCGCAAGAACTTCGAACATTTCGCCCAGCAATGGGGCTGCACCCGTCCGCTGGATGATAAACCGAATTCAATTGAAGAAAAACGTTAAAGTTTGTTAAAGTCCTTGACTCGTCCCTTGGGTCATGCATTAACTTTGCAGCCGATATCAAACAAGCATTATTATCGTACGATGATGATTTACAAGCAAAAATTAACAATCGGAGAGTTCTCAAAGTTGATGCAGACGACAGTAAAGACCTTACGCCACTATGAACAAAAGGGGCTGTTGCTGCCCAACGAGGTGGACGAGTGGACGGGCTACCGCTACTACAGCATCGACCAGATGCAACGGCTGCAAAGCATCCGTGACCTGCAGCGTCTCGGCTTCTCGCTGGAAGAAATCAAGGACTTGCTGGACGATGACTCGTCCACACCCAGCATCCGGCAGATGGACGAGAAAATCAGCGAGACGGAACGACAGTTACGGCAGCTGGTTGCCCGCCGCGAAAAGCTGCTCAGCTGGAGGGACTCCCGCAAACAAATCACAACAATGGAAAAGTTTAGCATTCAAAGCCTCCCGTCAATCATCGTTGCCTCGCACCGCGAGGTCATCCCCAACTACGCCGCCATCGGCCCGATGTGTGTCGAGAAAATCGGCCCCGAGATGCAGCGTCTCGGCTGCAAGTGTCCGCCACCGGGCTACTGTTTTACCGTCGAGCACAACAAAGAGTACACGCCGACGGACATCGACATCGAGTATTGCGAACAGGTGGAGGAGATGGGCGAGGATAGCGCCATTATCCAGTTCAAGCGGTTGCCCGAGGTGTCCAAGGCGCTCTGCGTGAAGCATGTCGGTCCCTACGAGCGATTTTACGAGTCGTACACCGAGGCCTTCCGCTATATCGAGGAACACGGCTACCGTGTCGTCGGCCAGCACCGCACAAGCTATATCGACGGCATCTGGAACCAGAAAGACCCGGAAAAATGGTTATCTATTATTCAGATACCTATAGCGTAAGTGACACAAAAAGAACGCAGTCCCATAAATGAGACTGCGTTCTTTTTTTAAGTAAAGTTTATGTGTAAGCAACTTGCTTGAATGCGTGAGTAACTTACTCGGCCTTGGGTTCCTCAGCAGCAGGAGCCTCTGCAACGAGAGCCTCAGCAGCAGGAGCGGCCTCTTCAGCCTTCTTGCCACCACGGCTACGGCGGGTGGTCTTGGCCTTCTTGGTCTTGGCCTCTTTCAGCATGTTCTCGTTGTAGTCGACCAGCTCGATGATAGCCATCTCAGAGTTGTCACCCTTGCGGATGCCAGTCTTGAGGATGCGGGTGTAGCCACCAGGGCGGTTGACGATTTTCTGCGAAATCTCGCGGAAAAGTTCGTTGACGGCGTCTTTGCTATGGAGATAGCTGAAGACGATACGGCGGTTGTGGGTCGAATCCTCTTTCGAGCGATTGATCAGCGGTTCGACATATACTCTTAAAGCCTTGGCCTTTGCCAGGGTGGTCTCCACTCTCTTATGCATTATCAAAGACGTGGCCATATTGGACATCATCGCAACGCGGTGCGAATGAGTTCTTGACAGATGATTTACTTTGCAACCGTGTCTCATAGTTGATTATTCTTTATCTAATTTATACTTTGAAATGTTCATGCCGAAATCCAGGTTCTTGGAAGCCACGAGGTTTTCGAGCTCGATAAGGGACTTCTTGCCAAAATTTCTGAATTTCAACAAATCAGCTTTATTATAAGAAACCAGATCACCCAGAGTCTCGACCTCAGCGGCCTTGAGGCAGTTGAGGGCGCGAACCGAAAGGTCAAGGTCAATAAGCTTAGTCTTGAGGAGCTGGCGAGTATGGAGAGTATTCTCGTCGAATTCCTCAACAACCTGCTTGGGCTCGAGTTCGAGGGAGATGCGCTCATCGCTGAACAGCATAAAATGCTGGATGAGGATGGTGGCAGCCTCTTTGAGAGCCTCTTTAGGATGAATCGAGCCATCGGTCTGGATGTCGAAGGTGAGTTTCTCATAGTCAGTCTTCTGCTCGACACGGTAGTCGTCGACAGCATACTGGACGTTCTTTATCGGGGTGTGGATAGAGTCGATAGCGATAACTCCTATGGGGTCGCCAGGTTTCTTGTTCTCGTCAGAGGGGACATAACCACGGCCTTTTTCGATGGTGAGCTCGATGTTGAGCTTGGTGGTAGGCTCCATGTGGCAAATCTCGACATCAGGATTGAGGACTTGGAAACCCTGGAGGTTTTCGTTAAGGTCGCCGGCCTTGAGGACGTTTTTGTCTTTGACCTCGAAGCTAATCTTCTCGGAGTCGACATCCTCGACTTGACGGCGGAAACGGATTTGTTTGAGGTTGAGGATGATGTCGGTCATATCCTCGACCACACCGGGCAAAGAGGAGAACTCATGGTCGACACCGTCGATACGCACAGAGGTGATGGCGAAGCCCTCGAGAGAGGAGAGCAGTACGCGACGGAGTGCGTTACCGATAGTGATACCATATCCAGGCTCGAGGGGGCGGAATTCGAAGGTCCCTCTGAAGTCGTCAGCCTCAAGCATAACGACCTTGTCTGGCTGTTGAAAAGCTAAAATTGACATTTACTGATTCCTTTCTTGTTTGAAAAATTATTTTGAGTCACTCCCTTTCAACTACTACTTGGAGTAGAGTTCGACGATCAACTGCTCGTTGATGGTTTCGGGGATGTCGGCACGCTGCGGGTAGTTCATGAACTTGCCCGACATGAGGTTGCCGTCCCACTCGAGCCAAGGATAGTTGTTGGCGCGAGAAGCGAGCGAGTCGGTGATAATCTCCAGCGATTTGGAACGTTCGCGGACGGAGACGATATCACCCTCTTTCAAAGAATAGGAAGGAACATTAACGACATTGCCGTTGACGGTGATGTGACGGTGAGACACGAGCTGGCGGGCCTGTGCGCGGGTGCGGGCGATGCCAAGACGATAGACAACGTTGTCGAGGCGGGACTCGATGAGCTGGAGGAGAACCTCACCAGTGATGCCGCCGCGGCGGGATGCTTCCTGATAGATTTTCACGAACTGGCGTTCAAGAATGCCATAGGTGTATTTCGCTTTCTGTTTTTCCTGCAACTGGATGCCGTACTCGGAGGTTTTACCACGGCGCTTGTTCTGACCGTGCATACCAGGTGCGTAAGGTTTTCTTTCGTAGTTCTTGTCAGGACCGTAGATAGGCTCGTGGAACTTTCTTGCGATTTTGGTTTTAGGACCTGTATATCTTGCCATTTTTTACTGATTTTAAATGTTAACTGTGATTTGTGACCAGCTACCGGTGAGTCGAGATGTGTCGCTTCACTATCCGCTGTTCACTGTACACTTAATTACACACGGCGACGTTTTGGGGGGCGGCAACCATTGTGCGGGAGCGGAGTGATGTCGACGATCTCGGTAACCTCGATACCGCAGCCGTTGATTGCACGTATTGCAGATTCACGTCCTGAACCAGGTCCTTTGACGAAGACCTTGACTTTTCTTAGGCCCAAATCATAAGCAACTTTACCGCAATCTTCCGCAGCCATCTGTGCAGCATACGGAGTGTTTTTCTTCGATCCGCGGAAGCCCATTTTTCCAGCAGACGACCAAGAAATCACTTGACCGGCATTATTTGTCAACGAAATAATAACGTTGTTGAAGGATGCGAAAACGCATGCTCTTCCTTGAGGTTCAACTTTTACGACTCTTTTCTTAGTCGGTTTAGAAGTTTTTGCCATAATTTTTTTTACTTGCTTGATTTTACATTCTTAGGCAGCTATTAGGACTGCCAGAGCTACATTACTTGGTAGCTTTCTTCTTGTTAGCGATAGTTTTCTTCTTACCTTTACGTGTACGGGCGTTGTTCTTGGTGCTCTGACCGCGGAGGGGCAGACCAAGACGATGGCGAATACCACGATAGCAACCGATATCCATGAGTCGCTTGATGTTCATCTGAACCTCGGAGCGAAGAGCACCTTCTACCTTGTACTCATCGTTGATGATGGTACGGAGCTTGTTCTGCTCATCGTCGGTCCAGTCCTGGACCTTCTTGTTCTCGTCGATACCAGCTTTGGCCAAAATTTCCGAAGAAAGGCTTCTTCCGATTCCGTAGATATAGGTCAGACCTATAACGCCTCTTTTGTTTTTAGGTAAGTCAATACCTGCAATTCTTGCCATAAATTGATAGTTCTTTTTTGTTAATTAGCCCTGTCTTTGTTTGAATTTAGGGTTTTTCTTGTTGATTACATAAACGACCCCCTTGCGACGAACGACTTTGCATTCGGGAGATCTTTTCTTAACTGAAACTCTTACTTTCATTGTATAAGGTTGTTTAAAAGGATTAAAAGGATTAGAAGGTTTTGAAAGGGAAGCAGGCTTTCTAGCCTTCAACACCTTTAAGTCTTTCGAGTGGTTTGTTTATTTGTTGTTTCGCTTTTTCGATGATGGATTGGTTACAACCAGACAAATAAACTTATTTGTGGCGGTAGGTGATACGTCCTTTGGTGAGGTCGTAGGGAGACATTTCTATCTGGACCTTGTCGCCAGGGAGAATCTTGATGTAATGCATCCTCATCTTGCCGGAGATGTGAGCAATGATGACATGGCCATTCTCGAGCTCGACACGGAACATTGCATTCCCCAGCGATTCGACAACTGTGCCGTCCAATTGTATAGAAGCTTGTTTTGCCATACTACCTTTTTAAGATGTTATCAATAAAATCAAAAGTTGTTAAAATCTCAGGACCTTTTGCACCCACAGCGACTGTGTGTTCGAAATGGGCGGCAGGTTTCCCGTCCTTGGTGCGGCAAGTCCATCCGTCGGTCTGTGAGAACTTGACATTCTTGGAGCCCATGGTAATCATGGGTTCGACGGCGATGACCATGCCTTCCTTGAGGAGGGCGCCGGTGCCAGGCACACCATAGTTGGGGACGTTGGGCGACTCGTGCATCTTGAAGCCGACGCCATGACCGCACAACTCGCGAACGACACCATAGCCATTCTTCTCGGCATGCGACTGGACGGCGTGTCCGATGTCGCCAATGCGGTTGCCTGCCTTGCATTTCTCAAGACCCAGATAGAGGCACTCCTTAGTGACCCTCAGCAGTCGCTCCATCTCGGGAGTGACCTGACCCACGGCGAAAGTATAGGCCGAGTCGGCGACATATCCATCGAGCTCGATGACACAGTCGAGAGAGACATTGTCACCTTCCTTGATGAACAGCTGGCCGGGGATGCCATGAACGACAACATCGTTGACCGAAATGCAGAAAGCCGAAGGGAAACCCTCGAAGCCTTTGCAGAGTGGCTTGGCACCGTGGTCGCGGATAAACTGATCGCCGATTTGGTCAAGAAACTGAGTAGTTACACCAGGACGAATATGGCTACCCACCTCTGCCAAAGTCTGACCGAGGAGGGTAGCTGCTTTACGTATGAGCTCTATTTCTTCTTTAGTCTTGAGAACGATCATTTACTTAACACAATTCACGATTCACGTACTAAGCTTGGATAGCCATAGAGGTGCGGCCTTTGATGCGGCCGGTCTTGGTAAGACCGTCGTAGTGGCGCATGAGGAGATGGCTCTCAATCTGCTGCAAGGTGTCGAGGATGACGCCAACCATAATGAGGAGGGAGGTGCCACCGTAGAACTGAGCGAACTGGGTGTTGACACCGAACAGGCGGATGATAGCTGGGAGGATAGCGACAATGGCGAGGAAGAAAGAGCCGGGAAGAGTGACCTTGGAGAGGATGTCCTCGAGGTACTCGGCGGTTTTCTTGCCAGGCTTGACGCCAGGGATGAAACCACCGTTCTTCTTCATGTCTTCAGCCATCTGGTTGGGGTTGATGGCGATGGCAGTGTAGAAATAGGTGAAGAGGATAACAAGTATAGCGAACACGAGGTTGTACCAGAAACCGTTGTAGTCGGCGAAGGCCAAGGCGAACTTGGAGGGGGTGTTGTTGTTGAAGCCCATGAAAGTGATGGGGATGAACATGATAGCCTGAGCAAAGATGATAGGCATAACACCGGCAGCATTGACCTTGATGGGGATATACTGACGGACACCGCCGTACTGCTTGTTGCCGACGACACGCTTGGCATACTGCACAGGAATACGACGAGTACCCTGGACAAGGAGGATGACCAAGAGGATGACAGCGAGGAGAACAACGATTTCGAAGAGGAACATCACGAGTCCACCGCTCTCGGTGAGGCGAGCCATAAACTCGGCTGCGAGAGCGAAGGGAAGACGGGCGATGATACCAACCATGATGAGGAGAGAGATACCGTTGCCGACACCCTTATCGGTGATACGCTCACCCATCCACATGACGAAGAGGGTGCCGCAGATAAGGATGATGATACTTGAAATCCAGAAGAAGGTAGAAGGGCCAGTGCCATCGAAGGGGTGAAGAGCCGTGGCGGAACCCTGGAGCTGGTACATCATGTTGGTGATGTAAGCAGGGGCCTGGAAACCGGTGATTGCCACAGTAAGGATACGTGTAATCTGGTTCATTTTGCGACGACCACTTTCACCGTCACGCTGCAGTTTCTGGAAATAGGGTACAACCATGACAAACAACTGTATCACGATGGATGCGGTGATGTAAGGCATGATACCCAAGGCGAAAATGGAAGCGTTGGAGAAAGCACCACCCGAAAACATGTTCAACAAACCCAACAGACCCTCAGAGCCCTGTTTCTGGAGGGCACCAAGCTGAGAGGGGTCGACACCAGGAAGGACGACATAGGAGCCAATGCGGTATACCAGCACCAAACCGAGGGTGTAGAGAATACGTTTGCGGAGGTCCTCAATCGACCAAATATTCTTGAGTGTCTGGATAAATCTCTTCATAGATAAGTTAAAAATTAACTGATTATCAGATTGACAGATAATCGGAGTGCCCTAAATGGCACCCGATTATCTGACAGTCAATTATTATTCGATTACGGTAGCGGAACCACCTTTGTCCTCGATAGCCTTCTTGGCGGTAGCCGAGAAAGCGTGGGCAGTGACGTTGATAGTCTTGTTGAGCTCTCCACGACCCAGGATCTTGATTTTGTCATGGGAAGAGATAAGACCGTTCTGTTTGAAAACATCGAGGTTGAAGTCGGTGATGTTCTTGGCCTCAGCAAGGCTGTTGAGAAGGTCAATGTTGATGCCGACGTATTCAACGCGGTTGAAATTCTTGAAGCCGAACTTCGGGACACGGCGATACAGAGGCATCTGACCGCCCTCGTAACCCACCTTGGCATGGTAGCCGGAGCGAGCCTTTGCACCCTTGTTACCACGAGTGGAGGTACCGCCCTTGCCAGAACCGGCACCGCGGCCGATGCGTTTTGAGTGCTTGATGGAACCCTCAGCGGGTTTAAGATTGCTTAAGTTCATTATTATTTCCTTTCTAAGTTACAGTGTTACACGGATTAGATTTCTTCAACGGTTACGAGGTGTTTGACCTTGTTGATCATACCGAGCACCTGGGGGGTGGCGACCACCTCGCGGGTGTGGTTGATTCTGCGAAGACCGAGAGCCTCGAGAGTGCGTTTCTGGTCGATAGGATGACCTATTTTGCTTCTTACCTGTTTAATTCTGAGTTTTTTTTCTGCCATGATAAAAGTCTCCTATAAATTAGCCGTTAAACACTTTGTCGAGAGAAATACCTCTGAGCTGAGCCACCATATAAGGATCCTTCATCTGGAGCAGTGCGTTGATGGTAGCCTTGACGACACTGTGGGGATTGGAGGAGCCCTTGCACTTGGCGAGCACGTCCTTCACGCCAACGCTCTCGAGGACGGCACGCATAGCACCACCGGCGATGACACCGGTACCGGGAGCAGCGGGTTTCAGGAAGACGCGAGCACCGCTATACTTGCCGGTCTGCTCGTGAGGAATGGTGCCTTTGAGGACAGGAACCTTGATGAGGTTCTTCTTGGCATCGTCGACACCCTTCTGGATGGCAGCCTGGACCTCCTTGGCTTTGCCGAGGCCATAACCTACCACGCCATTCTCATTTCCAATAACAACGATAGCAGAGAAACTGAAAGTTCTACCGCCCTTGGTAACCTTGGTTACGCGATTGATTGCGACAAGACGATCTTTGAATTCAATCTCGCTTGATTTTACTCTTTTAACGTTTACTTCTGCCATAACATATTAGAATTTTAAGCCGCCTTCACGGGCTGCGTCTGCTAACGATTTAACACGGCCGTGGTAGAGATAACCGTTGCGGTCGAAAACCACGGTATTGATTCCGGCAGCGAGGGCACGCTCAGCGACGAGCTTGCCGACCTTGGCTGCCATTTCTGTTTTGGTACCACTCTTTTCAACAGCTTTCTCGAGGGTAGAAGCTGCGGTCAGTGTTACTCCTTTAACGTCGTCAATAACCTGAGCGTAGATTTCCTTGTTGCTTCTGAAAACGGACAGGCGAGGTTTCTCGGCAGTGCCGGAGACCTTGTGACGAATTCTGTATTTGATTTTAATTCTTCTTATGTCTTTTTTTGTTGCCATAATAAATTCTATAGGCTAACTAATTGAAAAAACCTTCAATTATCAATTTTCAACTATTACTTAGCGGCAGCCTTACCAGCCTTCTTGCGAACGACCTCACCCTGGAAGCGAATACCCTTGCCCTTGTAAGGCTCAGGCTTGCGGAGTGAACGGATCTTGGCAGCGGCCTGACCGAGAATCTGCTTGTCGATGGAGGTCATGGTGATGATGGGGTTCTTACCCTTCTCAGTGACGGTCTCGACCTTGATTTCAGGAGCCAGCTCGAAGTAGATTTTGTGGGAGTAGCCGAGGTCCATCTCCATGACCTGACCATTGGCCTGGACTTTGTAGCCGACGCCAATGACTTCCTGGACGACCTTGAAACCCTCGGAGACACCCTTCACCATGTTAGCGGCGAGAGCGCGGTAGAGACCATGCTGAGCTTTGTGTTCTCTTGAATCAGAGGGGCGGGCGAAATGGAGCTTGCCATCCTCGACGTTGATGCTAATCTCGGGGTTGACTTTCTGGGACAGCTGACCGAGAGGGCCCTTGACGGTGAGGACGTTGTCGTCGGAAACAGAGACTTCAACACCCTTGGGCAGTGCGATAGGTAATTTACCAATTCTTGACATTTTGTAATACTCCTCTCTTTTTTTAGCTAATGTAACACAAAACTTCACCGCCGACGTTGAGGCTGCGAGCCTCCTTGTCGGTCATAAGACCCTTGGAAGTGGAGACGATGGCGATGCCGAGTCCATTGAGGACGCGGGGCATATCCTCGACAGAGACATACTTTCTCAGACCAGGGCTGGAGACGCGCTTCAGGTCGGAGATGGCCGACATCTTGGTCACGGGGTGATACTTGAGGGCCACCTTGATGGTCTGGTTGGGCTTGCCGTCATTCTCGAACTTGTAGTTGAGGATGTAGCCCTTTTCAAAAAGGATCTTAGTGATTTCTCTTTTCAGTTTGGATGCAGGGATTTCAACGACTCTGTGCTTAGCCATGATGGCATTTCTCATACGAGTCAAGTAATCTGCAATAGGATCTGTTACCATTATTTTTTTCTTGCTTTTTTCAGTCTTGTAGTTTTGGCCTGGACAGAGTTGCCGTGGCCAACACGCAAGGCTGTAGTTATGAAATTTGTCTATTACCAACTAGCTTTTTTAACGCCGGGGATGAGACCGTTGACAGCCATCTCGCGGAAGTTGATACGGGAGATGCCAAACTGGCGCATGTAGCCCTTGGGGCGGCCGGTGAGCTGGCAGCGGTTGTGTTTGCGGATGGGGCAAGCGTTTTTGGGGAGTTTCTGGAGAGCGATGACAGCTTTCTCGACCTCCTCAGGTTCACCCTTGCGGACGATTTCCTTGAGGGCGGCACGCTTGGCGGCATACTTAGCCACCATTCTTTCTCTTTTGCGTTCTCTTGCTTTGATTGATTCTTTTGCCATTATGTCTTATTTTTGCTGGTTCTTGAATGGTAAGCCGAACTGTTTGAGCAGCGACATGGCCTCCTTGTCGGTCTTGGCAGTAGTGACGAAGGTGATGTCCATACCCTGGATGCGGTCGATTTTGTCGATGTCGATCTCGGGGAAGATGATCTGCTCAGAGATACCGAAGGTGTAGTTACCCTTGCCGTCGAAGCCCTTGTCGTTGATGCCGCGGAAGTCGCGGATACGGGGGATGGAGGCGGTAATGAGGCGTTCGAGGAACTCGTACATACGCTCGCCACGGAGGGTGACGCGGACACCGATGGGCATGCCGCGACGGAGCTTAAAGTTGGAGATATCCTTTTTTGACTTGGTGGGGACAGCCTTCTGGCCGGCGATGAGGGTCATTTCCTCGACACCCTTGTCGATGACCTTCTTGTCGGTGATGGCGGCCTTGCCGAGACCCTGGTTGAGGGTGATTTTGAGAAGACGAGGGCACTGCATGACAGTCTTGTACTGATATTCGTTCATCAGTGCAGGCTTGATTTCCTCGTTGTATTTGGTTTTTAATGAAGGAATGTATGCCATTACTTGATTACCTCCCCTGATTTTTTAGAGTAGCGAACTAATTTACCTGTCTTTTCGTCGATTTTTCTGCCGATGCGGGTCGGGGTTTTGCCCTCGACGAGCATGAGGTTGGAGATGTGGATAGGAGCCTCAACATCGACAATACCGCCCTGGGTGTTCTTGGCATTGGGCTTGGTGTGTTTCTTATTGACGTTGACACCTTCGACGATGGCGCGATTCTTTTCGGGAATGACCTTGAGGATCTTGGCGACCTTACCTTTGTCGTCGCCGGCGATAACCTGGACCATGTCCCCTTTTTTAACGTGCAATTTCATTTGATTCTTATTGGATTTGATTTGTGAGAGTCACAAAAAGTTTTACAATACCTCGGGAGCGAGCGAGACAATCTTCATGAATTGTTTCTCGCGGAGTTCACGAGCGACAGGGCCGAAGATACGAGTGCCGCGGAGTTCGTCGGCAGCGGTAAGGAGGACACAAGCGTTGTCGTCGAAGCGGATGTAGGTACCATCCTGACGGCGGACCTCTTTCTTGGTGCGGACGACAACGGCCTTAGAGACGGCGCCCTTTTTGATGTTGCCCGAAGGGAGGGCATCCTTGATAGCGACAACGATGGTGTCGCCGATGCTGGCGTAACGTTTCTTGGTGCCGCCGAGGACGCGGATACAGAGAGCGCTCTTGGCGCCGCTGTTATCGGCGACGGTCATTCTAGTTTCTTGTTGTATCATGATTACTTAGCTCTTTCAATTATTTCAACTAATCTCCAACATTTGGACTTGCTGAGGGGACGGGTTTCCATGATCCTCACGGTGTCACCAATGTTGCATTCATTATTTTGGTCGTGAGCCATAAATTTGGTAGATTTCTTGACGAACTTACCATATTTGGGGTGCTTAACCTTACGCTCCACGAGGACGACGATGGATTTTTCCATCTTGTTGCTCACGACAACGCCGATTCTTTCTTTTCTTAAATTTCTTTCCATCTTAGAATTGGATTACTTGCCTTATTATTTGTTGGCATCGAGTTCGCGTTTGCGGAGCTCGGTGAGACAGCGGGCAATGTTTTTTCTACTTTCTTTAATTTTGTTAGGGTTTTCGATGGGAGAAACAGCGTGGTTCAGCAGCATCTTCTGATACAGGGCTCTTTCGTTCTCCAAGCGTTCGATAACTTCAGTGGTTGAAAGCTCTTTTAATACTAACTGGTTTTTCATGACTTCTTATTTGTGTTAAGCTTCTTCGATGTAATCTCTTTTCACAACGAACTTGGTTGTGATCGGGAGTTTCTGAGCGGCAAGACGGAGAGCTTCCTTGGCCACATCCATGGGGACACCCTCGCATTCGAAGAGCATGGTGCCCGGCATGACGCGAGCGACGAAGTATTCAGGTGCGCCCTTACCTTTACCCATACGGACCTCGTTAGGTTTCTTGGTGATGGGTTTGTCGGGGAAGATGCGGATCCAGATTTGACCCTCACGTTTCATGTGACGTGTTACTGCCTGACGTGCAGCCTCTATTTGACGGCCTGTGATAAAACAGGTTTCAAGGGACTTGATGCCGAAGGTACCGAAGGCGAGTTCGTGACCGCGGAAAGCATTGCCCTTAATTTTACCTTTTTGCTGCTTTCTGTATCTTGTTTTTTTGGGTTGTAACATTGTTACTTCTTATTAAGAGATTTTCGGATTGCGGGAGTGTCAGAATGAGAGGTTTGTCGGTAGGTCTGGCGTCCGGGCAATCAGAGCATCTAACATTTACTTGGTATTATTATTTCTGTTGTTATTTCTCTTGCGAGGGCCATTGTTGGAGCGGCCGTTGCCGGCGGGGCGGCGGTTGTTGCCGTTGTCGCGGGAAGCCTGACCACCGACGGTGGAGGGGACGAGCTCGCGCTTGCCGTAGATGACGCCGCGGCAGATCCAGACCTTGACACCCATGCGGCCGTAAGCGGTGTGGGCTTCGGCGAGAGCATAGTCGATGTCGGCGCGGAGGGTGTGGAGAGGAGTACGACCCTCTTTGTAGTGCTCGGTACGAGACATTTCGGCGCCGCCGATACGGCCAGCGATGGAGACCTTGATACCTTCAGCACCAGTGCGCATGGTGTTGGTGATAGCGCTCTTGATGGCGCGGCGATACTGGACGCGGCCTTCGATTTGCTTGGCGATGTTTTGGGCAACGATGACGGCATCGAGATCGGGGCGTTTCACCTCGGAGATGTTAATCTGGACATCCTTGCCAGTGATTTTCTTGAGCTCCTCTTTGAGCTTGTCGACCTCGGAGCCGGCCTTACCGATGATGAGACCCGGGCGAGAGGTGTTGATGGTGACGGTGAGGAGTTTCAGAGTTCTTTCGATGTAGATTTTCGAAATGCTGGCTTTGGCGAGACGAGCGTTGAGGTACTTGCGAATCTTATTGTCCTCGACGAGTTTTTGCTCGAATTTTCTTCCGCCATACCAATTAGAGTCCCATCCGCGGATGATACCTAATCTGTTTCCAATTGGGTTAGTTTTTTGTCCCATTCTTGAAATTCTTCTTTTTGATTTACTTATTGTTATTCTTCTGACTGAGCGTTGGAAGCCACAGTGTTTTCGTCGATGCGGGAGCCGATGACCATAGTGATATGGTTGCTGCGTTTGCGGATGCGGTAGCCACGGCCCTGGGGTGCGGTGCGCATACGTTTCATGGTGCGACCCTCATCAACCATGATGGTTTTGACATAGAGTTGGCTGTCTTCGATGCGTTTGCCCTCGTTCTTGGCCTGCCAGTTGGCGATGGCGGAGAGAAGGAGCTTGCGCATTTTGGGGGCGGACTCTCTGGGGTTGAACTGGAGAATGGCAAGAGCTTTGTCAACATCGACACCACGGATAAGGTCGGCCACGAGGCGAGTCTTGCGAGGTGAGGTGGGATTGTTCATCAGCTTAGCCACATACAGTGTCTTGTTGGCTTCTTTGCGTGCTTCAGCACTATTATGTTTTCTACGTCCCATTATTCTTTTTACGTTTTAGGATATCGGGAGGATATCACAATTTATTTTTTACCTTTATCTTTAGATCCTGCGTGGCCGCGGAAGATGCGCGTGGGAGCGAACTCGCCGAGCTTGTGTCCAACCATGTTTTCGGTAACATAAACGGGGATGAACTTGTTGCCGTTATGGACTGCGATGGTCTGACCGACGAAGTCGGGGGAGATCATGGAAGCCCTGGACCAGGTCTTGATGGAGACCTTCTTGTTGGACTGCTGTGCCTCGATAACTCTTTTTTCCAGTTTATGGAAGATGTACGGACCTTTCTTTAATGAACGACTCATCTTATAGTACTTTAATCGTTATTATTTCTTTCTTCTTTCGAGAATGAACTTGCTCGACTGTTTCTTGGGAGCGCGAGTCTTGTAGCCCTTAGCCGGGATACCCTTGCGCGAGCGAGGATGGCCACCAGTCTGACGGCCTTCGCCACCGCCCATGGGGTGGTCGACAGGGTTCATGACAACGCCGCGGTTGCGAGGACGGCGGCCGAGGTGACGGCTGCGACCGGCCTTACCGCCGACTTCGAGGTTGTGCTCGGTGTTGGAGACAACGCCAACAGTGGCGCGGCAGGACTGGAGGATCATGCGCATTTCACCGGAGGGCATCTTGATGATGGCATACTTGCCGTCGCGCGACATGAGCTGGGCGTAAGCGCCGGCGGAGCGGACCATCTTGGCGCCCTGGCCGGGGCGGAGCTCGATGTTGTGGATAAGGGTACCGAAGGGGATTTCGGCGAGGGTAAGGGTGTTGCCGATTTCGGGGGCCACACCGTTGCCAGACATGATGGTTTGACCGACCTTGAGGCCCTGGGGGCAGAGGATGTAGCGCTTCTCGCCGTCGGCATAGCACACGAGGGCGATGCGGGAGCTACGGTTGGGGTCGTACTCGATGGTTTTGACAGTGGCAGCGATGCCGTCTTTGTCGCGCTTGAAGTCGACGAAGCGATAGAGCTGTTTGTGACCACCGCCGATGTAGCGCATGGTCATCTTACCCTGGTTGTTGCGGCCGCCGGACTTGCGGATACCGCAGACGAGGCTCTTCTCGGGTTTGGTAGCGGTGATATCGTCGTTGGTGACGACGATTTTGTGGCGCTGACCCGGGGTTGTTGGTTTAATTTTCTTTAAAGCCATTTGTTTTTTCTTCTTAATGTTCGCTTATCAGTGGAACAAACTATTATTTAATCTATTTTTTTTAAGCAGACAGGCTCCGTAGTTCTTCGCGAGCTACGGATGCCTGTGATATTTTTGTTTTAGATGCTGCTGTAGAAATCGATGGTGTTGTCAGGGGCGAGGGTGACGATAGCCTTCTTGAAGGCGTTGGTGCGACCCTGGAGGAAGCCGGCCTTGGTGTAGCGCGACTTGGACTTGCCAGAGTAGTTCATGGTGTTGACGTCGAGAACCTTGACGTTGTAGAACTGCTCGACAGCACTTTTGATTTGGATTTTGTTAGCGCGCTTGTCAACGATGAAACCGTAGCGGTTGTTGGCAGGTTTGAGAGCGATGCCCTTGTGACGCTGAATGCGGTTGAGCTTGGGTTCAGCCGCAGCCTCGGTGAGGCGGGTCATTTTTTCGCTGATGAGCGGTTTGACTATGATATTCATTTGTTAAAAAATCTTAAACGTTGTGGTTACACTCTTTATTTCGTAGCTAAAACGCGCGTAATTTCAGGAATTGAACCCTCGGAGAGGATGACATTAGAGGCGTTAACAATGTCGTAAGTGTTTAATTGAAAAACGCTTACAACTTTAACGTTTTTGAGGTTACGAGCAGACAAAGATACGAAATTATTTTGATTCTCAATAACAAAAAGTGATTTTTTGTCGTTCACGTCGAGTTTTTTCAGCACGTCGACCATGGTTTTGGTCTTGGGTGCATCGAAAGAGAAGTTCTCGACAACCTTGAGGGCGCTGTCGGCGACCTTCTGGCTGAGGGCGGAGCGACGGGCGAGGCGTTTGACCTTGATATTGAGTTTGAAGCGGTAGTCGCGGGGTTTGGGTCCGAAGATGGTACCACCACCGACAAAAACAGGGCTCTTCAAATCGCCGGAGCGAGCGCCGCCGGTGCCTTTCTGACGTTTAAGCTTGCGGGTGCTGTGAGCGTTCTCGCTGCGTTCTTTAGCTTTGCTGGTGCCCTGACGCTGGTCGGCCAAGTACTGTTTGACGTCGAGGTAGATAGCGTGGTCGTTAGGCTGTTCCATAGCGAAGATAGAATCTTCGAGGTTGATGGTTCTACCGGTTTCGCTGCCGTTGATGTTATAAACTTTAATCTCCATGTCTAATTAACTCCATCTTTCAAGTTTGACAATAGAACCCTTAGGTCCGGGGACAGAACCTTTGACAATCATGAGGTTCTTTTCAGCGATAATCTTGATGACCTGAAGGTTTTGAATTTTCACGCGATGGTTGCCAGTCTGTCCGGCCATGCGCATACCCTTGAAGATACGCGAGGGGTAGGAGGATGCACCGATTGAACCAGGAGCGCGGAGGCGGTCATGCTGACCGTGAGTGAGATCTCCAACACCGCCGAAACCGTGTCTTTTGACAACGCCCTGGAAACCTTTACCTTTCGAAGTGCCAACGACGTCGACAAACTCGCCTTCCTGGAAGACGCTGACGGTCAAGACTTCGCCATATTTCTTTTTGTGACCTTCCTCGAAGCGGCTGAACTCAGCGAGGTAGCGCTTGGGGGTGGTGCCAGCCTTTGCAAAGTGGCCTTTCATAGGCTTTGTGGTGTGAGACTCTTTCTTCTCACCGAAAGCCAACTGGATAGCCTCGTAGCCATCCTTTTCGATTGTTCTAACTTGTGTGACGACACAAGGACCAGCTTCAATAACAGTGCACGGTATCTGCTTACCGTCGGCATCAAAAAGACTGGTCATTCCGATTTTCTTTCCGATTAATCCTGACATTACTTTTTTTTGATGGATTAAGTTGTTTTTAAAAATTCAGCATACATAGTCCCGTGAGAGGACAGAGGCATTGGCTGAGTTGATTCAGACTTTGATTTCTACTTCGACACCACTGGGGAGTTCGAGCTTCATGAGAGCGTCGATGGTCTTGGTACGATCGTTGATTTCGATGTCCATCAGGCGCTTGTAGGAGCTGAGTTCGAACTGCTCACGCGACTTCTTGTTGACGAAGGTGGAGCGGTTGACGGTAAAAATCTTTTTGTTGGTCGGCAGCGGGATAGGACCATTGACGACGGCACCCGTCATTTTGACGGTCTTAACAATCTTCTCGGCGGACTTGTCGACGAGGTTGTGATCGTAAGATTTGAGTTTGATTCTAATTCTTTGACTCACGGTTTTTTAATTTAGAGATCTTTATTGATAAATGTATTTGCTTTTCAGAATGGCTTCCTGAAGGTCTTTGGAGACCTCGGCGTAATGGGAGAATTCCATGGTTGAGTTGGCGCGGCCCGAGGTGATGGTGCGGAGGGCGGTGACATAGCCGAACATACGTTCCAGGGGGACCTTGGCATGTATTGCCTGCACACCCACCTTGGCGCTGATGTTCTCGAGCATGCCTCGGCGGCGGTTAAGGTCGCCGGTGACATCTCCCACGTAAGCGTCAGGGGTAAGCACCTCGAGTTTCATGATAGGCTCAAGGAGGACAGGCATAGCCTTGCGGCAAGCGTTCTTGAAGCCTATCTTGGCGCAGACCTCGAAAGAGAGCTGGTCGGAGTCGACAGGATGTGCAGAGCCGTCGATGACGCGGACCTTCATGCTGTCGATGGGGTAGCCGGCCAGGACGCCGTTGAGCATAGCCTCCTTGAAGCCCTTCTCGATGGCGGGGATAAACTCCTTGGGAATGTTGCCACCCTTGACATCGTTGACAAACTGCAGACCCTTGACATCGTCGTCGGCAGGACCAATCTCGAAGAGTATGTCAGCAAATTTGCCCTTGCCGCCAGTCTGCTTCTTGTAGATTTCGTGGTGCTGGACAGTCTGGGTGATAGCCTCCTTGTATGCGACTTCCGGACGACCCTGGTTGACCTCGACGCCGAACTCGCGGCGTAGACGGTCGAGGATGATGTCAAGATGAAGCTCACCCATACCGCTGATGATGGTCTGGCCTGAGACCTCGTCGGTCTTGACGCGGAAGGTTGGGTCTTCCTCGGCAAGCTTGATGAGGGCGTTGGTGAGCTTGTCCATATCGGCTTGGGCGAGAGGTTCTACAGCGATGCTGATGACCGGTTCGGGGAAAATCATCGACTCGAGGACGATAGGATGATGTTCGTCGCAGAGGGTGTTGCCGGTCTTGATGTCCTTGAAACCCACAGCTGCGGCGATGTCGCCGGCCTCGATGCGGTCGATAGGGTTCTGCTTGTTCGAGTGCATCTGCATGATGCGCGAGATACGTTCTTTCTTGCCGGTGTTGGCGTTGTAGACGTATGAGCCCGACTCGAGCGAGCCCGAGTAGACGCGGAAGAAGCAGAGGCGGCCGACGTAGGGGTCGGTAGCGATTTTGAAGGCTAGGGCCGAGAAGGGAGCCTTGGGATCAATCTTGCGGGTTTCCTCTTTCTCGGTCTTGGGGTTGATACCTTCAACATCGTCGATGTCGAGAGGCGACGGGAGGAAAGCGGCGACAGCGTCGAGGAGGGTCTGAATGCCCTTGTTCTTGAAGGCGGAGCCGCACATGACGGGGACAATCTTGCGTGCGAGGGTAGCCTTGCGTATCTCGGCTATAACCTCGTCGGCGGTGATGGAGTCGGGGTCGTCGAAGAACTTCATCATCAGTTCCTCGTTTTCCTCGGCGACACCTTCAATGAGACGCTGGCGGTACTCGGCGGCAACCTCCTTGAGGTCGTCGGGCATGGGTATTTCCTCGAAGCGCTGTCCGTTGGAACTCTCGTCCCAGACGAGGGCCTTATTAGATATAAGGTCTACGACACCCTTGTAGAGGTCCTCCTGACCGATGGGTATTTCGATGGGGATAGGGTTGGCACCGAGACGTTCCTTAATCTGGCTGACAACGGAGAAGAAGTCGGCGCCCGCGCGGTCCATCTTGTTGATGAAAGCGATGCGAGGCACATTGTACTTGTCGGCCTGGCGCCAGACGGTCTCGGACTGAGGTTCGACGCCGCCCACAGCGCAGAATATGGCTATGGCGCCATCGAGGACGCGGAGCGAGCGCTCCACCTCGACGGTAAAGTCCACATGGCCGGGAGTATCAATGATATTGTATTTGTAGCGGTTGTCGTGCCAGTTCCAGTATACGGTAGTAGCTGCAGAGGTGATGGTGATGCCACGTTCCTGCTCCTGGACCATCCAGTCCATGGTAGCACTACCCTCATGGGTTTCACCGAGCTTATAATTCTTGCCCGTATAGAACAAGATACGCTCCGTAGTGGTAGTCTTGCCAGCATCGATGTGAGCCATGATGCCAATATTTCTTGTAAAGTGGAGATCGGACATGAATTAAATGATGCTTAAAGGTTTATGGTGAAAAAAGTATACTGGAGAAAGTATTAGGTGGTGGGATTAGAATCTGAAGTGTGAGAAAGCCTTGTTGGCCTCAGCCATGCGGTGGATATCCTCTTTACGCTTGAAGGCGGCACCTTCCTCTTTGTAAGCGGCCTGGATCTCAGCTGCGAGCTTGAGGGCCATGGTTTTCTCGCTGCGTTTGCGGGAGAAGGAGATGAGGTTCTTCATGCCGATGGACTGCTTGCGCTCGGGGCGGATTTCGGTCGGCACCTGGAAGGTAGCGCCACCGATACGACGGCTCTTAACCTCGACGGAGGGGGTGATGTTGGCGAGGGCCTTTTTCCAGACTTCGAGGCCGTCTTCCTTGGTACGGTCGGCGACGACGTCGATAGCCTCGTAGAAGATTTTGTAGGCGATGGTTTTCTTGCCACCCATCATGAGGTTGTTGACGAACTTGGTAACGAGGACGTCATTGTATTTAGGATCCGGGAGGATGATTCTCTTTTTTGGTTTTGCTTTTCTCATTTCAATTTCAAGCTAAAAACGATTTTACAATTCTAAATTTACTTGGCAGCCTGTTTAGGTCTCTTGGCACCATATTTGGAACGGCGCTGGCGACGGCCATCAACTCCGGAGGTATCAAGTGCACCGCGGATGATGTGATAACGAACGCCGGGGAGGTCCTTGACACGACCGCCACGGATCATGACGATGGAGTGCTCCTGGAGATTGTGACCTTCACCGGGGATGTAGGCGTTGACCTCTTTCTGGTTGGTGAGGCGGACACGGGCGACTTTACGCATAGCCGAGTTAGGTTTTTTAGGGGTGGTGGTGTAGACACGGGTGCAGACACCACGGCGTTGCGGACAAGAGTCGAGGGCGGGAGACTTGCTTTTGTACTCCATTTTCTGACGTCCTTTGCGAACTAATTGCTGAATTGTTGGCATTTCTGATTTTTGATATTAATAGTTCTAAATTAATGTTTTCCGAAAGAAACAGGGGCATAATTTGCCCACAAAACGGAGTGCAAAATTACAACCATTTTGAAGACTGGCAAAGATGTGAGCTAACTAAAATTGTTAATTAAAGTTAAAATTCTTTGTAGCCACTATTTTACAATAACTTACAAATTGTAAAAATTATTCTCCCAAAACAGTTACAGCACTGGGAAAAGGGGGAAAAACGGGCCGAAAAAGGTGCCGAAAACAGAATTTATCAACAACATATAAACAGATACACTACGTTTATCCTCCCAAGTTCAGTTGCTCATTACTGACGTACCAAGAGCTTCGTGGTTTTGAAAGCGCCTATCTTTACGACATAAATTCCGGAAGAAGAACGTTGTATAGGAATCTGGAATGTGGGGGAGTTGACGGTATAGTTGCCCAGCTGACGTCCCATGATGTCGAAAAGCCATGCCTGTTGGCCCTGGGCGCCTTCGATGACAACATTACCACGAGAGGCATAGACACTGACATCTGGCTGCACTCCGGCGTTTTGCAGTCCCATCGTGGCTTCGAAAATTGCCTGTCGATAGGAGTAGCCTCTCCCATCGTGGTTTATTTGGTGTGGATTGTCGGTACTGAAGTCGCTCCACCTTACGAAGCGATAGCCCTCAGCAGGGAAGGCCTCAAGGACAGCGGTATTGTCGTCGCATGTAGGCTGCTGAGTGACGACGGCACGTCCCCAGAGGGGATTGTTGGAAGTGACCACCATATAATAGGCCTTGCCCTTGATGCTGTCAAAGTTTTTCCATTCGTCGCTGTGTTCATAGTCGTATATTTTGTCGCATGGCACAAAGACATCGATGTCTGTACTTATGTCATCGAAAACATTGTCACCCACTCTGGGTGGTGTGGATCTCATGCACACAATCTTCGAGACACTGGTGCATCCGGAGAAGACATAAGGTTCTATATAATTCACACTTGATGGCAGAACAATCTCGGTCAGAGAGTTACAGTTGGAGAAGGCATGGAACTGGATTAAGTCGACATTCTTGCCAATGACTATGGACTGAAGGCTCTCACAGCCGTCGAAAGCATACTTTTGGATTGTTTCCACATTGTCGGGAAGTTGGACCGTGCGAATGCTGGAACAGCCCTCGAACATAGAAATACCGATAGAGGAAATGCCCTTGCCTACAAGCAGAGTATCGAGCGAGGAGCAGTTGAAAAAACACTCAGAACCACAGTCGATAATATTGTCGGGTATGACGAGACACTGAATCGAGGAGCAACCAGAGCACAACCTCGAGGGAATACATGTGACGGTGTTGCCAAAGCGGAACTGCCTGATGTTGGAACAATTAAAAAAGGCATTGGTAGCATCCGACGAAGAGATATTGGGATTGAAAAAAACGGTCTCGAGGTTGGGGCAATTGGCGAAGGCACTGTAGCCAATACTCACAATGTTGCTGTCGATAGTCAACGAAGTGATGTTTTGGCAGTAGGCGAAAGCCTCTGGTCCGATGGAGGTGACTGTAGAGGGTATTAGGTCCACGGCAGCATCACGCTTGCAGCAGACTATGCTGGTCTTCTGGCTATCGGAATAGTAGTATTGTCCCTCGTGGTAGGCATTGACGTTCAGAGCACCCCAGGGTGCACCTTCTGCCGACCCTGTATATTCGACATTAGGGATGAAGGCAAAGGCCTCTTCACCGATAGTGGCAACACCCGACGGTATCGCGATGCTGCCCAACGAGAAGCATCTGTTGAAGGCATCGTGCCCTATAGAGGTTACCGACGAGGGGATGTCAACCGAGAGTAGATGGTTGTCGTACTTGAAAGCATCGTCACCGATAGCCACAACGCGCAGTGCGGCTGTACCATTGTTTACCGTCGAAGGGATAGTGAGGCTGACAAGTGCATCACCTACCGAGGAACAATCCCAGCCTACAATCATGGCGCCACCGGGGACGATGTCGCAATAGATTGTATGACCAGAGCTGGTGACATAATCAAAGTCTCTTGCCGTCAGCGAGATGACCGCTGAGAGCATAGCAAAGAAAAATGTAATTTTTTTCATGGTTGTTGTTTTTTTAAATATCTATTAATTGTTTTCAAGAGCAAAACGTCAAGGAATAAAAAAAATTATTCGAAGAGAGAAAGTTTTTTACGTCGTCCCATACGAAAGTAGTAGTGCGGCAACACCGCGAGAAGCAGATGACCGCCATGTGCTATTCGCCTGCCAGCATTTAATGCCTACTGTCGGGCAAAAGCGGATAATCATAATAAAATATGGAATAACGAATACCAAAAGAAGGCAAAAGCCGTTACTAAGGAAAAAACAGGAACGACAAAGTGAAAAAAGGGACTGTAATAGTTGTAATTGTAATCTCCATGGTGGTGGGCACCATCGTTGGCTGTGTAGCCACGGTTGCCGCCTATAGCCGCCAGATTGACGGCTTATTCTCCAACAGCGGCTTCAACAGCCACAAGCTGAATGCAATATGGAACCTGATAGAGAACAAATATGTTGACCGGATAGAGAGCGACACCGTGATGGACAGGCTCTATGCCTCGATGCTCAACACCCTCGACCCCCACAGCAACTATCTTAGCCGCAAAGACTTGGAGCGTGAGAACGAGATGCTGCGCGGCAACTTCGAAGGTGTGGGCATAGTGCTTCAGATGAGGAACGACACCGTATGCGCGTCGCGTATCACCGAAGGAGGCCCTGCGGAGCGTGCCGGCGTGATGGCCGGCGACCGCATACTGAAGGTCGACGGCGAGATGGTGTCGGGAGTCAATATGCCGAGCGACAGCGTGGTGGCACGTTTGCGAGGACGCCGCAAAAGCGTGGCAGAGGTAGTCATACAGCGCCTCAGCGAAGGCAAGCCAAGGACAGTGAGAATAGTTCGGGACGTGATTACCACACCCAGCATCGCCTATAGCGGCATGCTTGACAGCAAGACCGGCTACATCCGCATAGCGCTCTTCGGGTCATCAACCTACGACGAGTTCTGTGCTGCCACAAGGGAGTTGCTTAAAAAGGGCATGAAGAGCATGGTACTCGACCTGCGCAGTAACGGCGGAGGGTCACTGTCGTCATGCGTCGAAATCATCGACGAGCTGCTTCCCGGCAACGAATTGATTGTCTATACCGAAGGTGCACACCAGCGCAAGACAAAATTCAGGTCCATGCCGGGAGGCCTTTTCTGCAAGGGCGACCTCACGGTGATGATTGACGAATACTCGGCATCGGCCAGCGAGATTGTTGCCGGAGCCGTTCAAGACAACGACCGAGGCACCGTGGTGGGGCGCAGGTCGTTCGGCAAAGGATTGGTGCAGCAGCAGTTCGACCTGCCCGACAAGAGCGCTGTGATGCTCACCATTGCGCGCTACTACACCCCCTCGGGACGCTGCATCCAACGACCCTACAGCGGCGGCACCGACGAATACTATGCCGACTTCGCCCGCCAGCTGATGAACGAATACGAGAAAGCCGAGCAGGATGCCGAAGAACAGGAACAGAAGGCACAGGTCAAAGACACCACGCCATACTACACCAGCAAGGGGCGTGTGGTCTACGGCGGTGGTGGCATCATGCCCGACCGGGTAATCCACATCAAGAGCGACCCCGACATAGTGTACTACAACCAGCTGATAAGCCGCGGCATAATGAACGAATACACATTCAACATAGTGTCGCGCAACGGGGAGAAAATCAAGAAAGAGTACAAGAACGGGGATGATTTCGTCAACCGCTACAAGGTGAGCGACGACATGATGCAGTCCCTGTTCCGCCTCGGCGAGAAGAAAGGACTGGAAGTAGTGCCTTCGACGGTGGAAAAATATCGCGAAGAGATACGCTCGCGCATCAAGGCCGAGATAGGCGAGATGCTCTACTCAACGTCAGCATTCTACAAAATCATACTACCCTACGACCCGGAACTGAACGAGCTGAGAAACAGCAGATGACAGCGTTCTCAGGAAAAACCAGCAAGCATAACAAAACAAGGATATGAAAAAGACAAGTTATATCATACTGCTGGCATCCTACATATTGCTGGGATGCAGCACCATAATGGCACAGAAAGCCACCATCGACGGCGCCGTAAAGATTGAAGGGAGCAACATGGTTTATCTCAACAAGGTGGAGGGCAGCCAGGTGAAGACAAGCGATTCGGCTACTGTCGACAGCAAAGGGCAATTCAAGATGGAGATTGCCGTCAGCAGCCCCACGATGTACCTGATGAAGTTTAAGGGACACGACAAATCGCTGCTGCATCTGATGGTTGAGCCGGGCGACAAAATGAGTATTGAAATAGAGTATGTCCCCGAGTACGACCTGATGCACATCACCAAGACGAAAGGGTCACGCAACGTCGAAGCGTACCGGCTGTTCAACGACATCATCTTCCAGCACTCAAAAAAATTCGCTCTCCTCAACCAAGAGTATGCTCAGCCCGGCACCAAAGAGGAACGCAAACGCGAGCTCTCACTGCTTTACCAACAGGAGATGATTGCACAGAACAATGAAATCCGCACCATGCTGAAGAAGAACAGCGACGCCTTGATATGTGCATTCCTGGTGACATACTTTGACGAGGAGGCCGAAAAGAACATCGAGCTGTACGAGACTATCGACAACAGCCTCAAGGAGAGATACAAAGGCAACCAGTTTGTGCAATATGTAGAGGAGAAGCTACGCACTACCATAGGTGCCGGACGCACGGCACCGGAGATAGAGATGAAAGACCCCAACGGGGTGACCCGCAAGCTCAGCGACCTGCGTGGCAAGGTGGTGATGATTGATTTCTGGGCCTCGTGGTGCAGCCCCTGCCGCGCCGAGAACCCCAACGTGGTGAGGCTCTACAAGAAGTACCACGACAAAGGCTTCGAGATATACAGTGTCTCGCTCGACAAGACGCGCGACGCATGGCTGCGCGCCATCCAGCAGGACGGCCTGGAATGGCCCAACCACGTCAGCGACCTCAACGGATGGACCTCGAGCGGGGGAGCCACCTACGGCATCCGCTCGGTGCCGAGCACAGTACTCGTCGACCGCGACGGAAAAATCATAGCCCGTAACCTCCGCGGTCAGGAACTAGCCAACAAACTAAAAGAAATTTTCGGAGAATAATGCTCATCTCTATACTGATAATACTGTCACTGCTCCTCATACTCTTCCGCGTGCTGCGAGGAGAGAGCCTACGTGACATTCACCGCGAAATAAAGGAGCTGAAAAAAGCCACCGACGTACCACACTACTTCTGGAAATCACTGAAAATCGTCTTCTCCTTCAAAGGTCCAGGCTACAAACGCCGGCAGAAGATGGCGGAAGAGTCGACTCATAGCGACGAACCATCAGCAGATAGCATACAATGAGTGCCGAATAGACGGCCACGCCGGAGAGGGCGAAGAGGAGGATGCCCAGCCGGAAATCGTGACAGACTATGCCGGCAACCATGGAAGCAGCACGGAGGAAGAGCAACACAAGAAAGAAGACGAACTCGGTGCGCTGTCGTCCGAAGACGCCGAAGAGGAAAGTGAGCGAAGTAGAGGTAAGCGCCACGAAAGTCCAGGGAAGCAGACAACGTATATAATGGATGCAACCCTCCCAGCGGTCGCCAAAGAAGAAGACAAATATGTCGCCGCCGAAGAAGAAGGCGACGACAGCCACAGGCAACGCCACAAGATTGACAATGAGGAAAAACCGGCACAGATAGCCGCTAATCGACTGCCGTTGACGTACCATCTCGGCAATGCGGACATTGAGCAGCTTCTCGAAGACACCGTTCAATATGTTCACCGGCCGGAAGACGAATGTCAAGGCAAGAGCGAAAAGACCCACTTCGGCCTTGTCGAAATAGAGAGCCAGCCAGATGAAGGGGAGGTTGCTCGACAGGCTGCTGACAAACTCCTTAGGCATAGTATAGAGGGGGAAATTGCGGAATTTGCGTGCCGCCTGGCGACGTTCTATTTTGGTGATATCCTTAGGATAATCTAGCCCCCGCAGCCTGACGAGGTAGCTGAGGTTGGAGGCCATCCTGCCCAACACCGTGGCGAGAGGAAGCCCCAAAGTGCAAAACAACGGCGCCATGCGGCTCAGGAAACCGAAAGCCACCTTGAGGAGCGAGACCACGCCAGACCCCAACACCTCGGAGAGGGAGATGGGGAGGAAATGACGTTTGCGGTTGAAAAGGAACGAGTAGACACGCGATGTCCCGCAGAAGAAGACCATCGGGGGAATCAACATGATGAATTGATGATTGAAGACAGAAGGCTGGCAGCCGGAGGTCCAGGAAAGAGAGAAAATGGCGAGGAGAAACAGCGAGAAGAAGGTGTTGGCGCGCAGCGCGAAGCGTGCAACGGCCATGGCTTCGCGGTCGCTGTCGGCAAGGACGGTAGCCATCTCGTATTTGCCTGTGCTGAAGATGATAAGCACCTCGATATAGGAGAAGAAGATATTGTAGAAGCCTATATCCTCGGGCGAGAAAAGCCTCGTGACGATGAAGTAAGAGGCAAAGGCGATAGCCTGGGCAACGATATTGCCCGACATCAGCGTAAAGCCCTCTCGAATAATGGATTGTCCCTTGCTTTTCAACTGTCGGCTATCAAATCTTTCCATTATATTTCCGCACTATCCACTCGATGGCGAGGAGAAGCACAATAAAGACGAAGACCAGCGGCATATTGAGCATGTCGCCGTAGGTGGTCTCACTGAATATCACCGTGTGGAGGTCGTCGCGTGAGCGTATCTTGTCGGCGAGCGACTCCACGTCGCGGGCTGCCACCATCTCGCCACCCGACAGGGAGGCCATGGTGTTGAGCAGCGAATGGTCGGCGACAGTGTTGGCAGCCTCCACATTAATCTCCTCAACCACAAAGCCGCCGGAGGCTGTAAGCTGCTGACCGTCGAAACTGGTGCGAGCCGTGTAGCGGTACGAGCCGGGGGCCATCGTTCCGAGATTGACAGTATAGGCATCCCCTTTCCGGTTGAACGCAAAGCTGTTACCCTCGACCACAAGCTCCACGTCGGGCTTGTTGACCATCTCGTAGTTCTCGTTGTAGAGCTGGGCGTCGACAACCACAGGCTCGTTTTGGCCGAAAAGCCGTTTGGTCTCCACATGCAGGCGTTCTTTGTCGAGCCTTAGGGCGGTGAAAGAGGCAATCTTGCCCACCAGCTGGTCGAAGTCGTCATGCGAGCCATACTGCTGCCAGTCGGAGAGACGCCAACGCCAGAGACCCTCGCCGGTGATGAAGGCGTAGCGGCGGCCATCGTTCTGACCCACAGCCACGAGAGGGAGCCCTGAGTTGACGTTGCCCACCCTCGAGAAAAGTAGCGTCTGGCCGTTGCCGCCCATCTTGTAGTCGCCGAAGGGCGAAAGCAGCGGCGGGAAGGTGGCTATACGCTTGGCCGTCTCGTCGGGCAGTACGAAATAGGTGAAGTTGGCGTTGGGCAGTGCCGTCACCTCGTTGGTGCGTTCTATGCGGGCAAAGACCTCGAGGCCGGCGTGGAGGGCGTTGAGGCGAGGCAGGTCGGTGAGGCCGCCCAGCACGAACAGCATCGGTGTCCCCGATGCGGCGATGGCATTGACATCGATGGCAGGCACCGGCGATTTGGCGGGGAGCTGGTGTAGAATCAGGAGGTCGTAGTCCTGAGGCTTCTTGTTGAAGTCGCGGCCGATGAAGGTCTCGACGCTGAAGTTGCGGTTCTGGTCGAGGGCTGCTTTGAGGGCTGCAATGTCGGGATGGGGAGCGGCGGCGATGAGGGCCACCTTCTGATGGCCGTCGACCACCTCTACCATCACCGACTGGCGGTTGTTCAGGGACGACTTCTCCCCTTCCAGCGGGGAGAGCGACAGCTGGTAATGGCACATCCCCTCGCGGTCGGCGTTGACCACGAAATTTTCGGTCACCGAGCAGTGATTGTCGGCGAAGGAGACCTCGCGGCTTTCAATCTTGCGTCCTTCGCAGGTGAGCGTCAGCGTGGCATGCTCGCCCTTCATGCGGTCGGCCGTTACCGTTGCCTCGATGGGGAAGCTGTTGCCGAGGTAGGCGATGCGGTTGCAGCGTATGTGGGCAACGGCAGCATCGCGGTAGACGGTGGTGTCGCCCATGGCGACGGTATAGACCGGATAAGAGAGCCCCGAGGCGAGGCTCGTAGGGTTGCTGCCGCGGTTGTAGATGCCGTCGCCCGTGAGGATTACGGCACCGACATTACGGTGGAAGCATTTCTCGTCAATTTCGTCCACCGCCTGCGAGATGTCGGTGTAGAGATGCGAATAGTCGGCTCTTTGCTCATGACTCACAAGCCCCTCTCCGTAGCAGTAGCGTTGCACCTCGAAATCGCCCGCAAGCTCGGAAGCAAGCCGGTCGAGGGCATCGGCAAACTCGGTTGCATAGTATGCCGAATCGGGACAGTAGCGAAGCGACTGGCTGTTGTCTTCGGCGATGATTACCAACGGCTTTTCCTTGCGGTTGGCGACACGCTTGACCAATGGCGACAGCAGCAGGAAGGCGATGGCAGCAACGGCAAGGGTACGCAGTACAGCCAGCAAGATGCCGAGCTTGCGCGAGAAATCGCGTTCCTCTCTGCGTTGCCTGACGGCATAAAGCAGCACGGCATATCCCGCACCAAGAAGTATGCAGAAAAAAACAAAATACCAAGGATAGTCGAGGAGGATGGACATCGATGAAAAGATTAATGAGATTACCACAAAAACTCATTTTTTCTCGTTTTAGTATATTTTTTCATGTCAAAATCAAAATAACCTTTGCTTTCCAAAAAAAAGCGTACATTTGCAAAAAAATTATACGCTTTTCTTATGAAGAAATTACTCACTATCATCATCATGTCGGCAATGGCTGTCAGTGCATTAGCCGACGAAGGAATGTGGATTCCCATGCTCCTGGGGCGCAACGAGGCCGACATGAAGAAGGCTGGAATGCGCATTTCTGCAAAGGATATCTACGACATCAACAACGCCTGCCTCAAGGATGCCATCCTCCTTTTCGGCGGGGGATGCACCGGAGAGTTTGTAAGCAATGAGGGCCTTCTGCTCACCAACCACCACTGTGGCTACAGCTACATAGTGAAACACAGCACCGTGGAGCACGACTACCTCACCAATGGCTTCTGGGCCATGAATCGCACAGAGGAGATACCCTGTCCGGGACTCAGCGTCACCCGACTGGTACGCATGGAGGATGTCACCAGCCGCGTGCTGGAAGGCGTAACGCCACAGACCAGCGAAGGGGAGCGCGCCACCATCATCGAGGGCAACATCAACAAAATCACCGACGAGGCCGTCAAAGGCACCCATTACAAGGCCATCATCAAGCCCTTCTACTACGGCAACCAGTACTTCATGTATGTCAACGAGATATTCACCGACGTGCGACTGGTGGGAGCGCCGCCGTCGAACATAGGCAAGTTCGGCGGCGACACCGACAACTGGATGTGGCCGCGCCACACGGGCGACTTCTCGATGTTCCGCGTCTATGCTGGAAGCGACAACAAGCCTGCCCCCTACTCTGCCGACAACAAGCCCTACAAGCCACTCAAGCACCTGGAAATCTCGCTAAAGGGCATCAAGGAGGGCGACTTCACCTTCGTCTTCGGCTACCCCGGCACCACGCAACGCTATGTCACCAGCGATGCCGTGGAGCTGGCCGCCAACATCGAGAACCCCATCCGCATCGACCTGCGTACCATACGCCTGAAACACTACAACAACGCCATGAACCAGAGTGCCGGCCAGAGGCTTAAATATGCGTCACGCGTGGCCAGCATCGCCAACGGCTGGAAGAAATGGCAAGGCGAGACCCAGGGCATCAACCGCCTGCATGGCGTCGACAAAAAGAAAGAGTTCGAACGGAGCTTCCAGCAATGGGCTAACGACAAAGCCGAGTACCGCGATGTGCTGCCACAATTGCACCAGGCCTACGACAAGCTGCGTCCCATAGAGGTGGAGCTCACCTACTTCAGCGAGGCTGTACGCGCCAGCGACTTCATGGGCCGCGCCCAGAGCTACCTGCGTCTCGCCAACGAGGACAACGAGAGCGAAGCAGCCAAACTCGTCAGCAGCCTGAAAGAAGCCAACAACCAATATTTCAGCGACTTCAACCTCCACACCGCTGTCGACCGTGCCATCTTCGTCGAGACATTCGTCTATATGTGGAAAGCCGGTTACGCCACCTACCTTGGCGATGCCGCACTAGGCACCGACGCCATCAAAGCCAAGCTGGAGAAGATTTACGACGGCTCCATGCTCAACGACAAAGAGAAGCTACGCAAATTCCTCGACGGCTACAACACGGGGAAAGCCAACAAGCTCAAGGACGACCCCGGCGTCAAGCTCTACGACCAGGCCATATCGATAGCCCGCGATGCCGAAAAGATAGCCTCCTACGGGAAGGCCTACGCCGACATACAGCGTCTGATGCGCAGCTACGTGAAAGGCATGATGGAGATGCAGCCCGACGTCAACTTCTTCCCCGACGCCAACCTGACACTGCGTGTGGCCTACGGTCATGTCGAGGGTTTCCGCCCCCGCGACGGCGTCTACTACAAGCCCTACAGCACCCTGCAAGGCATCATGGAGAAAGAGAATCCCGACATATACGACTATGTTGTTGAACCCAAGCTCAAGAGTCTCTACTACCGCCAGGACTATGGCCGCTATGGACTGCTCGACCCCGCCAACCGCGCTGCCGGCCCCGACATGCCGGTGGGCTTCATAGCCACCAACCACACCACTGGCGGCAACAGCGGAAGCCCTGTGCTCGATGCCGACGGACGACTGATAGGATTGAACTTCGACCGCTGCTGGGAAGGCACAATGAGCGACCTGCTCTTCGACCCCGACTACTGCCGCAACATCTGCCTCGACATCCGCTACTGCCTCTTCATCATCGACAAGTTCGCCGGTGCCAAGCACCTGGTCGACGAGATGACCCTGATAGACTAACCTGGAGTCAACGGAATCAAACCTTCGCGCCAGCAATACCGCACGGGATTGCTGGCGCGTTCTTGTCTATGTCTCTAAAAGAGTTGCCCATCGTGTCATTGATTGTCTGATTGAAGAAATAACGGCTAGGCGATGGTGTCAGGTGTCAGATTGCAACAGACTATCCACATCCTTGT